>JAEMRT010000220.1 GCA_016463225.1 Sphingopyxis sp. | reverse complement strand
GTCACGGCCAAACTCCGCGAACAAGGACGTGTGGCCGCGATAGCGTTTCACATCCGGATTGTCTTCAAGGTCACCGACATAGAAGGAGTAGCGCGGGCCCAGCGACAGCTTGTAGTCTCCGATCGGTATCGTCGCCACAGGCTGGACATAGAGGGTGTTGAGGCTGCGCGACGCCAACCCATCGCGGCCGTTGGACTCATGGCGCAGCCCCGCCTGTCCGCCGAACGCCAATGTGCCCTTCGATACGGCCGGTAGCAGGTAGAAAAGTTCGGGCATGAAATCGATGTTACGGAAGGGCGAAGAATCCCCGCCCAGATCCCAGAACAGGCGCTGGGTATAGGGCCCAGTCGGCCCGAAGCTGCGATTTTGGCCATGTTGAAGAACAAAGATTGAACATGGCGATCTACCAGGCTCGCTCTTGTCCTCCAATCTCGTAAACATCGGTCTCGATCGAGCACCTGTAGCTCTCTGCGATGTTGAACATCTCTGTCTGGAGAGATGCGATCTCATCATCGAGGCTGACGCCATCGGCACCCTGATCATAGGCGACGGTCAGCGTGTAATCGCAGTTCCCGGTCTTTTGCATCTGGTAATCCCGCTCCAGCATCGCCTCAATGCGCTCGCGAGCGGGCTTTCTGCCACGACCATGCTTGTTGAAGTTCTCGATGGTCAGATGCAGGGCGATGGTGACAGAAGGCGGCTTTTCCGGCAGCCCGATCCTTGAAGGAATGACGTCAAGCGCCCGATAGACGGTCATTCTTGAGATCTTGAGGTCGCGCGCGACGCTGGCCTTGCTCGCGCCGGCGGTGATCCGGCGTCGGATTTCATCGTCATCGATGTTTTTCTTCCGGCCTTTGTAGACGCCTTCGGCGCGCGCCGCCTCGATCCCGGCGCGCTGCCGGTCCTTGATGAACGTCAGTTCCATGTCCGCGACCATGCCCAGAATGGTGATCACCATCCGCCCCATGCTTCCGGCCGTCGTCACCTCCGGCTCAAGCACCCGCAATGAGGCTCCCTTCTGGTCGAGTTCATGAACCAGATTGAGAACATCGCGTGTGGAGCGACCGAGCCGATCGAGACGCAGGACGACGAGTTCGTCATCGGCGCGCAGGAACTGCATGATCGTCTCAAGCTCCGTGCGTCCAGTGCGCGATGCGCCCGAGCCTGTTTCGGAGCGGAGGATTTCACAGCCCGCTGCCTTCAACCGGGCAACCTGGATGTCGAGATCCTGGTCGATGGTGCTGACGCGGGCGTAGCCGACGCGGGTCATGGGCAAATCCGTCACATTAGGGTGGCTTTGCCCTCGTACAGTAACATTGGTGACGGAACCACCCTTTTGTGACATGTCGTATATGTCACTTCCGATCGTCACGTTCGGGTGCACCCAAATGGTGCGAGCGGAAAGGCCCCGGTCAGGCAGCAAGCCGCCCAAAATCGATCCGGCTATTCAGATCGAGGTCGAAGCGGCCATAAGGATTGACGTGGCTGTAAATCAGCGGTGTGAGGCCGCGATAATCATCCGGCGTCATCCGGCCCGTCCATTTCGGTTCCACCAGCACGCTCTGAAGCATTCGGGTGTTCACATAGACAAGCGACGCTTGCAGCAAATGTAGCGCCAGGACCGAGAGCTGCTGCTCATCGATGCGGTTAGTGGCGATCTCGCCGCCCTTGCCGAAGAAAACGAACCCATTGGCACTGTTCCAGTTTTCAACGACATTCAGGCCTTCATGAATTTCGCGGCGGAAGGACTCCTCGCGCAGATACCGGCACAGGAAGATCGTCTTGACCGCGCGGCCCAGCTCACTCAACGCCTTGTAGGTCGGGTGCATCACCTCGGAGCGGCTAAACCGGCGCAGGATCGCCTCCGGGTCGGCGGTTTTTGTCTGCATCGCGGCTGCATATTTGACCATCTCGTCATATTGCTGCTCGATCTCATCCCAGTTGATCGGACTGGAGAGGATCGGCTGCAAGTGGGGAAGCCGCGTTCGCATGCCGACATCGGGAAGAGCCAGCTTCTGGCGAGCGATCGCTTTCAGGCGGGGTGCAAGCTCAAATCCGAGAAGCCGGCAAAATGCAAAGCCAACCGCGCTTTGGCCATGACTATCAACATATTGTCGCTGGATTTCCATGTCGGTGCAATGGCGCAGCACGCCCTCGATCATGGAGGCGACCTCGGAGGAAGAGCAGCGCTTGAGCTGGGAATAGACGCATGTCGCGCGTCGTTCGACATGCCAGTAGATCATGACGCCCCGTCCACCATAACGCGCATGCCATTCCGTCATCAGGTTGCGATCCCAGGCTCCGAACTTTGTGGAATCTGACGCACAGGCCGTGCCGGCGTCCCCCCAGACTGCAGCATTGCGGATTGCCAGGGTCGCATTCGCAACCCTGGCACACGCCTCCTTGAGCGCCGCGGCATGAACGAAGCGGCGATGGACATGCAGCAGCTCTTCATAGCTGACATCGGGGGTGGCGCCGGCGATCCGCTTGAGCCCGGCATTCGTTCCCAGGCCGTAGAGGCATAGCAGGAGACGTTGATCCAGCGCGGTTTTCGGCAGTGCAACACGCGAGGCCGATGTTTCGAACGCTTCGAGAAGTCCCGTATCAAGGGCAGCCTCCTTCAGTACGTCGAGCAGCCCGGTCATCGGCCAGCGTTGGCCGATCTCGGTCTTGATCGAGGCGAGACCCCTGGGTTCGGGCAAGGGTTTGAACGGGGTGAGAGATATACGGTTCTCGCCGCGCCACAGCAGCCGAACCTTGTCGTTCCGGGGAATATTGGCATTGAGGAGCAACAGTTCCTGAGCAAGCTCTTCCCGGATGGCGCTTGAAAATGCACGCGCATCCGCCGTCAGGTTCAATCCTGTGTAATATGCTTCTCGCCGCGCATCGAAGTCCTTGGGAAGATCGTCATCGGGATTGCGGTATCGGTCCGCCCCGACAACCCAGATTTCCTTAGAACGGATGCGATCGCGCAGTTGCGCGAGGACACAAAGCTCATAACTGATCCGGTTTACGCGCCCCTCTTCATCAATGACGGAACTGCGCCATCTCGCCGGAATGACCTCGTCGACCGGCACTGCGTGCGGCGGCACGTAGCGGCATCCATCATCCACTTTGCTTCTGATCCAGTCCAGGGCCGCCAGCACCGGACGCCACACGGCGTTGTTCGACCGGAACTCCAGTGCCGAAAGCAGGCTTGGCAGCATACGGCGATAATGATTGGCCCATGACCTCCGCATCACCTTGTAGATCCGCCGATCCAAGGCGCCCTTTGCCTGGCTTTCCTTGATGATCGCCGCCAGTTTGTCCTTGCCGGCGATTGGGAAAATGACATCGCAGATGCGCCCGGATGGATCGTCGATCGAAGCGCTGGCAATCTCGACCAGGAGTCGCTCCTTGCCATAGACCCGCTCGATGTCTTTCGCGATATCGCCCACCACCTTGCGTTTCGAGC
>JAEMRT010000124.1:5147-12960 GCA_016463225.1 Sphingopyxis sp. | reverse complement strand
TCCCTCTCTCCGCCCCCTCACGCCCCCAAAACCCAACCAGCGAATGCAGCCCGATGCCATCGTCCGGCAGCCCGCCATGCTACCGCGGCGTCCGCTATGATCGCCGCCGCAGCTCCGCGCGTAAATCACGATGGCGGGCCAATCACGGGAAAATGTCCGATTGTTTCGGTGCTCACGCGGCGATTCCATTGCGGCGCTGCGTATTGGAGATTGGACGGCAGGCCCGTCCCACCGGTGTGGCCCTGACAAGCGCAAAATGACCGGAAATGACGACCTGATGCCGCCATCTCCGGTTGATTTGAACCTCAATTTCGTGACCGAACCACCGCGTCGAATGCCTTATCGCGCTCGATTCTCTGTTCCAGCGCGACCTGATATTCGCGCGTGATCTGTGCGAATTCCGCCGCGTCGGTGCATGCATTGAGTTCGGCGCGAAGTTCCTCGATATGCTGTTCGATAGTCATGATAGCCTCCTGATTTCTTAAGACAGAAGGTCTCGTCCGGCGGCGCGCGGCCCGGGTCAGGGACCGCGAAGCGGCCGCGAAGCGGCGGTAGGGGAAACGATTTTGCGCAGCAAAATGGTGGGACCCTGCCGTCCTTGACGCGGGCCGCGCGCTGCCGGATCATAGGCCGGTCTTGAGCAGACAGCCCCTCCCCCGCCGCCCTGATCGCCGCTGACCAACCAAGCGAATGCCCCGCGCCGGAGACCCGGCGCGGGGTGGCGGTGCTTACTCGCCGGCGTTCCAGATGATGGCGTAGGTATCGTCGTCATCCTGTCCGGCGGCGCGGCCGAGGTTGGCGTAGAGCGTGCGCTGCCCCAGTTCGGGCGCCGACATGGCGAGCCGGACATATTCGCGCTGCGACACCTCGCCGGTGCGGATCCAACCGCCGCCGAGTTCCACGCCGTTCGAGAGAACCCGATAGTCGGGCTGCTCTCCGGTCTTGCCGCGGTTAGGCAGGATCGCGACCTCGGCATTGACCGAAAGTGTGCGGATCGAGCCTTTGAAAGAGCCGTCGGCCTGACGCTGTACATATCCAATTGCGGGCATTGTTCATCTCCTTGAATTCTCACCCGACCCCGTGCCGGGCGATGGGCGGACCAAGGGGACGGCCCTTTAGGGGCCTGCGAACCGGAGGCCGGAGCGCGAGCGGAGGACCGGAGCGCGGGGCTGATTTGGAGGCGAAGCCGGGCGCGAGGAGCGCGCGGAACGCGCGCGGGGAAATCAGTTTTGCGCGATGGTTTCGCAGGGGCCGTGGCCGTTCCAGGTCATGCGCCCAAGGAGCCGGTGACGGGGACGGGCGAGAGGAAAGACAGGAAATGCCCGCTGGCGACAATGCAGCGATGCGGTGGAACTTTGGAAGCGATCGATGCTTCCGGCCAGAATGGCTCGCGGCTATAGCCGCTCCCGCAATGACCGGAGCGACGACCATAGCAGGACAAATCGAACGGCTGATCGTGCGGCTCGACGGCGCGGCGGTGTGCGACGCCTGCGTGACCGACCGGCTCAACCTGTCGGTGCCCGCACAGGCCAATGTCGTCACCCGCGCGCTTGGCGGACAGCGGGGATACGAACGCCGGAAGCAAGAATGCGCGCTGTGCGGGACCACCAAGCTGGTGATCCGGCACGCGCGACATTCCTGACGCGATAGCGGCGATCAGGCGGCGGGTGCGCCCGCCTCCCCCTCGCCGCCCGCCACAACAAGCGTCGGAATCGCAAAATCCGCCGCGTCGAAATGGGCGCGGATGGCATCCATCGAGCCGAGCCGTTCGGCGGTGCAGCGGCCCATGAGGATATAATCATCCTCGTCCGCCGCATAGCTTTGCGGCTCGCCGCTGCCGGTGAACACCAGCCGTTCCGCACCCCATTGCGAGGGGTGAGCCCCCGACCAGCGCGCGAACGGAAGGCCAAGCTCGATGCAAAAGGTTTCCAGTTCCTCGAACCGCCCCCAAGCGACTTCATGCGCCATCAACTCCAGCGGCTTGCCATCGGGCAAGTCGGATGGTGCGAAGGGTTCGCCGTCCCATTCGGTGGACAGACCTTCGCTCTGAATGACCGCGATAAAGCGGTCGCGCAAGGCGGCGGGCAAGTTCCCGCCGATAGTGATCGATGCCGAAACACGGTCGGCCATGACCATTCTCCTTTGAAAAATCTGCGCCGCGAGGCCGCTTGCGGCCAGCGGCGCGCCGAAAAATCGGGGGTGAAACGGGCGGCGGACACGCCGCCGCCCGTCCGGTTTCACGCAGCTTCGCGTTCGGGACGCTCCTGCACCTCGGGCTTTTTGGGCGCAGGCAGCGCGACCACCGCGCCGGGGCCGCTCGGCTCCGGCTCGTTGCCGCTGCCGCGCGCCGCCAGCACTCTGGCATGTGCCGCGACCGAGCCGACACCGCCGCGCGCGGTGTAAGCGGACGGCGGAAAGGCCATCCACTTCGGCACCCAGGCATCGACCTTGGCGCGGCCATTCTCGCCCGCGAGATGATCGCGCACGATGCGCTTCATCGTCTTGGTCTTTTCGCGGGCATTGGCGGCGGCAACGTCTTCGCCCGCGACCTCGGCGACGATGGAGGTCAGTACCTCCCGGTCGCGCAACACCTCGAAAAAGGCATCGTCGGCCTGCCAGTAGCGGGCCATATCGACGCCGATCTCCACGCCCACCGCCTCGACGGCGGCGCTGCCAGCGGCGAGGGTTTCGCCGATGAGACAAGCGATCACCTCCATGACGGCGCGGTCGGGAAGGTCGAGCAAGCGCAGGAACACGCCCGCCAAACCATAGTCGTCACCATTGCCGCCGGTCACGGTCGGTTCCTCGTCCGAGAAGCCGAGCATCGCCAGAACCGCGCGCCGCTGCACGTCAAAGTCGGTTTCGGCTTGGCAGGTTTCGACGCTCTCGCGCACGTCCTCATTGCGCGCGGTCTGCGGCTCGGGCTTGACGTTCCACAGGTGCGATCCGGTGATGGCGTGGGCGACCATCAAGCGCAGCGCGATCTTGGGATGATGCAGCAGCGCGGCGCGCACGGCGGCGTGGCGATGCAGGTCGATATAAGTCTGCATCGTGCTGGTGACTTCGGCCCGCACCGACTTGGGACCGGCGTCGATCGGCTCGCCGCGTTCGAGCCTTTTGGCCTCTTTCGAGGTCAGATAACCCTCGTGAAAGACCACCTCGCCGGTCGCGCGCACATCGACATAGACGCGCCCGCCCTTGCGTTTCGGAGCCTTGGTGAACTCGTAGACGTGGAAATATTCCGGCACCGGGACGATGACGACATCGCTCCATCCGGCGTCGAGATATTCGTCGGTCCGCGCTTCGATCACCGCCTCCTGCGCGACCCAAAACGCATCGCTGTCGGCGAAATATTGTTCCTTGCCGAACAGGTCGCCGACGATCTGGCCCTTGTAGTCGGCAAGGTCGAACAGCGCCTTGTCGGTGCTGATCTCCTGCCCGCCGAACAGCCACGCCTTCAATTGCCGTCCGGTCGGGCAATAGGCGTCGGGGTCATCGAAGAGCGCGAGCCACGATTTTTGCTGGTTCTTGCTCGCCAAGGTCAGGTGGCGGACGGTCGCGGCGTCGATCTTTTCCTTGCGGTAAAGATCGCGGATGCGCGGCAACAGATTGCCGAGCGCGAGGATGCGTTTGACGCCAAGGTCGGGAATGCCGAAGGTCGCGCTGATATCCTCGATGCTCCGGCCCTCCTTGACCAGACGCACGAAGCTCTCCCATCGGGTCACTTCATCGGGGTCGAGCCGTTTGAAGTTTTCGATCATCGACGCCTCGATGGCGTCGGCGTCGTCGCCATCCTCAACGATGGCGCACGGCAGCGGCTCGGCGGTTCCGGTTTCCTCCGCGACGATTTTAGCGGCGGTGAATCGCCGCGCGCCCGCGACGATCTCGAATGCATCGGGGCCGCAATTGGGGCGGACGATCAGCGGAACGAGAACGCCGCGCGCTCGGACGGTCGGCAAGATATCAGACACGTCGGGTGCTTTTTTGGCATAGCGCATATTGGCTTTGCTGATCGACAGCTTGCCAAGATCGATAAAGTCGAGTTTCATAGTCTTGCTCCTTGTGAGCGCCGGTCCCGTCTTGTCTTGAAGCGGGGCGGGACCGGTTTCATTGCGGCGAGAACGCGCCGCGCGTCATCCGCCCGATGGCGGAAGCTCGGTCTCGGACGCGCGCGCGACCATCCGGCGAATCTCGGTTTCGGCGCTGATGATCGATCCGGCGCGCCGCGCGGTGTCGGCCCAGATCGACAGCCGCCACACGGACATGAAATGTTCGTCGCGCTCGATGAACAGGCCGAAGGGTAAGCGGACGCTGGCGATTTCGTGGAGCGAGAACGACCCGAGTTCGGGACAGCCGAACCCGAGATCAGCAAGCCCGAACAGCGTGTCGTTGTCCTCGTCGAGTTCGGTCGCAAGCCACGTCGCCGCGCCGAGTGGATTGAAGAATTTGACGACCGGCAACGGGTCGGGTTCGGGGCGTTCATCGCGCAGCGCGGCGTGGCGGGCGATAGCGTTTGCGCGCAGTGCGGCGCGCAGTTCGGGGCTGAGCAGGATCATGCCGCCGCCCTCCGCTCGTCGCGCGCGCGCTCCTGCGCCTCGGCGTGGCGGGCCAATATCCAGTCGGCGGCTTTGCTCGCTTGGCTTGCGGCGCGGAAGATGGCGCGATTATCCTCGCGCAACACATCAAGCCACGACGCCAGATAATCGGCATGGCGGACGGTCGGGACGATACCGAGCGCGGCGCAGAGGAAGGCGCTGCCCATTTCCGCGACGAGTTCCTCGCGGACGTAGTCCTTGCTTCCGAAAGCGTTGGCCAGCTTGCGGTCCAGCCGCGACACATGGCCGCTGGCGTGACATAATTCGTGGAGCGCCGTCCGGTAGAAATTGACCTGCTCGTAGAAAGCGGGCTGCGGCGGAACCTGTACATAATCATAGGCGGGCACATAGAAAGCGCGGTCGCCGCCGATGCGGAAATCCACCCCCGATGCGGCGATGACCGCCTCGGCAACGGGCACGATCTGCCGTTCGGGGAGCGGCGCGGGATCGGCGGCAAGGCCGGAGCGCAAGCCTTCGCATTGCGCGACGTTGAACACGGTAAATCGTTTGAGAAACGGCACCGCCTTCGCTTCGTCGCCGGTCGTCCGCGCGCGCTCTTTCTCGGCCTCCGGCGTGAAGCGGTCGGCATAGACGACGGTGGTGCCGCGCTCGCCCTTGCGGACGCAGCCGCCCGCTTCCAAGGCTTGGCGAAAGGTTAGCCACGATTGCGAGGGCCAGCCCTGCTCGATCACCGCGCCCCATAAGATGAGCACATTCACACCCGAATAGCTGCGCGCGGTCAGTGCATTGCGCGGAAGGCCGGGACCGCTGCCGGAGCCTTCGCCATTGGGGCGCCCCCAAGGCTGCACCCAAGGGAAGCGGCCCGCTTCGAGTTCGGAAATGATGCGGCGCGTCACCTCGTCATAAAGATTGCCGTGCTCGGCTTGGTCGGGCCGCTCCGGGCGCTGGCGGCGGGCGCTGCGGCTGGAAGGCTTGGCCATGACATATCCTCCTGCACCGCCCCAAAACCGCGCGGGCCTCCCCCGGAGTGGGGGTGGGCGGCGATTTGCGACCTGCCGGGCGCGGCCAGGAGGCGGCCCGCACCCGCAGGGCCGGAACGAAGAGGAGGAGCCGGCCGAAGGACGGCTTGCGGGACGCCGGGCCGCGTCCAGAAGGGAGCGCCGCCCACCGCCACGACGGCGGAAGGCCAACAGACGACGCCGCCGCGCGAGCGCGGCGACGCTCAGCCGGGCAATCGCCCGGCCCCGCCAGTCCGATCGTTACCGAAGGCCGGGACGCGGCACGCGGCCCGGTAGAGCTTGGCGAGCGCAAGCGGGCCTAGCGCCGTAGAACGGCGGTCGCGCCGGCAGGCGCGAGGCGCCGAAACCCCTTGCCCTCCGCCCAGATCAGGCTGCGACGCTTGGCGCCCAGACACACGTCCGGCTTGCCGATTTCTCGCTTTCTCGCGGGCTCGCCCTTATCCAGTCCAGGCGCGCAGATCGCGCGGCGCCGCAGGCGCCGCGAAAGAAGCGCGCCCTTGGCGACGCCGCCGGCGCGGCGGCGTGCGCGCGGGCCTGTGGGCCAGCCGCCGCCGCGCCCCCGGCCAAAGCCAAGTGCGCCTGCGCGGGCCAAAGACAACGCGCGACCTCTGGCGGCGGTAGGCCGCCGCCAGTGTGCGCCCATCACGCCCGCGCTCGATCCGCATCGCCCCGCCGGGCGATGCCCCGCGTCGCATCCGGCGGAGACTCAATCGGGGACCGAAGCGATGCCCGTGTCGCGCAACGGCGCAAACAGACCGACCGGCTCGCCGCGCTCGCCGCGCCCATCGCTGGCGGGATCGGGACTCTCCCGCAACGCGAAAAAGATGGCGCCAGAGGTGGGCGGACGCAGGGGCGGGCCTCGACGCGCCGTCGCTTCATGGCGTCCGGACACCTGCGCCAGATAGGCGCGTGTCTCGCCAGGCAACCGCCTCCCGCCGGCGAGATACTCCGCATAGCGGCCCGGCCCCGCATTGTAGGCGGCGAACAGGCCGGGATAACCGAACCGGTCGTGCATCAGCCGCAGATAGAAGGTGCCGGCCAAGATATTGTCGCGCGGCTGATGCGGATCCGATCCGAGTCCGAGACGTCGACGCATCGCGGCCCAGGTGCCCGGCATCAGCTGCATCAGGCCTATCGCCCCCGCCGAACTGACGATCGGACGGCCACCGAGCTCGGTCCGTCCACCGCTCTCGGCGCGGATGACGCGCTCGATCCATGCCGCCGGGACGCCAAAGCGCGACGAGGCTTCGGCGATATGCGGCTGCCAGCGCTCGACCGGGTCGGCATATGCGGGTGCCGGCGCCGCGAGCACGCAGACCGCGGCGATAGATATCTTCAGTGCGTCCACAGCATCACCGCCCGTCCGACGACATCGGCCTCATCGGTCACCCCGAAATAGCGCCCGTCGAATGAGCCCGGATCGTCCATCAGCAAAAGCAGCGTGCCCGCGCGCAGCGTGACGCAGCCCGACCAGCGCGGCATCGCCCGACCGCCGCCATCGCGCAGGCGGCGTTCGGCAACGCGGCGTTCTTCGATCCATAGCCAGGATTCCCAGGCGCAGACGCGCATCCCGGGCAGCGCCGCGACGCGCTTCACCAGCGGCACATTGACGGGGATATAATGGCGCCGCGCCGCAAAAAGCCGCCAGCGCGCTGGCACCTGCGCGATCACCATGTCGCCCACCGCGAGGTCGCCGCGTCCGCCGACCGCATAGAGTCCGACCGGCGCGCTCGCCGAGACATTCCACACGAATATGGGTCGCGGTGGCATGACGAGGGTCGCGCCAAGCGCGGCGACGAGGCTCGCGACAGCAGCCGCGCGACGGCGGAACGTGCGGCGGCGGCTGCGGATGGCCCGCAACTGGTCGCCCCATCTCGCGAGAGCAGATAAGGCCCGATCAGCCATGATCGCCGCCCCCGCCCGCAGTGCCTAGCGACCAGGCCTCGAGATCGTCGACATGATAGAAAACCAGCCGTCCGTGCCGCCGGTAGCGCGGCCCTTCCCCCTCCGCGCGCATCTGCTCGAGCTTGCGCACCGAAAGCGCGAGATAGTGCGCCGTCTGGCGCGTGTTGAGATAGGGTCGGCTGGATATTTCAGCCGGACGGCCGAACGGATTCGACATGAGGATGCTCCCATACTCCCAGTGGCGAGAGGGCAAGCATCGACGCCGATGAGAGCGGGCGGGAGGGTCGAAAACGCCGTGGGTCAAAAACGACCCCCTCGCGGCTTGCATTCATG
>JAEMRT010000124.1:0-5137 GCA_016463225.1 Sphingopyxis sp. | reverse complement strand
GCATTCATGTTCCCATTATGTTCTAGTTTTTCCGCCCCAGCATCTGGCGGCGATTCGACATCGATGGAGACGGACATTGCAGCACGATGTGCGGTTGCGCGACGCTGCGCGCGCGATTTACGACGCCTGCTATCCGGGCGAGGAATGGGCACCGGTCGGGTTCGAGGAAGCTGAACGGTGCGGAACGGTTCATTATCGCCAGGCGGTCGGCGCAGCGCTGGATGCTCGCGCGGTGCTCAGCGCGCCTGTTCAGCCGGAGCTTTTCTAATTTCTCTGAACTCCTGTGTTCAAAAACCGCTCTCGGCAACAGGCTGGCCGATCGCTATGGAGACGCCATGCCTTATGATGCCCTGACGATCGATACGAGCAGCTTCATGCGCCTCGGTTTGAACCTCGAAACCGGACTCCTCGCGCAGCTGTCGCAGTTCCATGATGGGCCGACAGCGCTCATTTTGTCGGAAATAGTCACGCGGGAAATTCTGAAACATCTCGCGGAGAACGGCCGGAAGGCTCGCGATTCCGCGCTCGCGGCGCTCGACCGGATTGAACAGCTATTGCTGGTCGAAGGCGGAGGCCTAGAACATGCCAAAGCAGCGGCTGCGGCTATGGGGGACTCACGCGCCGTTGCGCGCCAGCGCCTCACGACATTCGTGGAGACATGCGGCGCCGAGACCATTCCCGCGGCGCTTTGTTCAACTGATGATGTGTTAAAACTCTATTTCAACAGCGCGCAGCCCTTCGAGGCAAGCGGCACGAAGAAACACGAATTTCCGGATGCGATTGCGCTGCTCAGCCTCGAAAAATGGGCCGCGGACAATCAGAAAACGATACTGGCCATTTCGGCTGACAAGGGATGGGCAGCCTATGCCGAGACGTCAGATCGGATCGACGTCGAAGCCGATCTCGCGAAAGCGCTTGAGATCGTCCAGGAGCATGCGGAGACGGCTGAGAGCGCGGTCGCGAATTACCTGTCGCTTATCGAAACGGGGAAATTGCCCGACGCAGCGAGCGATATCGAGCACCAGTTGCGAAGCTCGCTTGCCGCGTGGGATTATCATGCCGAGGCCCATAGCGACTTCTACTTCGAGGTCGAAACGTGGGAACTCGACCTCGATAATTATGTGCTGCTGAAGAGCGACAACGACTTCAATATTACGATCGTCCGCGTTGGAAGCGGCGTCACGGTAGCGCGTGTAGCCGCGAAATTCACCGCGCGCGCGAAGGCCGACTTTTCGCTGTCGAACTGGGACAGTTACGACAAGGATTACGTGAGCCTTGGCCGATCGGGCGCGAGCCGCGAAGTCGTTTTCGAAGGCGCCTTCCTATTGTCACTCAAAGGCGATCTTGCCGAGGACCCGGAGGAAATCTACGTCGATCGTGCAGAGGTCGTGGATGCTATCGACGAGGTCGACTTTGGAGAAATCGGGCTCGACCCGAGCTTCTATGACGATGATTATGCCGATTACGAGGCGTTTAAAGCAGAGGACGCAAAGGCGGATCTGGAAGCGGAGATTGCTGCCAATCTAGCGCACTTTGGCATGGACTGATTTTAGCTACGGCAGACACATCCAGATTCGATGCCTTTCCCCTCAGTTGGCGTTCGCTTGAAACAGGGCATCGTCAAGCAGATTGGCTGCGGTTTCGACCACGTCCCTCGCTTGCGCACGCGTTATCTCAGGCATCAGCTTCCAAGCGTGGCCTCCCTCGGCGATGTCCTTCAATTCCTGCTGGTCCGCCTTAATATCTTCGGGGCGTCTCGTTCGCGAAATCAGGTGCACCAAAAGAAACTCGACGGCGCGGAGCCTCGTATCGATGTCTTCGTCCATGGCAGGTACGCAACTCCTGCAAGGCGACTGAACGATTCAGCCCGAATTGTTCGACGCGTTCTGATCAGCCTTCAGGCAGTGGGGAAGAGAACGCTAACGGGTGCCAGCACTTCACCAAACTCGGCAGCATGGCGGATCTTGGCCTCCAACAGCGCATCGATTGGTAGATTGCGATCGAGCGCTTCGTAAATGTCCTTACCTTCCATGCAAATGAGCTTCTTACCTCCACGACCGAATCCGTAGAGCCCAACGTCAGTGAAGCCACCAAAACTGACAAAAAGACCGCGCGTCCAAGCGGCCTTTTGCTCGAGCTTTCCGTGGAAGGCGTGCAACTCCTGGGCGCCGACCTTCACCTTGTGCCACTTGGCTTCCAGCAGATAAATTTCGTTGCCCAGCTCAAAACTACCGTCGATCTGTTCGCCCGTCAGACTGAAGGGGCCGCGTGCCTTCAGGTGGAAAGCATCGAACAGATCCTTGAGATAGGTCTCGAACGCGTAACCGCGCTGATGGGCATCCATGTTCCACATCTCCTTCAAGCGATCGCGAAACATTTCATAATTCTGGCGGTTGAAGATCGGTTTGGGCGGGACGCCCGAACTGGGTTCGCCGCGCTCGAGGCGACCGATCAACGCGATGAGCTGACCTTCGCCGAGTGGCCTGATCGTTGAACGCTGATCTTCGGGCAGCGCCTGGCGATGCTCGAGAAGGCGACGCAGAACCCGCGCAGCCGTTCCATCGTCGACCCTCTTCAGAAAGCAACGCAAACGGCTGGCCTTCGACGTCCCTTCGGACTCGTAGTCGCCACCGTAGATATCGGTGTCAAATTCGAGTTCGAAAAATTCGGCAAAAGTGCGATTGGAGAAGTCTAGGATATAGCCCCTTTCGTTCCCCGCACGCCGCAGCACCTCGTCGACCATCGTCAATTCAGCGGGCTTGATCGAACTCATAGCTCAGCCCTCCGCGAGGCGGCGCGCGGCGACCGCCTTCACCTCGGCCTGCAGCAGCTCGATGCGTTCGACGAGCCATTCGAGTTCCGGACCAGTAATCTTGTAGTGTGCCGAGTAGCGCGCGTTGACATAGGCCTGTTGCAGCAGTTCGAAGCAGCGGCGGGCAAACTTGCTGTCGCGAGGCCACACCGGGATCAGGTCACGGGCGATGTCCTCGGACTTGTCGCGAAGGAATTTTATCTTGTGTGACTTAGGGCTGTAGAGCGTCAGCACGTTCAGCACCGTGTGGTAAAAGTGTTCAGTAGCCTGATGTAGCAAGAACGCTGCGTGGTTGTTGAAGCCCTGCGAAATATCGAATTTGGCGGTCACCAAAAACTGGCTGGCGCTGGTGAACCAAATGTCAAAATACTGCCGGGCCTCCTGACGCGCCTCGTCAGGTGACAGCGGCTTGGGTGTATCAAAAACCTGCGTGCCGAGCTCGTAAAGCACGATCCCGTCGCGCACGATATCGATGAAGAACGGCCGCCCGCGCGAGAGCTGCTGGTTCACGTCGGTCAGGCTGTGAACGATCAGACCGACGGGCGCCGACAGTTTCTTGGTGACGCCATAGTCGCGCAGGAAGCGGTCCTCGGCCTTGTACCAATAGTCGATGGGATCGGTCAGCCGCTCGTCGTTGACGACGACGAGGATATCGTAATCCGAATAATAGCCGCCGACCGGATCGGCGACCCAGTCGCCGCGCGCATGGCTGCCGTAGAGGATGACCTTCAGGATGCGGCCCTGCTTCTTCCACTTCTGCGTGGCGAGGCTGGTGGCGTCCTCGAACTCGGCGAACAGGATTTCGACGATACGCGCGAGGTCGCGCTGCTTACTGCCGGGAAGATGATCAAGATCGGTTTTCATGTGCTTTGAATCCTACCGATTTATCGCGCGCTGACAACGAAAACGGTGACCCCGCGCCCGCCGAAGCGGACGCGGGGCCGACCCGTCAGTCGTCCGGGTTCCAGATGATGGCGAAGGTGTCGTCATCGTCCTGTCCGGCGGCGCGGCCGAGATTGGCGTAGATGCGGCGCGGACCGAACTCCGGCGCGGCAAGGCCCAGCGACACATAGGTGTTGCCGGACGTCTCGCTGCGCCGAAGCCACCCGGCGCCGATCTCGGCACCGCTCGCGACGACCCGATAGTCGGGCTGGACGTCGTTGGATTTGCGACTGTTGGGAACGATCTCGACCTCGGTGCGGATCGAGAGGGTGCGGATCTGGCCCTTGAAGCCTTCGCCGCTGCGAGTGACATATCCGATTGCAGGCATTGTTCATCTCCTTGACTTCGCGCCCGAACCGTTCGGGCGACAGTCGCGACCGAAGGACCGGCAGAAGCCGGACCCGCGAACCCGAAGGGCCGCAGCGCCAGCGGAGGACCGGAGCAGCGAAGCTATTTGGAGCGAAGCGCCCGCGAGGAGCCCGAGGTACACGGGCGGGGAAATAGGTTCGTCGCGATGGTTTCGCGGTGCCGGATGCCGGTTCAGGTCATGCGCCCACGAGCCGAACGGTTGGGTGCGAAGCGCGGAGATCAAGAGCGCATTCCCGTTATGTCGTCCACGATCGACAGGAGCGATCGCCCATATCCGGCCTTACGGTCGTCACCCGCCATCGTTGCCATTGGCGCGCGTCCGCGGGCCCGCTACTCTCGGCGTGAAGCAACAGGAATAACTCGGGCGGAATGGAGGGAAATGCTATGGCGAGAATAGCGGACGGCAAAGCGACCACATATCCCGTGACGTTGCTGGGTGAGCCATGCGAAGTGACGGTTTTTCAGTCATCCAAAACGGTGTTTATTGCGCAGGGCACCTACAAGGGGAAGTCAATTGAGGGAACTGCCCGCACCAGAATGGGAGCGCTTGGTCGCTGGCGCCATTTGGCCGAGCGGTCGGAAGATTAATGCAGCGCCGCATGAACGGGATATGGCTTCCGCCCTTATCCGCAAATGTTACGCTTGAGTGATGACCGAAGATGATTCGCGATCCGGCGGCCCGTATGCGGATACGTCGCTACGTCTGCCCAATACGGCGGATGGCCAAGCATGGCTCGGTCAGTTCGACGAAGATGATCAGGCACTCGCCACACGCCTGCTCGCGGCACTCACCCTCGTTTCACATTCGGCCTTTGAGCGCGCGCTCACAGCTCTTATTCTTGCCGAAGCGGCGCAGGTAGACGGACCGGTCGCGCTCTACGCGACGCGCGAAACCGATCCAAGTCTGGACTATTTCGCGGTTATGGCCGACCCTCAAAATCCGCTTGAACCACTGGACGCTGCGCCGCGCGGCGCAGATCTTGGTAGCGAGGCACGGATTGGCACCATGATCCG
>JAEMRT010000123.1 GCA_016463225.1 Sphingopyxis sp. | reverse complement strand
GAGTCCCCCCTCCCGCTAGGGGAGGGCCTGTTCGGCCAATCCCGTATGACAGCCCTCCCCCGACCCCTCCCATAGATGGGGGAGGGATAAGATTACGCCGCCGCGGGCTCGATCGGATCGAGCTGCGGCGTTTTCCGCGCCACGATCAAACAGCCGACAACGATCAGCACCGCCCCGGCTATCGTCGGCCATGTCACCGCCTCGGCAAAGAACATCCAGCCGAACAGCATCGCCCACAGGAAACCGGTATATTCGGTGGTCGCCAGTATCTGCGCCTCGGCGCGGGCATAGGCCCAGCTGAGCAGGAGGAGCGAGGTTACCGCGAGGACCGCGGCGCCGACGAGCGGTAGCGCCTGTTCGCTGCCGGGGACCGCGAGGAACCAGGGCGCGCCGAGCGCGAGGATCAGCGCGACAAAGCCGTTCTGGAAAAAGGCGATCTCCATCGGCTCGGCCATCTTCGCCTGCCGCCGCGCGAGGATGAGGTTATAGGCATAGAGCAGCGCCGAGCCGAACACCGCGGCGACCGCCCACAAGGCTTCGGGCGCGTAATCGCCGCGGCCGAGCTTGCCCGCGACGATCACAATTACCCCTGCGATGCCGAGCAGTGACGCAATGATCGAGCGCGGCCCGATTTTCTCGCCAAGGAAGATCGCGGCCATATAGAGCGTTGCGAGCGGGGCGATGAAGGCGATCGCGATCGCCTCCGCCATCGGTAATCTTGCGAGGGCCCAGAAAAAGCTGACCGCCATGCCCGCGACGAAGAGCGAACGCACAGCATGGATACGCAGCGTTGCACGGTCGGGCATCGCGGGGCGCGACCCAAAATAGAGCAGGCCGCTGAGGATCGTCCCGGCGCCGGTGCGCCAGAGCACGGCGTTATAGGCGCCGATGTCGATCGACAGCCCCTTCATCAGCACGTCCATCGCCGAAAAGGTCGCGATGCCCGCGCAGGCGATCAGAAAGGGGATGACGGGAGAGGGCGAATCGGGGCGCATGGCTCGCCTCTAGCCGAGGGGGTTCGGACTTGCACAACGAAACGAACGGGCGCAGCATCGCGCCGGGTCATGGGTGGAGTGGGACTATGACGAAACCGAGCAAGTTCGCGCATGTCGTCTATATGACGCGGCGCTATGACGCGATGATTGCCTGGTACCAGCAGGTGTTCGAGGCCGAGGTCGTGCATCAGGATCCGGCGCTCGCCTTTCTGACCTATGACGACGAGCACCACCGTTTCGCGTTTGCGAACCTCGAGCTGCTCAAACCCGGCGGCGATGGCCGGCGCGGCGATGTCGGGGTCAATCATGTCGCCTATACTTATCCGAGTGCAGGCGACCTGATGGCTGTTTACAAGCGGCTCAAGGCGGCGGGGATCATGCCCTATTGGCCAATCCATCACGGGACGACGCTGTCGCTCTACTACGCCGATCCCGACGGCAACCGGATGGAGTTTCAGGTCGATCACGGCACAGTGGCGGACGCGGTCGCGTACATGAAAAGCGAGGCGTTTGGCGGCAATCCGATCGGGATCGAGTATGATCCGGACGAATTGCTGGCGCGCTATCAGGCGGGGGCGAGCGAGGCCGAACTGATGCGGATGCCGGTCGGCCCGCCGTCGGGAATTCCGGCGGAGCACGGGATGTTGTGAGAGATTACCGAAACGTCGCCTGTCCGGCACCATCGATATTGAGCTTTTGCCCCGAGCAATAGCTGTTCGCATCGCTGACGAACCACACCACCGCGGCGGCCACATCGGCAGGGACCGCGACGCGGCCGAAGGGCATTTTGGCGGCGAGATGCTGGATGTCGTCCTGGCCGGTGATCGCGCGCGACAGTTTTTCGCCCATGTCGCTGACGGTCAGCGCCGGAGCGACGATGTTGACGCGGACGCCGCTGGCCAGCTCTTCCTTGGCGAGGGCATAGGCCAGCGCTTCGCCCGCGGCCTTGGCCATGGTGTACGGCGCGCCGTTCGGCGAGTGGGTGTAGGTCGCGATGCTGGAAATGACGATGATGTCGCTGCGCGCGTGGCTGCGGAGCTGGGGCAGCGCGAGGCGGCTCAGGCGGTGTGGACCACCGGCGTGGACGGCGAAGAGTTTGTCGACTTCCTCGGGGCTGGTGTCGGCGACCGACAGCCCGCGGCTCGCGATGCCGGCGTTGTTGACCAGGATCGACATTGGGCCGAAATCGGCCGCGACCGCGGCGACCATCGCAGCGCAGGCGGCTTCGTCGGTGACCGACGCCTGATAGGCTTTTGCCTTGCGGCCCAAGGCGGTGATCGCAGCCACGGTTTCCGCCGCTTCCTGTTCGCCGCGCGTGTAGTTGACCGCGACGTCGGCGCCCGCTTTGGCAAGGCCAATCGCGATCCCGCGGCCGATCCCGCGCGACGCGCCGGTGACGAGCGCGACGCGCCCGGCAAGGTTCATGTCGGTCATGCGTCTCTCCCTATTGCATCAGTTCGTTATAGATATCGTCATCGCTGCGGCTGGCCGCGTTGCGCCATTTGGGTGCGGCCTTGCGGTTGAGGACGCGGCCCTCGGCGTCGAGCACAGCGATAGTCGGGGTACCCTTGATCTTGAACTTGAAGCGTTTCGGTACCTCGGAATTGCGGCCAAGCCCGCGCACGTGCGGCATGCCGATGTCGGCATAGACGATCTCGTAGCGGTCGCGCACCGGAGCGAAGCGGTCGGTAGCGAGGAGGTTGGCGAACCACGCGCTGTCGTGACAGCCGCCGGTACCCATCACCAGCAACACATGCTTGCCTGATCGCTTTGCAGACGCGATCGCGGCGTCGATAGCGGGCATTGGGGTCGGGTCGAAGGCGTCGCTTTGATACGCGTCCGTGACACCGGAGAGCGAGCGGGGTTCGCTGGCCGCAGCGGGCGCGAGCGCGAGCAGGGCAGCGGCGAGCGGGAGGGTGATGTAGCGCTTCATCAACCGACGATAGGTTTTGCATGACGTTTCCGTCAACGTCAGATAGCCTTGGCCCATGAGCTGGAAAAAAGAGACCGACGAACTCGCCGCGCGCCGCGCGATGGCCGAGAAGATGGGCGGGGAGGAAAAGGTCGCGCGCCAGCACAGCCGCGGCAAGATGGACGCGCGAGCGCGGCTCGCGGGGATCGTCGATGCGGGCAGCTTTCGCGAGATCGGCAAGATCGCGGGGCGCGGCAAATATGGTCCCGACGGTGAGCTGGAAGATCTGGCCGCGAGCAATTTCATCTTTGGGCGCGCCAATGTCGACGGGCGACCGGTGGTCGCGTCGGCCGATGATTTCACCGTGCGCGGCGGCGCGGCCGATGCGGCGCTGCACCGCAAGTTCGTCCAGTGCGAAGCGATGGCGCATGAATATCGGCTGCCGCTGATCCGCATGATCGACGGCACCGGCGGCGGCGGGTCGGTCAAGACGCTGGAGGATATGGGCTATACCTATATCCCGCATGTGCCGGGGTGGCATGAGATCATCGCCAATCTCGACACGGTGCCGGTGGTGGCGCTCGCCTTGGGGCCGACCGCGGGGCTGGGCGCGGCGCGGGTGGTGGCGAGCCATTATAGCGTCATGGTGCGCGGGCTGTCGCAGCTGTTCGCGGCGGGACCGGCGGTGGCGGCGGCAATCGGCGATACTTTGGACCGCGAGGAATTGGGCGGTACCGACGTGCATACGCGCAACGGCGTTGTCGACGACGAGGTCGCGAGCGAGGCCGACGCCTTTGCCGCGGCGCGGCGGTTCCTGTCCTATCTGCCGTCGTCGATCCACGACCGGGCGCTGCGGACCGAATGCAGCGATCCGGTCGACCGGCGCGAGGAGAGCCTGTTGTCGGCGGTGCCGCGCGAGGCGAAGCGGGTCTATGCGATGCGGCGGATTGCCGACGCGGTGTTCGACCGCGGCAGCTTCTTCGAAATGGGTGCGCGTTGGGGGCGGGCGGTGATCACCGCGTTCGCGCGGCTCGACGGTTATCCGGTCGCGGTGCTGGCGAGCGATCCCTCCTATCTCGGCGGATCGTGGGACGCGAAGACGAGCGAGAAGGCTGAGCGCTTTGTGAAGATGGCCGACCAGTTCCGGCTGCCGATCGTCCATCTGGTCGACAATCCGGGATTCATGATCGGCGGTGAGGCCGAAAGGACGGGGACGATCCGATATGGCGTGCAGGCGATGAACGCGATTTACCGCGCGACGGTGCCGCTGGCGTCGGTGGTGGTGCGCCGCGCTTACGGGATCGCGGGCAGCGCGATGTCAAACGCCGAGCGCTTTCAGTATCGCTTTGCGTGGCCATCGGGCGACTGGGGCAGTCTGCCGATCGAGGGCGGGGTCGAGGTCGCGTACAAGAGCGAGCTCGAGGCGGCCGAGGATCCGGCGGCGCATCTGGAAGCGATCCGCGAGCGCTTGAACCGGGTGCGCTCGCCGTTCCGGACGGCGGAGAAATTCGGGGTCGAGGATATTATCGACCCGAGGGATACGCGGCCGTTGCTCTGCGAATTTGCCGAGCTGGCTTGGCGGGTGCTTAAGTAGATATATCCGTTATCGTCATCCCGGACTTGATCCGGGATCCAGGCAACGTCGCGCCAATGGATCCCGGATCAAGTCCGGGATGACGAGGTTGGGGGAGGAGCGCATGAGTTCGGCACGCCACCACGGCATGGACTGGTTGCGGATCGGCGCGTTCGGCTTGCTGATCCTCTATCATATCGGCATGTATTTCGTGCCGTGGGGCTGGCATGTGAAGATCGCCCAGCCGCTCGACTGGGTGACGATCCCGATGCTGGCGACCAACGGCTGGCGGCTCGCGCTCCTGTTCCTGGTGTCGGGCTATGCAAGCGCGGCCCTGTTTGCGAAACTCGGCGGGAGCGGCGCGTTCGCGCGGTCGCGAAGTGCGCGGTTGCTGATTCCGCTGATCTTCGGAATCCTGTTCGTCATCCCGCCGCAACCGTGGATCGAACTGATGGGTCAGTATGGCTATGCGCATGGCCTTGCCCATTTCTGGCTCCACGACTATTTCCGCTTCGGCGCGCTGGACGGGATCATTCTGCCGACGTGGCAGCATCTGTGGTTCGTGGTCTATCTGTGGGTCTATACGATGCTCGCGGCACTGCTGCTTGCGGTCGTTCCCGAAGGAGTCCACGCGAAGATCGCCGATGGCGCGGCTCGGTTGCTGCGCGGCTGGGGGCTGCTGATCGTCCCGACGCTCTGGTGGCTCGCGGTCTATGGTGCGTTTCCGGAGCATGACGAGACGCATGCGCTGTTCGACGACGGGCCGTCGCACCTTCATTATCTGATGGCCTTCGGGGTCGGCTGGCTGTTGCGCGTGCGGCCGGCGCTGTTCGACGCGGTGGCGCGGTGCTGGAAGGTGGCCGCCGTTCTGGCCGTACTGGCTTTTGTCCCGATCTTCTGGGTCGAATGGAACTGGCCGGGCAACACCGTGGCGCCCGATTGGGTCTTCCCGCCCTATCATGTCGCGCGGCAGGTGCAGGGGTGGGCGACGATCGTCGCGCTGGTCGGCATCGCCGACCGCTATTGGAACCACAACCATCCGCGCCGCGCGATGCTCGCCGAGGCGGTGTTCCCCTTTTACATCATCCACCAGACGATCATCGTCGTCGTCGGCTGGTATCTGCTCCGGGCCAACGTCGCTGCGCTGCCATCCTTCCTGATCCTGCTCGCTGCGACGGTGACGGGATGCTGGCTTTTCTATTGGATCGGGCGCAGCATCGGCTGGCTGCGGCCCTTGATCGGATTGCAGCGCAAATAGGGGGAGAGCATCATGGGTGCATTGAAAGGCGTTCTTGCGATCGTCGGGGTCGCGATGATCCTCGTCGGTGGGCTGTGGGCGCTGCAGGGGCTCGACATCGTCCGCTGGCCGGCGAGCAGTTTCATGCTCGGCGACACGAGCTGGACGCGCAACGGCATCGTGCTCGCGGTCGTCGGTATCTTTCTGGTCTGGTTCGCGCGCAAACGCTGAGATCATTCGACTACAAACGTAGTTGATCTGTATTGCCGATACGATACACTCCATTCCGGCCGGGGCTGGATTGGAGACAGGAATGATTCGTTCTGCGCATATTTTGTCCGCCTTGCTGGTCGCCGCCGGAACCGCGATGGCGCCGATGATGGCCGCGTCGCCGGTGCTGGCCGCGGACGAGGTCAGCGGCAATGCCATCGCTGAAAAATATGCGGTGCTGCTCGAGCGCGACTATGTTTATCCCGAAACCGGAAAGCGTTATGCCGCCGCGATTCGCGCGGCGATCGCGACAGGGCGCTATACGTCGCTGACCGGCGATGCGCTGGGGCAGGCGGTCGATCAGGATGTGAATGCAGTGTCGCCCGACGGGCATTTGCGCCTGCGCGCGCCGGAAGCTGCAATGGCTCCGGCCGCCGCCGCCCCGGGCGCCGCGCCGCCGGTGGGCCGGCCGCCGAAGGTGCCGGTCGAGCAGGCGGGCTGGATCGCCCCGGGGATCGCCTTCGTGCGCTTCAATGTTTTTCCGCAGGATGCCGCAGTGACCGCCGCGGCAGCGAAGTTCATGGCCGAGCATGCCGATGCCCGCGCGATCATCTTTGACATCCGGACCCACAATGGCGGTGGGCTCGACCAGATGGATGTGATCTTTCCCTGGCTGTTTGCACGGCCGACCCGGCTGGTCACCATGGCGACGCGGGCGTCGGTCGATGCGCGCGGTGGTTCGCCGATCGACGGGCTGCCCTCAATGCGCATGGTGAAGGGCGACGCGGGCATGGTGACCCGCGAACATTGGGCGACACCGAACGCCGACACGCGGCTGCGTGATGCCAAGGTCTATGTGCTGACGTCGGGCGCCAGCGCGTCGGCGGCCGAGCATTTTGCGCTCGCGATGAAGCATAGCGGGCGCGCAACGCTGGTCGGCGCGCCCACTGCGGGCGCCAATCACTTCGGGACTGGCGAGGATCTCGGCGGCGGCTACTCGGCGTTCATCCCTGTCGGCCGGACCTATGACCCCACGACCGGCAAGGACTGGGAAGGCGACGGCGTCGCACCCGACATTGCGGTAGCGCCGGCAGACGCGCTGACGCACGTCCTGACCCGCCTCGCGGCCGAGCCGGGCGAAGCGAAACGCTTGTCCGATCTGCATATGCCGAAGGCGCCGATGGAGCGGCGGCGACCGCGCCCGGTTCGCTAGAATCTGTTCCGGTCAGACGGGAACAGTTCGACGCCGGCCGCCGCGCGCGCCTATTTGCCCAGCGCGAAGCTCGTCGAGGACAGGAATTTCCAGCCTGTGGTCGTGCGCACCAGCGTTTCGACGATCGCTTCCTTGCCCCAGTCGGGCTTTTCGGTGCCGCGCTGGCTGACGATGGTCAGCGCATAGGTGACGACCGCGGTGTCGCCGCTGAGCGAGATCGACTGCGGGCTCAGCTCATACTGGATGACCTTGCCCTGCGTGTTCTGGAACTTGGTCCAGCGCACCGCCGAATCCTTGCCGCGCGGCGCGGCAAATTCGGACGACCATACGACCATCTGCGGGTCGGCGTAGTTGGTGGGCCATTTGCCGTTCTGCGCAACGTCGTCGACCCAGCTTTGCTGGATGACTTTCCACGCTTCGGTTTGTTCCGCCGACCATGTCGGCATCTGGGCGCTGGCGACCGGCGCCGTTGCCATCACGAAAAGGGCCGCCGAAGCAGCGAGCAGTTTGTTGTGCATGCCATTTCCCCTGTTGTCGCCGGCTCCCGCTGGGAGAGAACGACTCGTTCGCAAACGCGCGAACCCGGTGCGGCCCGGGTTCAGGAGAGCATGATTGGGGGGATGTAGCAAATGGCGCGCAGGCGGGACTGAAATTGCTGTCCTTTTTGTGCGTCAGGCAGCCGCCAGATCGGTCAGCGCGTCACCATCGACGCGCATGACGGTCCATTCGTCCATAAGTTTCGCGCCGAGGCTTTGGTAAAAGCCGATCGCGGGCGTGTTCCAGTCGAGCACGCTCCATTCGAGCCGCGCGCAATCGCGGTCGATGCACAGCTGCGCCAGATGCGCGAGCAGCGCCTTGCCAAGCCCCGATCCACGCGCGGGGGGGCGCACGAACAGATCCTCCAGATAGAGGCCGGGGCGCCCTTCGAAGGTCGAGAAATTGTGGAAGAAGAGCGCAAAGCCCTGCGGCTCTCCGCCGAGTTCGCCGATCACCACCTCGGCATAGGGGCGCGGGCCGAACAGCTTTTCGCCAAGCTTCGCCTCGTCGAAGCGAACCTCGTGCGCGAGTTTTTCATAGTCGGCGAGGTCGCGGATGAACTGCGCGATCAGCGGCAGGTCAGCGGGTACGGCGGAGCGGATCGAGATGGTCATGTCCGCCCTGTGTCGCGCCCCGCCGCCGCTGTCAAACCGCCAGCTTGTGGAGCGCGCAGCTGGTCGCGAAACCCAGTCCGCGCTTGAGCGCCGGATAGGCGGTAACGGTGGCGGCGGTGAGCGCCAGTTCGAAGCGGGCGGTGCGGCCGTACAGCACCTCGATCCGCGCGCCATGGTCGTCGGCCGCGGCGTCGTGCCGCGCTATGGCCGCCCCGAAAGCGAAGGCGTCGGCGAGGTCGGCGGTCGGGTCGCTGGCGAGCAGCCCATTGACCGTCTCGCGCGCGACGTCATCGCCGAGCGCACTTTCGGCGGCGATCAGCGCGCAGGGGCCGCAGTCGGCGGCGAGCGTCGCGCCGATCCGCGCGGCGTGGAACGCATCGGCGGGGGCAGCATGGCGATGCGCGGTGACTGGCATGAAATGCTGGAATTTTTCGGCGGCGTGGCCGGGCGCGGCGATCAGATCGGGCAGATAGGGGCTGTTGCCGCCGGTCGCCTTGTCGGCGGCCTGCGCGAACAGGCGCGGCGGAATGCCCGCGGGGGCGATCCGCTGGCGCACAAACAGGATGGTCAGCGCGGCGATCACCAGCAACGGATGGCCGAGCACCCCCGGCGCGTCGGCCCAGAAGGTCGCGGGACCGCAGATGCCCGCGATCACTTCGTAGATATGGAGCAAACCGTGGAGCGTCAGCCATAGCCCGCCGACGACCGCGGCGCGCCAGCGCAGGATCGGATGTCCGGCGGCATAGAGCAGGATCAATCCCGACCCGACATAGGCGAGGCCGATGTCGCGGATGAAATGCGCGTTCGGCGGGCCGGTCGTGATGACGGTCGGGATGAAGACATACCATGCGAGCGGGTCGGTCAGCATGAAGCCGCCATTGGCGATGGCCACGACCGCGGCGATCAGCAGCAACAGCTGAACGATCCGGTCCAGTGCGTCGAATTTGCCGAGCATATTCGCTTCCCCTCGCTTGTTATGGCGGTGGTATTTAGGCGGCGCCGGCGACGGTGTAAAAAGCTAAGATGTACCGGGCGCGGGCGCCTGTTTCCCCTTGATCCCCGCCGCTTGCTCCAGTTCGACCAGTGCATCCTCCAGATAGTCGATCAGGCGCTGGACATGCGGGACGCTGCGGCGGCACGCGGTGATGCCGAAATCGATATTCTTGTTGTTCGACACCTGGGTAATATTCATCGCCATGCCGTCGACCGGGATGCTGGCGGGATACATGCCGTCGAGCCGCGCGCCGTTCCAGTACAGCTGCTCGCGCGGGCCGGGGACGTTCGAGATGGTGACGCTGTACGCCGGGAATTTGTCGGCGGTGCGGGTGAGCGCGGTCAGCATCTGCGGCATTTGCGTGATCGCGGTATAGATCTGGATTTGCTGCGCGGTCATTTCGCGTAGCTGGGCCTTGGCGGCATTCATAGACGCCTGGATCGTCCGCATGCGCTCGGCCGGATCGTCGATATGCGTCGCCAGATTGGCGGTGACCGCGGCGACCGAATTGCCCGAATCGATGTCGTCCTTGGCGCGGATCGACACCGGCGCCATGGCTTTGAGCGGTTTGTCGGGCAGCTCGTTCAGCGATTGCAGATATTTGCGCATCGCGCCCGAACACATCGCGAGCACCGCGTCGTTGATCGTCCCGTCATAGGCCTTGCCCATCGCGCGCACGCGCTCGAGCGACCAGCTCTGCGCGACGAAGCGCCGCGCGCCGGTGATGTTGCGGTTGAAGCTGGTGCGCGGTAGTCCGCCCCACGGCGTGGCGAGGTCGCCGCCGCCCAGCCCGAACATCGCCGCGGCATATTGGTTGAGTGCCCTGGTCACCCCGACGCTATTGCCCCATTGCTCCTTCAGGAAGGCGCCGATGGCTTTCAGATCGGTAATACTCGGCGTCGGTGCCTTTTTCGCGGTCGGGAACTTGCGCTTATAGGCTTCATAGACCTCGACCGACATCGGCGACGCGGTAGGTTTGTACGTCTTGTCATTGCTCAGCATCGCATTGGTGAAATGCATCGAGCTGGCGCCGTCCATGAAGGCGTGGTGGATCTTGAAATAGGTTGCGATCTGGCGGTTGGGCAGGCCCGAGATCAGGGTGATTTCCCACATCGGGCGGGTGCGGTCGAGCAAGGTACCGTGGAGGCGCGAGGCGAGTTCGAACATCTCGCGGTAGCGTCCCGGCTTGGGCAGCGCGGCCGCGCGGACATGATAGTGCATGTCGATGTCTTTGTCGGGGACCAGGCGGATCGGGCCGTACTGACCGAGCGGGGTGAGCTTGAGCACTTCCGAAAACGGTCGCCGCAGCCCTTCCTGCTGGCGGAGCAGCGCGAGCATCTCGTTCAGCCACTCGGTTTCGTCGACCTTGTCGGGCAAAGTGTAGAGATTGACCCCGCCGACATGCATCGGCGTCTCGCGCGTCTCCGCGACCAAAAACATCGCGTCGGTCACCGGCATCAGCCGCATGGCAGCTCTCCCCACTGTTTATGCTGCAATCTTTGGTGTGCAGCATGGCAGGGGAAGAGGGGGAGTCAAGCAATGCGCCCTCTTCGTCACCCCGGATCAAGTCCGGAGTGACGAAGCTTTGACGATTGGCGGACGCCTGCGAACGCGTTATCGCACCCCCATGGCCAAGCTCTATTTCTACTACGCCAGCATGAACGCCGGCAAATCGACGACGCTGTTGCAGGCGGATTTCAACTATCGCGAGCGCGGTATGGAAACCATGCTGTGGACCGCGGCGCTCGACGATCGTTATGGCGCGGGGCAGGTGACAAGCCGCATCGGCCTGATCGCCGAGGCGCATAAATTCGATCCCGACAGCGACCTGTGGGCGGCGGTCAACGCCGAAAATGCCGAACGCCCGCTCGCCTGCGTGCTCGTCGACGAAGCGCAGTTCCTGACGCGCGCTCAGGTGCTGGAGCTCGCGCGGCTG
Source organism: Sphingopyxis sp. (assembly GCA_016463225.1). Classification (GTDB taxonomy): domain Bacteria; phylum Pseudomonadota; class Alphaproteobacteria; order Sphingomonadales; family Sphingomonadaceae; genus Sphingopyxis. Next base: position 1,765 of record JAEMRT010000123.1, on the reverse strand, counting down.
GCCGATGAGAGCGGCATTCCGGTGCTTTGCTATGGCTTGCGGACGGATTTTTCGGCTGAGCTGTTTCCCGGATCGGCGGCCTTGCTCGGCATCGCCGATGCGCTCGTCGAGCTGAAGGCGGTGTGCGAATGCGGGCGCAAGGCGACGATGAACCTGCGCGTCGACGAGAATGGCCGCGCGGTGGTCGAGGGCGCCCAGACCGAGATCGGTGGCAACGACCGCTACGTCGCGATGTGTCGGCGGCACTTCATGGCGAAGCGGCGCGAGGCCGCGGCGGCGCTGGCCGATGCTTGAGCGTTTATATGTCGAACTCGCCGACGGTGACCTCCGGCTCGTCAAGCTGACCGAAGCGCACCGCGAGGCTCTGCGCACCGTTTGCGCCGCCGACGGCGACATCTGGGCGATCTATTCGTCGAGCTTTGGCCCCGGTCATTTCGACAAGAGTTTCGATGCGCTGATCGGTGGGGGAGGCCGGATGCCCTATGCGATCTTCGACGGCGAGACGCTGGTCGGAATGACCGCATGGCTCCGCCCCGACTGGTCGGCGCAGACCGTCGAGATCGGCAACAGCTTCATTCGCCCCGACGCGCGCGGCACCGGGTTCAACGGCCGTGTGAAAAAGCTGATGATCGAGCACGCCTTCGCCGTCGGCATTCGCCGCATCGAATTTCGCATCGACGAGCGCAACGCGCGCAGCCAAGCGGCGGTCGCCAAGCTGGGGGCGGTCAAGGAGGGCGTGCTGCGCGCCGAACGCATGACCTGGACCGGCTATGTGCGGAGTACCGGGTTATTTAGCCTGCTTGCCGGGGACTGGCTGACCCGCGCATAACCTTTGCCATGGGGTTGATATGGTTCATTCTGGGTCTCGTGTGGCTGTTGTGCGCTGTGTTGACGCTGGCATTCGCGCTGCTGCTCGACCGTTTTGCATTGCAGCGCTGGTTTGGACGTACCCCGCGCGCGTTATGGCTGGCGTTGATCGCCGGTCACGCCATCAACCTCCTGCTATTCTGGAGTCCCTTCACCGTCGATCTACACCGCTTGCTGCTTTACGTTGGCACGCTGGTCGCGGTGGCGCTGCTGCTGTTGCCGCTGGCACGCCGCCGCGCCCGCGCCGCATTTTTGACGCCGCCCGTTTGACCTGATCGGAAAATGCTTTAGCGGCGCGGGATGAACGGCTGGATCATCCTCGACAAGCCTTTGGGGCTCGGCTCGACGCAGGCGGTCGGCGCGGTCAAGCGCGTGTGCCGCGAGGCGGGGTTGGGCAAGGTCAAGGTCGGCCATGGCGGGACGCTCGACCCGCTGGCGTCGGGGGTGCTGCCGATCGCGCTCGGTGAGGCGACGAAGCTGTGCGGGCGGATGCTCGATGCGAGCAAGATCTATGCGTTTACGATCGCGTTCGGGACCGAGACCGACGGGCTTGATGCCGAGGGCGAAGTTGTTGCCAGCAGCGATGTGCGGCCGACGCTGGCAGAGGTTGAAGCGGTGTTGCCGCACTTCACCGGGCCGATCGAGCAGGTGCCGCCTGCTTTTTCGGCGATCAAGATTGACGGGCAGCGGGCCTATGATCTGGCGCGCAAGGGTGAGGCGGTCGAGATGAAGGCGCGTAGCGTCACCATCTACTCCCTTCGTCATGCCGGACTTGCTCCGGCATCCATTGCGGCGCCGGCGGAATGGATGCCGGAGCAAGTCCGGGGTGACGAGGATGGGGCGGCGCGGCTCGACGCCGTCACCCTCATCGCCCACGTCTCCAAAGGCACCTATATCC
>JAEMRT010000122.1 GCA_016463225.1 Sphingopyxis sp. | reverse complement strand
TCTTGAGCGCGCGAAGGGCCTGGTCGACATTATTGTCGCGAACGATGATCTGCATGTGCCGTGTCGTCTCCGGTTCGTCCAACGATCAAGGTGGCCGGATGTCCGGTCCGCCAAAAATCGCCGATATAAGGGCAATAAAAGAAGCGCCGCGAACCCGCGACGTTCCGATGGCTGGGCCGATAAGGGGATTCGCGGCGAAATGCAAGCCCCTGCGCGGCAAAAGCCCCCGCCCTGCTGACGAACCGCCAGATCCGCTTGCGGGATTGTGCCGCCCCCTTGCCTTATGGCATAGGTAGCAGGACGAAACTAACATGACAAAGGGACAGGTGATGGCGACCCAGCTCAAGCGCAACAGCAAATATAGCGAAGCCGAATGGACGGCGCGGCAGGAACTGGCCGCATGCTACCGGGTTTTCGCGATGATGGGCTGGGACGAAATGATCTTCAACCACATCACGGTGAAGGTTCCGGACGAGGAAGGCGCCTTCCTGATCAACCCCTACGGCCTGCATTTCAGCGAAGTCTGCGCGTCGAACCTGATCAAGATCGACATCGACGGCAACAAGGTCGACGAGGACAATCCCTGGCACGTCAACAAGGCCGGATTTGTCCAGCACAGCCTGTTCCACCGCGTCCTGCCCGACGCGCATGCGATCATCCATACGCACACAACCGCCACCGTGGCGGTCTGCGGGCTCGAAGGCGGGCTCCAGCCGGTCAATTTCTATGCCTGCAACTTTGCCGGCCAGCTGGCGTATCACGACTTTGAGGGCGTGACGGTGCGCGAGGAGGAAGGCGAGCGCCTCGTCCAGAACCTTGGCGACAAGCGCATCCTGATGCTCAAGAATCATGGCCCCGTCGTGATGGGCAAGACGCTGACCGAAGCCTTCATCAAATATTGGGCGCTCCAGCGCGCGTGCGAGATCCAGCTCGCGACGATGAGCATGGGTAAGCCCATCACCGTCCCACAGGACGTGATCGCGGTCCACCAGCGCGACCTGTACATGGCCTCGATCCCCGGACAGGCGGGCAAGGCCGAATTCGACGCGATGGTGCGCAAGGTCGACAAGATTGACACCAGCTGGCGTGACTAATCACGCGGCCGCGCTAAACCAGCCAGCATGACGCGATTCTCGGTCAACGACCGCCCGGTCGAATATCGGATGGAACCCGAAACGCCCTTGCTGTGGGCGCTGCGCGACGCGTCGAACCTGACCGGCACCAAATATGGCTGCGGGACTGGTGAATGCGGCGCCTGCACCGTCGACATCGACGGCGAATCGATCCGCAGCTGCATGGTGACGATCGCCGAGTGCGAGGGGCGGTTCGTCACGACGATCGAAGGGCTGTCGCGCGATCGCAGCCATCCGGTGCAGCAGGCATGGGTCGCCGAACAGGTGCCGCAATGCGGTTTCTGCCAGTCGGGGATGATCATGGCGACCGCGGCGCTGCTGCGGTCGAACAGCAATCCGAGCGATGCCGAAATCGACGCGGCGATCACCAACATCTGCCGCTGCGGCACCTATCCGCGCATCCGCACCGCGATCCGCCGCGCCGGCCGCGTGCTCCGCGGCGAGGAACGGATCGCAGCCGCGCCGCCGCCCGGTATCCGCCCTGAAGACGCCGCGCGCGCGGTCCCCGCACTGCGCCTGCCCCCCGGCACCTGAGGCCCGCTGTTCATGTAGCTGAACCGCAGGCAACAGCGCGGTTCAGCCGCCAATCATCTTGCCGACGGTAACACATGATTCATCATCCCGGCTGGCCTCTCCAGCAATCGGGACATGAGTTGGAGAATGGCGAGATGAAAAAGATGTTCGGAGGGTTGCTCATCGCTGCGACGATCCTGACCCCCACTGCCCCGGTCGCCGCACAGGCGTCGGGCGAGCGTATTCAACTGGCGCAGCGCGGCGATGGTGATCGGGGGAGCCGGGGCGACCGCGGACCGCGCGGTCCCGAAGCTCGCCGCGGCAACAATGGCGGCGAAGCCCGCGTCCAGCGACAGCAGAGCCAGCAACCGCAGGTCGAGCGCCAGCAACGTAGCGAAGTGCGCCAGCAGCGCAGCGAAGGACGTCAGCAGCAGCGCGGCGATGACCAGCAGCGTCAGGCGCAGCGCCAGCAGTGGCAACAGCAGCGTGGCACCGACCAGCGGCAACAGGCTGCCCAGCGTGAAACCCGACAGGCCCAGCGCCAGCGCGGCGGCACCTATGACCGTAACAACGATGGCCGCATCGACCGCCAGTGGGATCGCAACCGCAACGGTCAGGTCGATCAGCGTTACGATCGCAACGACAACAATCGCGTCGACCGTCGCTACGACCGCAACCGCAACGGCGACCTCGACCGCCGCTGGGATCGCAACAACAATAACCGCATCGACCAGCGCGACGGACGTTATGACCGCAACCGCGACGGCCAGATCGATCGGCGCTACGACCGCAACAACAACGACCGCGTCGATCGCCGCTACAGCGACCGCCGCGGCAACTGGAACCGGTCATGGCGCGACGATCGCCGCTACAACTGGCGCGATTACCGCCAGCAGTACGGCAGCCGCTATCGTCTCGGCAGCTATTATTCGCCGTACCGCAACCATCGCTACACGCGGTTCAGCATCGGCTTCAGCCTGGGCTCGCTGTTCTACAGCAGCCGCTACTGGATCAACGATCCGTGGCAGTACCGCCTGCCGCCGGCCTACGACGGCTATCGCTGGGTCCGCTACTACAACGACGCGATCCTCGTCGATACCTACAGCGGCCAAGTGGTTGACGTGATCCACGATTTCTTCTGGTAAGTCCTTTCGATTACCCGAAGACAAACTTGAGGGGCCGACCCAGTCGGCCCCTCTTTTTATGGGCTTGCCCTCCCCCACCCGGCGCGCCACGGTGGCGCATCAGTCAGGGGAAACAGGATGCGCAAAATCGGACTCGTGGCCGCGGCAACGCTGGCGCTGCTCGGCACCACGGTGAACGCCAAAACCACCATCATCTATGCCGGCCGCGTCATCACCGACGCCGACAAGCCCGCGCAGGGTCCGTCGACGATCGTCATCACCGACGATCGGATCACCTCAATCACCGCAGGCCGCAGCGTCGCGCCCGCCGACGCCGAAGTCGTCGATCTGGGCGACAAGACGCTGCTTCCCGGCCTGATCGATCTCCACGTCCACCTGACCGGCGATCCCGGCGGCGATTTCCGCAGCGAGGCGGTCGATCCCGACGAATGGGGCGTCGTCGTCGGGGTGAAGAACGCCGCCATCACGCTGCGCGCGGGCTTCACGACGGTGCGTGAGGCCGGATCGGCACAATATACTGCTTTTTCGCTGCGCCGCGGCACGGCGAACGGCTTTGTCGAAGGTCCGCGGATCATCGCCGCCGGACCGGCACTGTCGATCATCGGCGGGCACGGCGACGTCACGGGCTTTCGCGAGGACGTCCACGACGTGCTCGATCAGGGCTATACCTGCACCGGTGCGCTCGAATGCGCCGAAAAGGTCCGCAAGGCGTCGCGCGCAGGCGCCGACATTATCAAGATCACCGCGACCGGCGGCGTCCTGTCGCAGCAAAGCCGCGGGCTTGAGGGGCATTTCACCAGTCCCGAACTGCAAAGTATCGCCGACACCGCCCACTCGCTGGGGCTGAAGGTGATGGCGCACGCGCATGGCGCGCGTGGCATCGAAGCGGCGGCGGCGGCGGGCATCGACACGATCGACCATGGCACCTTCGCCGACGATGCCGCACTGAAAGTGATGAAGGCCAAGGGCACCTATCTGGTCCCGACGCTGATGGCGTTCGAGGGCATCCGCGAACGCCTCGGCAAAGGCATCTACACCGCGACGGTCGAGGAAAAGGTCCGCATGACCTTGGGCAGCGTCGGCAAAGCTGTCACCCGCGCCAAGGCGCTTGGCGTTCCCGTCGCCTTTGGCACCGACGCCGGGGTGTTCGAACATGGCCGCAACGGCAGCGAGTTCGCGCTGCTGGTCAAGGCCGGGCTGACCCCGCGCGAAGCGCTGGCGAGCGCCACGACGGTTGCGGCGACGGCGCTGTCGATGGAGAGCGAGATCGGCCGCCTCGCCCCCGGCATGTCGGCCGACATGATCGCGGTCAGCGGCGATCCGCTCGCCGATGTGACGGTGCTGGAAAAGGTCGAGTGGGTGATGGTCCGCGGCCGGGTGGCGGACTAATATTTGCTCCCGGATCGTCATCCCGGCGAAGGCCGGGATGACGACTATGTTCAAGCCGCGCGGCGCACCCGTCCCCGCGCTGGTGTCACCGTCTTCGGCCCGATCAGCGCGTCCATATCGATCGCCTCGGCAAATTTGACCCCAATGCGGTTGCCCGCCGACCAGCGCGCTTCGGCGCTGAACGCCTGATCGGCGCCGAACTCGAGCGTTAGTGCGGTCCCCGGCGGGACATTCCACAGCCCTTCGATCAGCGCTCCGCGCGGCGACATATTGCGCACGATCGCTTCATATTGATGCCCGCCGCTCGCGACCTGGATCGTACGGAAAATCGTCAGGCGCGGTTCGCGCGCGCTCTTGTACCCGCGCGCCTCGGCCCGCCCGCCGCCGTCGCGCAGCAGCGCCAGCACCTCGGCCAGCTCCATCGGGCGCCCATAGATGTAGCCCTGGACGTGGCTACACCCCAGCCCGCGGATCAGGGCCAGATCGTCGTGCGTCTCGACCCCCTCAGCGGTCGTTTCCATGTTGAGCGCGATCGCCAGCCCGACGATCGAAGAGATGATCGCCGCATTCATGCTGCTCGGATCGGCGGCACCGAGGACAAAGCTCTGGTCGATCTTGATCTTGTCAAACGGTGCTTTCTTCAGATAGCCGAGCGCCGAATAGCCGGTGCCGAAATCGTCGAGCGCCAGCCGCACCCCGGTGCGCTTCAATTTCTGGAACATCGCGAGATTTTCGGGGCTCTCGTCGAGAAACACCCCTTCGGTAATCTCCAGTTCAAGCTGTTCGGCGCGGATGCCTGCCGCCGACACCGCGCTCAGGATCGTCGCGGGCAGCTTTTCGTTGGCGAACTGGCGCGGCGAAACATTGACCGCGACGCGATAGCCGGGGCCGAGCAGCGCGATGCTCGCGCAGGCGGTGCGGATGATCCATTCGCCGATCGGCACGATCAGGTTCGATTCCTCGGCGATCGGGATGAATTTCGACGGGCTGATCATCCCCTCGGTCGCGTGATGCCAGCGGATCAACGCCTCGAACCCGGTGATCCGCTCGCTGCCAACGTCGACGATCGGCTGATAGAGCAGCCGCAGCTCGTCCTTGACCAGCGCATCGCGCAGCGCGTCCTCGATCGCCTTGCGCTCGCTCGCCTGATTATGCATCGCGTCGGCATAGAAGCGATAGACGCCACGCCCCGCGTCCTTGGCCGCATAAAGCGCCAGATCGGCATTGCGGACCAGCGCCGACGCCGACACCCCGGCCCCCTCCGATACCGCGATGCCGACCGAGCACCCGATCCGCACCTGCTCACCCTCGATCGAAAACGGCTTCGCCAGACTGAGGATGATCGCATTGGCGATCCCCGCCAGCTTTTCGGGCTGGCTGAGCTGCGGCACGACGATCTGGAACTCGTCGCCGCCCAGCCGCCCGACCTGCCCCTTGTCGCCGACGATCTGGGTCAGCCGCCCTGCGACCTGTTGCAACAACTGGTCGCCGACCGGGTGACCGAGCGTGTCGTTGACCGCCTTGAAGCGGTCGAGGTCCATCATCAGCAGGGCGCACGGCTGCGGCTGGCCGATATGACTCTTGAGCGCGCGCTCGAGCAGGTCGGTGATATGGCGCCGGTTCGCGAGACCGGTCAGCGTATCATAACGCGCAAGCTGGTTGATCTCGCGCTCCGATCGCTTCTTGTCGGTGAGGTCGGTGCCGCTGCCGCGAAATCCCTGAAAATTGCCGAGTTCGTTGCTGATCGGCTGGCCCGAGATCGACCACCAGCGCTCCTCACCCGCGACCGCGGCCTGCACGGTCAGTTCCTTGAACGGGGTGCGCGACGACAGGCTGAACCCCAGCGTGCGCTCCTCATTCTCGTCGTTGCCGACGCGTTTGCGGATGATGTCGGTAAACGGCCTGCCGAGCAGGTCGGACGGCGCCCCGCCCAGCCGCGCCGCGATGGTCGGCGAGATGTAGACGAGCTGGCCATGACGGTCGGTTTCCCAGAACCAGCCGCGCCCGGCGCGTTCGAAATCACGCATCAGGTTAAGTGCGCGCTGCTGGTCGCTGACCGACAGCCGCCGCGCCCGCGTCGCCCGGCGCTGGTGGCGGATGTCCTCGCGCATCATGACGATCAGCAGGGCGAGGAAAACACAGCCCGCCACCGCAAAGGGCCAGGACGCGATACCGATCGCGCCGCCCAGCGCGGTCGCACCGGCAAAGGCGAAAAAAGCGGGGCGGACGATCGCGACCGCCGAGGCGGCGACGAGCAGCGACCCGATCTGGATCGCGGTGAAGGCATCGAAGGTATGACGACCGTCGGGGACCGCGACCGCCGCGAACATCGCCGCGGCATTGAGCAGGCTGCCCAGCGCGATCAGCCCCATACACGCCAGAACAACCCACCGCAGTCGTCGTTGCAGCCACGCGCCGGGTCGGCGCATCGCCTGCCCCATGAGCGTCAGCATCAGATCGCAGAACAGACCTGCTGCCATCACCAGCCATTGCGACGGGTGGTCCAGAAAACCGGTAACCCCCGGCAGAAAAGCAAAGGTCAGAAACGCCAGCACGCGGCCGATCAGGACATAATGCCACAGCTGCGCGACGCGCAGCAGGAGCTTGACGAACTCGGGCGAATCGAACATCGATTCGCCCCCCGCAAACTCGCCCGCCCCCGGCCGGATGATGCTACGCCGATCCCCCAATTTCCCGCTTGTCCTGCTCGTCTGGTCCACCCGGTTCAGTGGCCCGATAGAGGTTGCCAATTCCTTACCACAGCGCGGTTGTTAACCCCGTTACTGTGCCATTATGGATGCTATTCCGTTTCGCATCGCAACTTGTTATAGCGGCGTATGCCTGCCGTCCGCCTGCTCCCGCCCGACCGCTTTTTCGACCGCAGCCAATGGGCGGCGATCACCGCCGCGTCGCGCTGGCGAGGTATCTGGCTCGTCGCGCATGCCTGGATTGTCAGCATCGCGCTGGTGGGGCTGGCGGCATGGTCGCAGAACCCCGCCGCATGGGTGGTCGCGATCATCTTCGTCGGCGGGCGCCAGCTCGGCCTTGCCATCCTGATGCACGACGCCGCGCACGGTCTTCTCCATCCGGTGCGCAAGACCAACAATTTCCTCGGCCAATGGCTGACCGGCGCCGCGGTCGGGTCGGACCTGATCGCCTATCGCACCTATCACCTCCAGCATCACAAATTCACCCAGCAGCCCGAAGACCCTGACCTGTCTCTGTCGAAGCCCTTTCCCACCACGCGCGCCAGCCTGGGCCGCAAGGTGCTTCGTGACCTGACCGGGCAGACCTTTTTCAAACAGCGCATGGCGCAATTCGGCTTCGCGTTCGTCGGGCTGAAAGCGATGCTGCGCGGCGAACAAGCCGAAAAGGGCCGTGCCAGCACCACCGCCGGAACGCCGTTCAACAAACAGTCCGACGACGGCATGACGTCACCAACGGTCGATGTCGCGGGCGCGATGGCGGTGGCGCGCGCGGTCGGGCGGTTCCTGCTCGTCCAGGCGATTCTGCTCGCAGCATCGCTCGCGCTCTACGGCTGGACGCCCTATCTACTCTGGCTCGCCGGACTGGCGACGACCTTCCAGCTCTACTTGCGCATCCGCAACATCGCCGAGCATGCCTGTACGACAACGGGCAGTGATGATCCGTTCACCCATGCCCGCACCACCTGTGCGGGCTGGATCGCGCGCGCCACGGTTGCGCCATATTGGGTGAATTATCATTCCGAGCACCACCTGTTCATGGGGGTGCCCTGCTATCGGCTGGCCGAGGTTCACGCGATGCTCGGCCGCGCCGGACGGCACGAATCGATGACGATCGCGCCGGGTTACGCCGCGGTGCTGCGGCAGGTGACCGCGAAGGGTTAGCCCCGGTCCTGCGCGACGAACCGCGCCCCGGCCCGATCCTTCTCGGTCGTTGCCGGGTCAAAGATCATCCCGTTCATCGCGATATAGACCCCGGGCGGCAAAATCTGCGCCGCCGCCAGCGCAAAGCCGACGTTGAATTCGGCGTCGCTGGCGCGCACCGACGCGGGTTGCATCGCGCCGGTCATCACGATCGTCTTGCCCGCGATGCCCGCCAGCGCGCGACCGGTGACAACCATCGTGTCGGTGCCATGCGTGACCAGAATGTGCGCGGCTTCGCTGCCCTCAACCGCCGCGCGGATCGCAGCGCGGTCGGCATCGCCCAGTTCGAGGCTGTCCTTGCGCATCAACTGCGTCACGCGGTGCGGGACATGGACATTATTTTCGCGCAGCAGGTCGGGGATCGCCGCGGGGCCGATCTGGAATTCGGACAAGGCGTCGAAATAGACTTTGTCGATCGTCCCGCCGGTGGTGAAAATTTCGATCATGCGCATTCGTCCTGCACCGGCAGCGCCGGAGTGCCGTCGGGCGCGGCGAAGGGCTGTTTGAAGGTAAAGGCGCCCGCGGTCGAGCCGTTCGCGGCCAGCATGTCGATGCACGCCAGCCCCTCCGCCACAGTCGGGCGATGTCCGACGGGTACCCACCATAGCACCTGAAACACCGCAATATGGTCGAACCACTCCTTGCGCCGCCGCATGATCGCCAGATGTTCGGGGGCGCGATAGACGAACGCCGCCAGCGCCTCGACGTCGCGCCACACCGACATATTGGCGATGACATGCGGGTCGTCGTTCACCGCGACGTCGGTCGCGTCATTGCCCTCGCCGACCAGCCGCCAGACAAAGCCGTCGCTCGCCTCGGCAATCGCGTTCACCGCATCGAGCGCGTCCATGAAATCGCGGTTGGCGACATGCTCGGCAGGCAGGCGGAAACGCGCGATGTTGATCTGCGCCAGTTGATAGTCCGCCATGACGTCCTCCTTCAGGCTAGAGCCTCGGCAATCAACCGCCGCGTATTGTCGATCCCGAACAGCGCGATAAAGCTGCCCATGCGCGGCCCGGCGCTCGATCCGAGCAGCGTTTCGTAGAGCGCCTTGAACCAATCGCGCAGATTTTCAAAGCCATAGGCCTCGTTCTTGCCAATTTCGTACACGATGTTCTGAATATCGTCGGCGCCTGCGTCGGCGGGCAGCGCCGCCAGCTTGGCGTCGAGTTCAGTCAGCGCCGCACCCTCGCCGCCCACTGGCTTGCGCCGGCTGAGCGTTGGCGCGACGTAATCGCGGTTATACGCCATCGCATTGTCGATCAGCCGGTCGAGCTCGGGATAGGTCGCGGCATCGGCGCCGTCGACATATTGGCCAAGATAGCGCCAGATCTGGTCCTTCGACGCGTCGGCGCCCATCACACCGACCAGATTGAGCAGCAAGCCGAAGGTCACCGGCAATTCGGCGGCGGGAATCGCCTGCCCGCGCGCGACATGGACGTGGTGCACCGGATTGCCGAGCTTCTTGTCGGCATCCTGCGCCGGGTAATTGCCGCGCATCTGCAGATATTCGTCGACTGCCTTGGGGATCACCCCGATATGCAGCTGCTTTGCCGCCTTCGGCTCGCGATAGGCGAAGAAAGCCAGGCTCTCTTCGCTGCCATAGTCGAGCCATTGATCGAGGCTGAGCCCATTGCCCTTCGATTTCGAGATCTTCTCGCCCTTTTCGTCGAGGAACATCTCGTAAATCAGCCCCTCGGGCTTGCGCCCGCCGAGTGCCTTGGCGATCTTCCCCGACTGGACCCCGCTATCGGTCAGGTCCTTGCCGTACATCTCGTAATCGACGCCAAGCGCGACCCAGCGCATCGCCCAGTCGACCTTCCATTGCAGCTTGGCGCCGCCGCCCAGAACGCTGTGCGTGATCGTCTGTCCGTCGTCCTCGAACGACACCAGCCCCGCATCGGCGTCGACGACGGTCACCGGCACCTGCAACACCACGCCCGACGTCGGGCTGACCGGGAGGATCGGCGAATAGGTCGCGGCGCGCTCGGCGCGCAGCGTCGGCAACATGATGTCGAGGATGTCCTGATTGTGACGCAGGACATTCTTCAGCGCCTCATCGAACGCCCCCGCCTTGTACCGCTCGGTCGAGCTGACGAACTCATACTCAAAGTCAAACCGGTCAAGAAACTCGCGCAGCATCGCATTGTTATGGTGGGCGAAACTTTCGAACTTGTCGAACGGATCGGGGACGTCGGTCAGCGGCTTGCCAAGATATTCGGTAAGCATCGCATGGTTCGGCACATTGTCGGGAACCTTGCGCAGCCCGTCCATGTCGTCGCTGAACGCGACGAGCCGGGTCGGCGCGCCGGTCATTTCCTCGTAGGCGCGGCGGACCATCGTCGTGCGCAGCACTTCGTTAAAGGTACCGATATGCGGCAGGCCCGACGGGCCATAGCCGGTTTCAAACAGCATCGGCGCGCCGCCGGGCTTGCCGTCCGGGTAGCGTTTGACCAGCTTACGCGCTTCCTCAAAGGGCCAGGCCTTGGACGCGAGGGCGGCAGCACGAAATTCGGTCACGACAATCTTCCGGTAAACGGGTGGCAGGGGCTCCGCCCTTTCCCGCTTTTGCGCGCTTTTGCAAGCACGCGATGCGCCGCGACAGGCCCTAGTCGCGCGCCGCCGGGTCGAGCAGGATCGCCACCGACCCGCGCTTGCGCCCGGTGTCGACATAGGCGTGCGCTGCGGCGATGTCGTCGAATGCATAGGTGCCGTCGACGACCGGCCGCAACGTGCCGCCTGTGACGAGATCGGCGAGCTGCTGGACATGCTCGGGTCGCTCGGTCGCCGGACCGGCAATGACCCGCCGCCCCTGTCGACCCGGCGCCCCGATCGTCGCCAGCATGTCGCGCAGTCCCGCCGCGATCGCCACAAACCGGCCATGCGGGCGCAGCAGCGGCAGCGCATCGCGCGTGGTCATGCTGCCGACGGTTTCGAAAATGACGTCATAGGCGCCCGGATCGCCGCGGAAATCGGTAGTCGCATGGTCGATCACCGCTTCGGCCCCCAGACCCCGCACCAGATCGGCGTTGCGCGCGCTGCACACCGCGGTGACATGCGCGCCGCGGTGGCGCGCGAGCTGGACCAGCGCCGACCCCACGGCCCCCGACGCCCCGATCACCAGCACCCGGTCACCCGGCGCCACCGCCGCGACCTCAAGGAAATGCAGCGCGGTGCTGCCCCCGAAACACAGCGTCGCCGCCTTGGCAAAGCTGAGGCCGTCGGGCTTGGGCGCGATCGGCCCGCTTTCCGCGACACAGCGATATTCGGCGTGGCACCCCATTTTCCCGCCCGGAAACGCCATCACCGCGTCGCCGGGGCGGTAGCGGGTGATGCCGACGCCCACGGCATCGACGATCCCGGCGATCTCGGTCCCCAAAATCGGCTGCCGCGGCCCGCGCCAGCCCAGGAACGGCCGCGCGATCAGGCCCATGCCCGGGGGAAAGCGCGCCGCGCGCATCCGGCTGTCGCCCGACGTCACCGATGTCGCCAGCACCTTAACGCGCACCTCGTCCGCTTTGGGTTCGGGGATCGGGACGTCGCGAAATTCCAGCACCTCGGGACCACCGTAGCGAGGGCAGACAATGGCTTTCATCGGCGAATCCTGACCTTGGGGAGGGGACGGCGCCTTTCTGCATCTTTCGCCGCCAGGCGCCACCCATGGCCATGTACCGGGGCATCGTTGCGCGCGCTGGCAATCCGGCGCGACGAACTGCCGCGCCGGATTATTTGGTTGCAACGCGCTATGACATATTTGCGTCATGCCCCGGTATGGCGTCCCGACATCGGAAACTTGCTGCCATCGTGATACGTCACCTCACCGCTAAACGCTTTGCCGTCCGGCCCCAGCACGCCGACGAACACGACATTGCCCTGCGGCGAAGCGACGGTCATGCTCATCGTCTTTCCGGCCAGGGTGAGCGACTGCACCGGCAGGACATGGTTGCCCTGATCGGTGGTGAGCGTCCCCATATAGCCGACGCCGACACGAAAGACGGTCATTGCGCCATACGTCACCCCGCGCGCGGACGACACTTCAAAGGTCCAGTTGCCGGACAGGTCGACCGGCGCGGGCGCGGGCGCCGCGGCGGCAGTCGTCTGCGCCACTGCCCCGGTCGGCGCGACCAGCACCAGCGACGACGTCAGCATAATGAAATTCGCGATTTTCATGATTTCACTCTCGATGGAAGGAATGGAGAGCATCAGCTGTCGGGTCCGCCGCGGGCCGGCAACCGGTTTTGCGTGAAACGATCGCGGTTTTTCGCTAGTGCCACGCCATGCCATTGGCGAAGCTCTTCTCCGGGGAATCCGCGATCGGACGCCATCTCGTCGCGGCGCTGATATTGGGGTTGCTGTTTGCCCTGCTCGGGCCATTCGGCTCCTACCCGGCGCTGGACCAGCCGACGCGATACGGCTTCTGGATCGGGCTGATCCTGTTCGGCTATTTTTGCGCGCTCACGGCCGCGCTTGCAGCGGGAAAAATCGAACTATTGGCCAGACTCCACCCGGTAATCCGCGTGATACTGGTGGCAGTGGGGTCGGCGCTCCCCGTGAGTTTCGCTACTGCATGGGCGCTGTCGCAGGTGCAGACGGGGCGGGTCGTGAGCGCGCAAGATATGCCCGCGCTTTTTGGCGCCGTGCTCAGCGTGCAATTTGCGCTGGCGTTTGTTCAGCATTGGATTTCGAACGCGCGGTTAGCCGGGAACGACAGCGGCCCCGCAACCGCCACTGCGACGCTCAACCCATCCGAATCAGCACGCGATGTCCCGCAACGCCCGGAACAGCCTGACCCCGTCCGCTTCATGGCGCATATCCCTTCCCACCTCGGACGCGATCTGCTCGCGGTCGAGGCGGTCGATCACTATCTCCGGATCCACACGCGGGTTGGCTCGACCTTGATCCATATGCGGATGAGCGATGCGATCGAGGAATTGCGG
>JAEMRT010000219.1 GCA_016463225.1 Sphingopyxis sp. | reverse complement strand
ATATAGGAAGGTTCACGCCCCATCATGCCTTTGCTGTGTTCGGCAGCGCAGTGCATGGCATCGCCAAGCTGCCTCAATTCGTCAGCAGTCCGGGGGATTGAGTATGTTCGCGACACTGTAGAACCGGTGTCGCTGTCGACCGAAAGCATACGGTCGGCATGTTTCCATTGATAGTCGTATAACGATGCCAAGCTCCGGATGCCGTTCGCGAACCCCGGCTCATCAACAACGTTTTCCACCTTCTTACCGCGATGCCACACCTCTGGAGGTGCCTCACGGAATCGCGCAAGTACGTCAGCGCCTTTTCGGGCTCCCATGGTAAACTCCTGTAGATTGATTATGCGGAGACGAGCGTGCCCTCGAGCGGCACGGCATCGGCAAGCTGATGCACCAGCGCATCGAGCAACGCGCGAAGTTCGTCCCCAACGGTAAGATATCGCTTGCGCGAGAACGTCAGCTCCAGACTCTCTGCTCTCTCAAACATTGTAATCTGGAAGTCGGCCTCCAACACCGGAGCCGGATGTAACTGGTATTCGCTTTCAACGCCTTCAAATTTCTGAGCATTGCCAGAGAGCGCTTTAACGTGAACGAAGAGCCCCACAAGTGGGATGCCCCGCAGCGTTATTGGCGCACTCTCTTCAACCACAATGCTTTCAGGCCTGTCACGGATCCGCGCCAATTGCTCGCCAAGCGATACGGTTATGCTGTTAAGTAAGCACGATCTTTCCGGGTTGACCGTTATCGGAAATGCGTCGGTACAATTGGTAACAAGTCTTGGGAGGTTGCGGGTGGCCTGCCCAGCGGCAGCCAGATAAAGACCAAGCTTTCCACTCGGACAAACATCCCGCATCGCCAAGAAGACTTTGGCGAGCAATACTGTAAAGACACTGCATTTTTCGCTTTTAGCTTCTTCGCGAAGCGCCCTCAGCGCGGTAGATGAGAAAACAAGGGTTTCGTGTGTTGCCTCGTCCAGTCGACTGGATGGTAATAATCGAATATCGGCTTCTTCGATCGTGGCCAAACTGTCGGTTCGACCGAGCGGACGGCCTGAATACAGACTGGCCAAGTCTTCGAGCATGAGATCCAGTGACCATCCATCACAGATCAAGCCGCTCGCAACAATATCAAGCCGATGTCCTGAAGCATTTGTGTTTAGGGTCGCGGACCAAAGGGGGCTATCTGCATCGGCAAACGGATTTAGCCAATCAATGTCCGCGACATTGCGATCCCCACCAAGGATCAACCTCGGCGTTTGTCCGCACCCTGCCCAGCTCTGCCGATCGGCCGATAGCTTGACATTTAGCGCTTCGTGGCGCTCCGCGAGCTGTTTTAACGCTCGACTAAGCCTGTCTACATCCAGCCCTTGTTCGAAATGCACCGTTGCCCTAGCGAGATCGATCTGCCAGCCAAGAGCATTTTCCTCCATGCGGGTAAGCATCGCACGTTGCTTGCGGTTTGGGCCGAGACGCGAACCATTATCGGTCTTCGCCACGGCAACAGTGGGGTTGTCTGCCGTTCCGACTTCCGCCTCAATGTACCGCGCCAGCGCCCCAAGCGTGCTAAGAGACTGATTAATATCACGAAAGGTAACTTTTACGCCGTAGCATTCCTGAATCATGAAAATGATCTGGGTGAGGAGAAGAGAGTCGACGCCCTCGTCAAAGAACGACGAATTTTCCGGGACGGTCGAAAATTCCGCGCCAGCAATTTTGAAGAAGTCTCGAATGTCCTCGATAATGCTAGCGGTGCTCAATGGCAGATCATCCGATGCCGCTTCTGCAAAAACAGAAACCATGCTTCTTTGCGCGGAGATGGGTGAACTAACCGTTGCCCTCTCTTGCATCACGGGATCCAGCCAATAGCGCGTTCGCTCAAACGGATAGGTTGGTAGCGGTACCCGCTCCTGAATCCGGTCTTCGAAATAGACGTCCCAGTTTATATCGTAACCTAACGTCCATAGTTTCCCTGTTGCTTCGGCAAGACCATAGCATTCCATCCCACCTTCGGATCTCAGAGATGCGAAAGCGGTTTGACTATCGCGGGATTGACGGCTCTGGGATGCTAATCTGGACAGCGATGCACCGGGGCCAACCTCAAGTATTGTCGCGGCCCCTTGATGCCAAACATGATTGATCGCGCCGTGATAGTTCACCGGCTGGAGGATTTGACGCGACCAGTAGGCTGGATCGCAAGCTTCGGTATCCTTCAATACCGTCCCTGTGACGGTTGAGATTATCGGGCGCTGCGGCGGCAGGAGAAGCGTTTCACCAACGTCTCTCTCGAACTGCCGGGCAGCTTCAGCCATTGCGGATGTATGGAATGCATGGCTCGTGTTCAGCCGTTTCGACTGATAGCCCGCAGAACCCAGTATTGCTTGGGCTTCTGCAATCTGCCCACTCGAACCGCCAACGACGAATACCTCAGGACCATTGATTACAGCGATCTCAATGCCAGAGGGCAGCAAGCTGGCGAGAACGGCTTTTGATGCACGAACCGCAAGCATTTCTCCCGGCTGTGCTGAAGCCATAAGTTCCGCTCGGCGACAAACAAGTCGAGCCGCTTGAGCGCGCGTCATCACTCCAGCTAGGACCGCAGCCGGATATTCTCCAACGCTATGGCCAACTAGGCCGTCTGCGACGAGGCCTAAAGTTTCCCAGTAGGAAGCAAGCGCCAGCTCTATGGCGAACAACGCAGGTTGGGTGTAGCGAGTGTCGTCCAACGCTCCCTGATGGGAAGTTCCCCACATTACATCGCGAATATCACAACCGATCGCGGGCCGTATCTCCGCTGCAATTTCCTCAAGTGCGTTCCGAAATGCTGGTTCTTGCCGGGACAAAGCCTGTCCCATTCCAAGGTACTGTGTGCCCTGCCCTGGAAACAAAAAGAGTAGCGGACGTGGTTTTTTGGGTTTAGCCAAAGGCTCAGAGAACGGTACGGTGTCGGTGCCGCTCCATATGCCAAAACTCCGCTGATCGAAGCCGGTTCGGCCAAATGCGAGCGTGAAAGCGGCCTGTGCGACCTGTTTCGAATTCGTCTCAGGCGTGATCGTGGGTACGAGGTTGTGTATCTGTGAGGTCAATGCGCTCGCGGTCTTAGCAGAAAGCAAAAGTATCTCGGCCTCTCGAGGCGGCAAAGAAGCATATGACCGAGGCGCCTCGGGAGCCTCCTCAACAATTGCGTGTGCATTGGTTCCGCAAAATCCGAAAGAACTGACGGCTGCTCTGCGGGGATAATCGGCTCGGCTCCAAGGTGTGGCGACGGTCGGAATGAAAAAAGGGCTGTTTCCGATATCGATGGATGGATTGATGCGTCCGTCGAAGTTGGCCAAGGGCACAAGGGTCTCGTGCGACAGCATCAAGGCGACCTTGATGAGTCCTACAACGCCTGCTGCCGTGGTCGGGTGGCCGAGATTGGCTTTCACCGATCCAAGCGCACAGGTTCCAAGCGGCGCGTCCACGCCACCGAACGCCTCCAGCAAAGCCTCGAATTCAATGGGGTCGCCGACGGGCGTCG
>JAEMRT010000121.1 GCA_016463225.1 Sphingopyxis sp. | reverse complement strand
CGGGCTTCGGTTCGGGCCTCTTCTCAGGCTTCGGTTCGGGTTTCGGTTCGGGCTCCGGAGCAGGCAGGTCAGCCGGCGGGGTAGGTTCGGCTGCCGGTGGGGTGTCGGTCGGCATGGCGTCCTCGGTCGGGGCCGTGTCGTCCGTCGGGGTGGGGTCGTCGGCGGGTTTTTTGTCCGGCGCCGGTGCCGTGGTGTCGGTGGGGGCTGGCGGCGTCTGACTGGTAGGCGCCGGTTCCTCACCCGCCGGCGCAGTTGTCTGCGCCAGCGCGGAGAAGCTCACAGCCGCCGCGCCGATCAAAAGCATCTGTTTCAACATTGAATATCTCCTTTCGCGGCGACTTTGGGGTATTTGCGACCCGTCGCCTGTTTTGATGGAACATCTCAGCAACCGCCGCGTCCGGCGATGGTTGCGGTGCCGCGAGGTTTGGCGAAACGCCTTGTCCCTGCTACGGGGCGGCCCGTCACGGTTCCGCTGCGATTCCGCGATGGAGCGCCCTAAAAGGAAGGAAATTCAATGGTTCCGCGTTACGCCAGGCCGGAAATGACCGCGATCTGGTCGGCCGAGAATCGCTTGTCGATCTGGTTCGAGATCGAAGCGCACGCCACCGATGCCCTCGCCGAGCTCGGAACCGTTCCGAAATCCGCCGCCAAAGCCCTGTGGGACTGGTGGGCGACCAAGCCCGTCATCGACGTCGCCGCGATCGACGCAATCGAGGCCGTCACCAAGCATGACGTCATCGCCTTTCTGACCTGGGTGTCGGAAAATGTCGGCGAAGAAGCGCGCTTCATGCATCAGGGCATGACCAGCTCGGACGTCCTCGACACCTGCCTCGCGGTCCAACTCGCGCAGGCCGCAGACCTGTTGATCGCCGACGTTGACGCGCTACTCGCCGCCATCAAGCGCCGCGCCTTTGAGCATAAGCTGACCCCGACAATCGGCCGCAGCCACGGCATTCACGCCGAGCCGGTAACCTTCGGGCTCAAACTGGCGCAGGCCTATGCCGAATTCGACCGCTGCAAGGCGCGCCTGATCGCCGCCCGCGCCGAAGTCGCCACCTGCGCGATCTCGGGCGCGGTCGGCACCTTCGCCAACATCGACCCGCGGGTCGAGGCACATGTCGCCGCGAAGCTTGGCCTGTCCATCGAACCCGTGTCGACGCAGGTCATCCCGCGCGATCGCCACGCGATGTTCTTTGCCACGCTTGGCGTCGTCGCCGGCTCGATCGAGCGCCTCGCAACCGAAGTCCGCCATCTCCAGCGCACCGAAGTGCTCGAAGCCGAGGAATATTTCTCGCCGGGGCAAAAGGGTTCGTCGGCCATGCCACACAAACGCAACCCGATCCTGACCGAAAACCTCACCGGTCTCGCGCGGATGGTGCGCAGTGCGGTCGTCCCGGCGCTCGAGAATGTCGCGCTGTGGCACGAGCGCGACATCAGTCATTCGTCGGTCGAACGCTTCATCGGGCCCGACGCGACGATTACCCTCGATTTCGCGCTCGGACGCTTGACCGGGGTGATCGACAAACTGCTGATCTACCCCGAGCGGATGCAGAAGAATCTCGATCGCATGGGCGGCCTTGTCCATTCGCAGCGCGTCCTGCTGGCGCTGACCCAGGCGGGCGCGAGCCGCGAGGACAGCTATCATCTGGTCCAGCGCAACGCGATGCAGGTGTGGGAAAGCGACGGCCAATTGTCGCTGCTCGAACTGCTGAAAGCCGACACCGACGTAACCGCACGGCTGTCGGCAGAGCAGCTGACGGAACTTTTCGATCTCGGCTATCATATGAAGCATGTCGACACGATCTTTGACCGTGTCTTCGGTGCCGCATAGGCCGGACTGGAAAGCCGCGCCAATCTGTCATAGGGTCAGGCCACCTGACCGAATAAGGAGCAAGCGATAGTGGGAATCCTGCGGACGATCATCTGGGTCTTGCTGACCGCGATCCTCGTCATCTTCGCGATGGCCAACTGGCTGCCGGTAACCGTCACCATCTGGCCGGGGCAGGTGCTCGACACCAAATTGCCGGTGCTGATCCTCGCGGCCTTCCTGATCGGCAGCGTGCCAATGTGGATCGCGCTGCGTACCACGCGGTGGTCGCTGAAACGGCGCCTCGACACCAGCGAGCGCCAGCTTGCCGACATGCGCGCGCTCGCCAATCGCCCGGTCGAACCCGCGCCGGTGGCGCCGCCTGCTCCCGCGCCGACCCCCGGGACCGCCTCTCCCACCTTGCCACTGGATATTCCATGAGTTCGCCGCTTTATCTCGCCATCGACCACCCCCACCTCGACGCCGCGGTCACGCTGGCGCAAAAGGTGCGACACCATGTTGGCGGGCTAAAGCTCGGCCTCGAATTTTTCTGCGCCAACGGCCATCATGGCGTGCATGAAATGGCGAAGCTCGGGCTGCCGATCTTTCTCGACCTCAAGCTGCACGACATTCCCAACACCGTCGCCAAGGCAATTCAGGCGCTGCGTCCGCTCGAACCCGCGATCCTGACCGTGCACGCTGCGGGCGGCCGCGCGATGCTCGAAGAGGCGAAAGCGGTGGCGGGGCTGAATACCAAGGTGGTCGCGGTGACCGTGCTCACCAGCCTCGACGCGCCCGACCTCGACGACATCGGCGTCGGCGGTACCCCGCACGATCAGGTCGTCCGCCTCGCCGCGCTGGCGCGCGAGGCCGGGCTCGACGGCATCGTCTGCTCAGGGCAAGAAGTGAAGGCGGCGCGCAAGGCCTGGCCCGGCGGTTTCTTCGTCGTCCCCGGAGTTCGTCCGTCAAACGGCTCGGCGGGCGACCAGAAACGCGTTGTCACCCCGGCACAAGCGATGGCCGACGGCGCGTCGATCCTCGTGGTCGGCCGTCCGATCAGCCAGTCGCCCAACCCCGACCTCGCGGCGCGCGAAATCGAAGCGACGCTGTAAGAACCATCCCATTCCCGTTCGTGTCGAGCGAAGTCGCGACACCCTTCGGAACAGGCAAGGTCGAGGGGCGTCTCGACTTCGCTCGACGCGAACGGATAGCCAGAGCCTGTAACAATGCCCCCACTCGTCAAAATCTGCGGCCTCTCCACCCCCGAAACGGTCGATGCCGCCATCGAACATGGCGCAACGCACATCGGCCTCGTCCATTACGAGCCCAGCCCGCGCCACGTCAACCTCAAGACCGCAGCCGAACTCCGCAAACAGGCCGGGCGCCATGTCCAGGTCGCGCTGTTGCTCGTCAGCGCTTCGCAGCAACTGACCGCCGACGCGCTCGCCGCGGTGCGCCCCGACATCATCCAGTTCCATGGCAACGAAACCCCCGAATGGCTGGGCGTCGTGAAACGGTTTGCCCCGGCGGCGGTGTGGAAAGCCGTAGGGCTGAAGGACGCCGGGACGCTCGAGCGCGTGCAAAAATATCATGGCGTCGCCGACCGCATCCTGTTCGACGCCCCCGCGGCGGCGCTTCCCGGCGGCACCGGGACGCGCTTCGACTGGTCGCTGCTCAAAAACCATCGGCACACGATGGACTGGGGCGTCGCTGGCGGGCTAACGCCAGCGAACGTCGCTGAAGCGATCGCTGCAACCGGCGCGCCCCTGGTCGATGTATCCTCGGGCGTCGAAAGCGCCCCGGGCGTGAAGGATGTGGACAAGATCGCCGCTTTCCTTAAAGCGGTCGCCGCATGTTAACGGCACGTCCTTTCACCGTGCGCATCGGAAAACGATGGCGCTGATCGCTTGAGACCCACTCTTCGAGCGAGCGCCCACCCTGTTGCCGATGGAAACGACCATGACTGATACGACAACCCTGCCCAACAGCCTTCGCACCGGCCCCGACGAGCGCGGCCATTTCGGCCAGTTCGGCGGCCGCTATGTCGCCGAAACGCTGATGCCGCTGATCCTCGACCTCGAACGCCATTATCGCGCCGCACAGGCCGATCCGGCGTTCAAGGCCGAGTTTGACGACCTTCTCAAAAACTATGTTGGCCGTCCCAGCCCGCTATGGTTCGCGAAGCGGCTGACCGAACATCTCGGCGGCGCAAGGATTTACCTGAAGCGCGAGGATCTGAACCACACCGGCGCGCACAAGATCAACAATTGCATCGGTCAGATCCTGCTCGCCAAGCGGATGGGCAAGACCAAGATCATCGCCGAAACCGGCGCCGGCCAACATGGCGTCGCGACCGCGACCGTCGCGGCGCTGTTCGGCCTGCCCTGCACCATTTTCATGGGTGCGGTCGATGTCGCGCGTCAGCAACCGAACGTGTTTCGCATGAAGCTGCTCGGCGCCGAAGTCGTCGCGGTCGAATCGGGCGCCAAAACGCTGAAGGACGCGATGAACGAGGCGCTGCGCCACTGGGTCGCGAACGTCCACGATACCTTCTACATTATCGGCACCGTCGCCGGTCCGCACCCATACCCCGAACTCGTCCGCGATTTCCAGTCGGTGATCGGCGACGAAGCGCGCGAACAGATCCTCGAAGCCGAAGGTCGCCTCCCCGACATGCTCATCGCCCCGGTCGGTGGCGGGTCGAACGCCATCGGCCTGTTTCACCCCTTCCTCGATGACGCCGGGGTCGAGATCGTCGGCGTCGAAGCCGCGGGCGAAGGCCTCGATGGCAAACACGCCGCGAGCCTCGCGGGCGGCCGCCCCGGCATCCTCCACGGCAACAAGACCTACTTGTTGCAGGACGAGGACGGCCAGATCACCGAAGCGCACAGCATTTCGGCGGGACTCGACTATCCGGGCATCGGTCCCGAACATAGCTGGCTCCATGACATCGGCCGCGTCCGCTACGAACCCGTCACCGACGCCGAAGCGCTCGCGAGCTTCCAGAAGCTGACCCAACTCGAAGGCATCATCCCCGCGCTCGAAAGCGCCCACGCGATCGCGGCCGCCGAACGCATCGCGCCGACGCTGGGCAAGGACAAGATCATCATCGTCAACTGCTCGGGCCGCGGCGACAAGGATATTGCGACGGTGGCGGACGCATTGGAGGTGACGCTGTGACCCGCTTCGCCGCCGCCTTCACGAAACCCCACCCCGCGCTCGTCGCCTTCATCACCGCAGGCGATGGCGACACCGCGGCCAACCTCGACGCGCTCGTCGCTGGGGGCGCCGATGTGATCGAGCTGGGCATGCCCTTTACCGATCCGATGGCCGATGGCCCCGCGATCCAGCAGGCCAACCTGCGCAGCCTCGCCAAGGGCACGACGACCGCCGACATCTTCGCGATCGCGTCAGCTTTCCGCGCGCGCCATCCCGACATTCCGCTCGTCCTGATGGGTTACGCCAATCCGATGACGATCCGCGGCGGCGACTGGTTCGCCGCCGAATGTGCCAAGGCGGGCGTCGATGGCGTCATCTGCGTCGACATTCCGGCGGAGGAAGACCCCGAACTCGGCCCCGCGCTCCGCGCCGCCGGCGTCGACCTTATCCGCCTGGCGACCCCGACTACCGATACGGCCCGCCTGCCCGCCGTGCTCAGCGGTGCGGGTGGTTTCCTTTATTATGTGTCGGTCGCCGGGATCACCGGCCAGCAACAGGCCGCGCAGGCCAGCATCGACGAAGCCGTCGCACGCCTCAAGGCCGCGACCGACCTGCCCGTCGCGGTTGGCTTTGGCGTCCGCACCCCCGCTCAGGCCGCCGAGATCGGGAAGGTCGCCGACGGCGTCGTCGTCGGCTCGGCCTTCATCGACATCATCGCGCAGCATGGCGACGCCGCTGCGCCGCGTGTCGAGGTCTTCACCCGTACCCTCGCCGATGCTATCCACGGCGCAAAGGAGATCGCCGCATGAGCTGGCTTGACCGCGTCCGCAATGCCCTGCCCTTCACCGCCAAGCGCGATACCGCCGACAATCTCTGGCATAAATGCCGCCAGTGCCAGCAGATGGTGTTCGTCAAGGAATGGGAAGATAGTCTGAATGTCTGCCCGCGCTGCGACCATCACGACCGCATCGGTGCGACCGAGCGTTTTGCGCAGCTGTTCGACGGGGGGCATCACGAGATCCTGCCCGCGCCAGCAGCGCCCGAGGATCCGCTGAAGTTCCGCGACACCAAGAAATATGTCGACCGCATCAAGGCGGCGCGCACGTTGACCGGCGACCGCGACGCCTATCAGAATGCGGCGGGCAAGATCGATGGCCAGCCGGTTGTCATCGGCGTCCAGGATTTCGCGTTCATGGGCGGCTCGATGGGGGTGGCGGTTGGAGAAGCTTTCGTCGCGGGCGTCGAACAGGCTATCAAGCGCAGCTGCCCCTATATCGCGATCACCGCTGCGGGCGGGGCGCGGATGCAGGAAGGCACGCTGTCGCTGATGCAGATGCCGCGCGCCACCGTCGCACTCGCGCGCCTGCGCCGCGCCGGTCTGCCCTATATCGTGCTGCTCACTGACCCGACCACCGGCGGCGTCACCGCCAGCTATGCGATGCTCGGCGATGTCCAGATCAGTGAGCCCAAGGCGCTGATCGGCTTCGCGGGACAGCGCGTCATCGAAAATACGATCCGCGAAAAGCTTCCCGAAGGCTTCCAGCGCGCCGAATATCTGCTCGATCACGGGATGATCGACATGGTCGTGCACCGCAAGGATCTGCCCGAAACGCTGGGCCGGGTGATCGGGTATCTGGCGCCGGAGAAGGCGGCTTAGGGTCGCGAACAAGCTGCCTTTCCCCTCGTCACCCCGGACTTGATCCGGGGGCCATGCCACCGGCGCGCACAATGGATGCCGGATCAAGTCCGGCATGACGAAGATAAGGGAGGTCTGACGGCCATTTCACGATCAAGGCTCTAACAATGCCCGACCATGCCTACAGCTCCGACCCCGCGGTCCAGACCCAGCTCGACCGCCTCGCCGCGCTCTCGCCGGGCCGCGACATCCTTGGTCTCGAGCGCATCGCCGAAATTTGCGCCCGCTTGGGTAACCCGCAGAACCAGCTGCCCCGCACCTTTCACGTCGCCGGCACCAACGGCAAAGGCTCGACCTGCGCCTATCTACGCGCCATCCTCGAAGCGCAGGGGCGCCGCGTCCACAGCTACACCAGCCCGCACCTCGTCCGCTTCAACGAACGCATCCGCCTTGCCGGCACGCTGATCGACGACGCGCTGCTCGCGGCGCTGCTCGAAGAAGTGCTCGACGTCGCGCACGACCTGCAAGCCAGCTTCTTCGAAGTGACCACTGCCGCCGCTTTCTTGGCCTTTGCGCGCATTCCCGCCGACGATTGCATCATTGAAGTGGGCCTCGGCGGCCGCCTCGACGCCACCAACATCATCCCGGCGCCCACCGTCTGCGGCATTGCGTCGCTTGGCATCGACCATGAGGCGTTCCTGCTCGCCCCCGAAGATGGCGTGCCCGCCGAGGCGATCGAACGCATCGCGTGGGAAAAGACCGGCATTTTCAAACCCGGCGCAGCGCTCGTGACGCTCGCCTACCCCGATCCGGTAATGAAGCTGGTCGCCGAACGTGCGGCTGCGGTCGACGGCACGCTGTTTGCGGAAGGCGACGGCTGGGCCGTGACACCCGATCGCGACGGCTTTCGCTGGACGTCCCAAGCGAGTTCGATTGCCCAGCCGTTACGCTCGCGCATAGTGGGCGCGCATCAGGCGCGCAACGCCGGCCTGGCCATTGCCATGCTGCGCAGCGCGCCGGGACCGCAACCGAGCGACGATGACACCGTCCGCGGTGTCGCCGCCGCTTTTTGGCCGGGACGGATGCAGGCGCTGGGCGACGGACCGCTGACCGCGCTGCTGCCGGAGGGAACGGTCGCTTGGCTCGACGGCGGTCACAATCCCGACGCCGGTGCGGCGTTGGCGCGCGCGCTGGCCGATCAGCCGCCGTTGCACATCGTCTGCGGGCTGCTCAAGAACAAGGACGCGATGGGTTTCCTGCGCCCCTTCGCCGACAAGATCGCGTCGTTTCAGGCGGTGCCGATCCCAGGCCACGAGCATCACGATCCCAAAGACCTGTGCCATGGGGTGCAAAGCGAGCTGGGCATCATCGAATTGCAGCCGTGCGACGACGTGGCGGCAGCGCTCCGCCACATCGCACGGCATCGCCAGGCTGGCGACGTCCTGATCTGCGGTTCGCTTTACCTTGCCGGTGTGGTGCTAAGCGCGAACGGCGAGGTTCCAGTTTAGGAAAGTCCGCTCGAGCTCGGCCTGACGTGGCCGCTCGCGCCCGAACCGGTCACGCCACTTTCGGCGCCGGACCTTTCCACGCCAGCAGCGCCCCTGCGAGGAGGGCGGCTAGCGACGCGTACATGATATGCGACGCCAGTTCGAGCTGGTTGGCCAGCAGCACGCCGACGACGCCCGCGACGATCAGTGCAAAGCCGACGACGCGCGCTGCGCCGACGGGCTTACGGAGCTTGCTTTCGTCGATCTCGACCGCGCCGCTCTGGCGGATGGATTGCACGACATAGCCTTTGCGCCACATCATCCACAGCAGGATCATGCCGGGTATCGCGGCGAGCACCGTCAGCCCCCAGAAGCCGGTCCAGCCTAGCTTCTCCGCGGCATATCCAGCGGGGCCGGCCATGAAGGTCCGCCCGATCACCGCCACCGATGAGAGCAGCGCAAACTGCGTCGCCGTATAGGCAATGTTCGACAATCCCGAGAGATAGACGGCGACGACGGTCAGGCCGATGCCGCTGGTGATATTTTCGGTCACGATCGCCGCAACCAGCATCCAGTAGTTGTTACCCGCGATCGACAGCGCCATGAACATCAGGTTCGAAAACATCATCAGCAGCACCGAAACCAGCAGCGCCCTGCCCATTCCGAGCCACAGAACGAAGGGCGCACCCAAAGCGGACCCGACAATAAGCGCGGCAAAACCCCATATCTTGTTTGCCGTGATGTAATCGAGATCGGCAAATTTCAGGTCGACGATCATCGGGCCGAGCATCGCCTGCCCCATGGCATCGCCGACCTTATAGACCAGGATGAACAGCAGGATCATCAGCGCGCCATCGCGGGTCAGGAACTCGCGAAACGGGTTGACGACAGTTTCGACGAGCCATTGGCCTGGCTTCATGCCCGATGCATTGCTGAACCGGTCGATAAATTTGCCTTCACCGACCCAGAAGGCACCGATAACTGCGGGCAGAACGCAGAGGGTTGTCAGTCCATAAGCCATGGCCCAGCCGAGCCCCAACCCTTCCTGCGAGGCGAAATAGATTGTCCCGGCGCCCGCGATCAGATTGCCCGTGCGATAGCCGAACTGGTTCGTCGCGGTGCCGTGCGCAAACTCGTCTTCTTCCAATATTTCGATCCGATAGGCGTCGATGACGATGTCTTGTGTCGCTGAGAAAAACGCCGTGACGACCGCCCAGAACACGAACCAGCGATAATCGCCCGGCTGCGGGTCGCTCGCGCCCATCTGCCAGATGGAGATGACTAGAAAGAACTGGACGAAAAACAGCCAGCTTCGCCGTTGGCCCAGCGCCTTGGTCAAAACCGGCAGGGGAATCTTGTCAACCAGCGGCGCCCACAGGAATTTGATCGTGTAGGGAATGCCGACCATCACCGCAAAGCCGATGGTCGTCGGCGTGAAGCCGACCTTGGCCAGCCAGAAGGTCATGGTGGCGGCAATCAGGGTGAAGGGGAAGCCGCTCGAAATGCCGAGAAGGAAAGCGACCGCCGGATTCTTGCGCAGATACGGACGGAACGCGGGGACTGCGAGCGCGATGACGACCAGTCCGGCGAGGACGCCGGCGAAAATGAGAAAACGGATAAAGTCGACGGACATTCTGTGCTCCCCGCGGACCGCTGGCGAGCGGTTCTGTGCTTGGCGCCAAGGCCTAATGCTTTGGGGTCAAATTGGAAGCGCGTATTTGCCGCGCTCGCGGCCAACCGTGCGGCTTACGCCGCTTCGGGTCGCCAATAGGTGAGCAGCCCGCTGACCTTGCGCGGTGCCTTGTTCTTGCAGGTCATCGTTTCGACCGCGCGCAGCGCCGCGACCAGCGCTGATGCGCTGTGCGGTTTGGCCAAGCATGCGACCGCAATATCCGCGGCGTCCTCGGGACAGCGACCCGTCACCAGCAGCACCGCAATGCCGCGATCGCGCGCCAGCCGCGCCACTTCACGACCCGTCATATGGCCTGCGAGTCCCAGATCCAGCACCACCGCGTCGATCTGCTCATCGGCGATGATCGGCACCGCCGCCTCGCCCGAATCGACCGTCGCGACAATGTCGTACCCGCTGTGTTTCAGCGTCCGCTCATTGTCGAACGCGATCAGCGGATCATCCTCGATGATCAGCAACCGCTTGATGCAGGACGGGCGGGACGCGAAGAGCATAGGAACTCCCTTTAACCGCGCCATGACGCGCTCTGCGCCGTGGTGCAAGATTGCTTCGGCTTACCATCGACGAAGCGACACGTTTCCGGCTATGAGCGTGGCCACAGGGCAACACTCTTGCCCGCATAACGACAAGAAAGCTGTACCCGTTCCCATGACCACCCGCCGACCTCCCCGCACCGCGCCCAAGTCCCCAGGCGACCGCGACGCGCCGAAAGGCCGCCGCGCCGCGCGCGGTGCCGCCACGGCGCTCAAAGCCAAACCCGCCGACGCCGAGCGCGACGAGGACGGTCCCCAGCGCATCGCCAAACTGCTGGCGCGCGCCGGGGTCGGATCGCGCCGCGATGTCGAACGCATGGTCGAGGAAGGGCGGATCGCGCTCAACGGCGTCGTCGTCGTTCAGCCTGCGCCGCTGCTGACCTCGCTCGAAGGTCTCACCGTCGACGGCAATCCCGTCGCCAAGCCGGTCTCGACGCGCCTCTATCGCTTTCACAAGCCCGCCGGGTGCATCACCGCTGCGCGCGATCCCAAGGGACGCAAGACGATCTACGACGTGCTGCCCAAGGATCTGCCGCGGCTGATGCCCGTCGGCCGCCTCGACTATAATACCGAGGGTCTGCTGCTGCTCACCAATGACGGTGAATTCAAACGCCAGCTCGAACTGCCCGCCAGCGGGGTCGAGCGCACCTATCGCGCCCGCGCCTTTGGCGACATCAGCCAGGAACAGCTGGAGGAACTCGCGATGGGGATCACCATCGACGGGGTCACCTATGGCAAGATCGACGCCAACCTCGAACGTCGCACCGGGCGCAATCAATGGGTGGAAATGACGCTGACCGAAGGCAAGAACCGCGAAGTCCGCAAGGTGCTCGAACATTTCGGCTTGCAGGTCAGTCGCCTGATCCGCACCCGTTACGGCGCGTTCGAACTCGACGGTATGCCGATCGGCGCGGTCGATGTCGTGCCGCGCGACGAATTGTTCAAATTCCGCCGGCATATGGGCTGACGGCGATGCGAGTCATCTCAGGCGAATGGCGCGGCCGTAAGCTGCTGGCGCCCAAGGGCGACGCGACGCGCCCGACCGCCGATCGCACCCGCGAGACCCTGTTCTCGATGCTGACCAGCCGCCTTGGCAGTTTCGAAGGGCTGGTCGTCGCCGACCTGTTCGCGGGATCGGGCGCGCTCGGCATCGAAGCGCTGTCGCGCGGCGCCGCCACCTGCCTGTTCGCCGAACAGGACCGCGACGCGCTCGATGTGCTGCGCGGCAATCTGTCCGGCCTGGGCGCGGCCACGCGCGCCGATGTTCGCGCCGGATCGGTGCTCGGCCTCGGCCCGGCGCCGCGCGCCTATGACCTGTTGATGCTCGACCCGCCCTATGGCACCGGCGCTGCCAGTGTCGCGCTCGACAAGCTGCACCGCCTCGGCTGGATCGGCCCCGACAGCTGGGTCTCGGTCGAAACTGGACATAGCGAAACCGTCGATGTTGCAGGCTTCGTCATCGACGCCGACCGCAAGGTCGGCAAGGCGCGGCTGACGTTGCTACGTCTCGCCTGACAAGCGGGTTTAAGGCCTCGCTGCGTCGGGCCGCACCAGCCGCAGCCCAATCCAGCTGATGATCCCCGCGATCGCCAGATACAGGCCGACCATCGCGGTCCCCCCGCGCTCGGCCAGCGCCTGCGCGACGATCGGCGCCATCGCGCCGCCCAATATGCCGCCCGCGTTGAACGCGACCGACGCGCCGGTATAGCGCACCTGCACCGGGAACAGTCCGGTCAGCCAGCCGCCAAGCGGGCCGTACACCAGCCCCATCACGAACAGCGCCGATGCCAACCCCAGCCCGACGACGGGCCATGACCCCGACGCCAGCGCCGGTCCGAACAGGAAACCGACCAGCACCGTCGCGCCGCATCCCCAGGTCAATACGCGGTGCGCGCTCGACGCATCGCTGGCGTAGCCGGCAAAGATGATCCCGATCGCCATGAACAGGATTGCGCCAAGCTGGATCAGCAGGAACTGCTCCTTCGGATACCCCAGCGTTGTGGTCCCGTGCGCCAGCGCGAACGAGGTCGCGAGATAGAAGATCGCGAAGCAGGCGACGACGGCAAAGGTACCGGCGAGCGTGACGACGAGATGGTGGCGAAACAGCTCGCCGATCGGCACCGCGACGGGCGCCTCCCTGGCCAGCGCGTCGGCAAAGGCCGGCGTCTCGCCGATCTTGAGCCGCACCCACAGGCCGAGCCCGACCAGAACCGCCGACAACAGAAACGGGATCCGCCAGCCCCAGGCGGCAAAATCACCGTCGCTAAGGCCTAGGCCGAGCAGCAGGAACAATCCGTTCGCCGCGATAAAGCCGACCGGCGCGCCGAGCTGCGGGAACATCCCGAACCGCGACCGCCACCCCGGCGGCGCGTTCTCGACCGCGAGCAGCGCCGCGCCGCCCCATTCGCCGCCCAGCCCGAACCCCTGCCCGAACCGCAACAGGCAAAGCAGCAGCGGCGCGACCCAGCCGACCATCGCATAGGTCGGCAGGAACGCGATCAGGAGCGTCGATACGCCCATCAGCATCAGCGACGCGACCAGCGTCGACTTGCGCCCGATCCGGTCGCCATAATGGCCGAACACGATCGCCCCGACGGGCCGCGCAAAAAAGGCGAGGCCAAAGCTCATGAAGCTCAGCATCAGCTGCGCGGATGGCGATTCCGACGGAAAGAACAACGGCCCGAACACCAGCGCCGCGGCGGTGCCGTAAATATAGAAATCCTAAAATTCGACCGCAGTGCCGACCAGGCTCGCGGTCAGGATGCGTCGATGCTTGCGATAGGGTGCCAGATCCACGGCCTACGCCCCTCCCCTTGTTGATCACGCCGCCTTGGACGCGACGAGGCGATCGGCGCAAGGCGAAAATGCGCCTCCCCAAGCTGGACAGTCCGCCCCGCG
>JAEMRT010000007.1 GCA_016463225.1 Sphingopyxis sp. | reverse complement strand
GGGTGGGTGCGAGCGCAGCGAATTGCTCGACGTTGCTAAAGCTCGCTGCGCTCGCACCCACCCCTAACCCCTCCCGTGAAAGGGAGGGGGACCGATGATCGTCGGCGTCGATGAAGCTGGGCGCGGGCCGCTCGCCGGTCCCGTTGTCGCGGCGGCGGTGATCCTGTGTCCGGACGGTATCCCGGGCCTCGACGACAGCAAGAAACTCTCGGCCAAACGCCGCGCTGAACTCGAAGCCCAGATCAAGGCGCGCTGTCGCTGGGGGATCGGCGAGGCGAGCGTCGAGGAGATCGACCGCATCAACATCTTGCAGGCAACCCTGCTCGCGATGACCCGCGCGGTCGAGGCGCTGGGGATCGAACCCGCTGAGGTGCTGGTCGACGGCAACCGGCTCCCGAAGTGGCGCTATACGGCACGTGCGATCGTCGGCGGCGACGCGCTCCACCCCTGCATTTCGGCAGCGAGCATCATCGCCAAGGAGCATCGCGACCGTTTCATGATCGCGATGGCACAGGATTTCCCCGGCTTTGGCTGGGAGCGCAACATGGGCTATGGTACCGCCCAGCATCTCGCGGCGCTGCGCCAATATGGCCCGACGCCGCTTCACCGGACCAGCTTTGCCCCGGTCGCACAAATGCAGCTGGTCTGACAGGCAGGAGCGCGCGATGAGCAGAGGTTTCACGGCCGACGATGTGTCGGCCCAGGCCGGCCGCACCTTTCTGGTCACCGGTGCCAATGCCGGGATCGGCTTTGAGACCAGCCGAATTCTGGCGGCGCGCGGCGCGCATGTCGTGCTGGCGTGCCGCGACGCTGACCGCGCGAATGCGGCGATTGACCGCATCCGCGCCGATGTGCCCAAGGCCGAACTGTCGTTCCTGCCGCTTGATCTCGCCGACCTTGACCAGATACGCGAGGCCGCTGCAGCGGTGCTGGCAGGGTCGCGGATCGATGTGCTGATCAACAACGCGGGGGTGATGATTCCGCCAAAAACGCTGACCAAACAGGGTTTCGAGCTGCAATTCGGGGTCAACCACCTCGGCACCTTTGCCTTCACCGGGCTGGTGCATGGCCATGTCGAAGATCGCATCGTCATCACCGGCAGTCTGGCGCACAAGGGCGGCGTGATCGATTTCAGCGACCTGTCGGCGGCGCGCAGCTATCATAAATTGTCGCGCTATCAGGCGAGCAAGCTCGCCAATCTGCTCCATATGTTCGAGCTTGACCGGCGGCTGGGCGCTGCGGGACGTTCGACGCAGGCGATCGGGTGCCATCCGGGGGTGGCGATCACCGAATTGACGCGGCATCTGCCATTCCCGCTGCGCGGGATGACCCCGCTGGCGACGCCCTTTTTCAACAGCGCGGCGCATGGCGCCTGGCCGACGTTGCAGGCGGCCACCGGCGCGCATGTGCAGGGCGGCGATTATCTGGGACCGCAAGGGCTGGGCGAGGTGTCGGGGCGATCGGGTCCGGCGCGCGCGACCCGCACCGCGCGTGATCCCAAGCTGGGGAAGGAACTGTGGCAGCGATCGGTCGATCTGACCGGGGTTGATCCGGGGATCTAATCCTCCCCATCGCTTCGCGACAGGGAGGATCAACGTGAACTTTTTTCGCCACTGAGTCCTCTCCGCCACACCACCACCCGTTGAGTCCCCGAGTCGCGCCGGACTCCATATGCTGTGTCAGACTCGTTTCGTTCTCATCCTGTTAACCAGTTAGTGACGCGGAATCCCTAGACTTCTGCGCTTGACGGCGGACTCTGCCGGACTCATCAGGGGCTTCTTTCGGATCTGCACAGGGGCAAAACATGGGTGTGATGGAACGGGTCAAGACCCCGGCGGTAAAGCAGCGGGCGGCGAAGATTGCGCCCGTCGACCTGCCGCTCGACAGCATCCTGCAGGGCGATTGCATCGAGATGATGCGCTCGCTTCCCGCCGCGTCGATCGACATGATCTTTGCCGATCCGCCGTATAATTTGCAGCTCGGCGGTGACCTGCACCGCCCCGACGGCAGTCAGGTCGATGCGGTCAACGACGAATGGGACAAGTTCGACAGTCTGGCGACCTATGATCGCTTTACCCATGCGTGGCTGAAGGAAGCGAAGCGCATCCTGAAACCCGGCGGCAACATCTGGGTGATCGGCAGCTATCACAATATCTTCCGCGTCGGCGCGGCGCTGCAGGATCAGGGATACTGGATCCTCAACGACATCGTGTGGCGCAAGGCGAACCCGATGCCCAATTTCAAGGGCACCCGCTTTACCAACGCGCACGAGACGCTGATCTGGGCGTCGATGGGCGAGAAAGCGCGCTACACCTTCAACTATCGCGCGATGAAGACGCTGAACGACGAATTGCAGATGCGCAGCGACTGGCTGATCCCGATCTGCGGCGGTCAGGAACGGCTCAAGAAGGGCGGCACGAAAGTGCACCCGACGCAAAAGCCAGAAGCATTGCTCTATCGCATCCTGCTCGCCTGCTCGAACCCCGGCGACGTGATCCTCGATCCGTTTTTCGGCACCGGCACCACCGGTGCCGTGGCGAAGCGGCTGGGGCGGCACTTCATCGGCATCGAGCGCGAGGATGATTATATCGCCGCGGCGCTGGAGCGCATCGAAATGGCGCTGCCGCTCGACGAGAGCGCGGTGAAGACGATGATGGCGCCGCAGGCGGCGACACGCGTCGCGTTCGGCATGCTGGTTTCGGACGGTCTCATTGCACCGGGCACGGTGCTGACCGATGCCAAGCGGCGCTGGAAGGCGAAGGTGCGCGTCGATGGGTCGCTCGATTGCGAGGGCCAGCCCGCGGGGTCGATCCACAAGGTCGGCGCCGGGGTGCAGGGTGCGCCAAGCTGTAACGGCTGGACCTTCTGGCATGTCGACAATGGCAAGGAATTGCGCGTCATCGATGCGGTACGGCAGGATTGGTTGCTGGCCAACGAGGCTTGATATCGTGTCGCCCCCGCGAAGGCGGGGGCCGCTGGATGTGTTGGACCGCTGCGGCGTGACAAGCCGAATGCGGCCCCCGCCTTCGCGGGGGCGACGATTTTGGGGATAGGCGATGTTCCAACCACTAACCAAACCCGAACTCGGCAGCGCATCGGCCAGCGCAAAAATCTATTGCCGCCCGACCTGCTTCGTCGATCGACCGCATGAGCTTGACGACAATTGCCTGCGGATTGCCGACAGTATGGTCTGGTTTGCCGCGTGGCACATCAGCCTGCGCGACGGTGCGAGCGTCAAAGCGGCGATCGTGACGGTGGCCGAATGGGGTGACTGGGTCGCGGCGATGCCGGACGGCCTGGCCCAGGCGGCAATCGCCCAGCGCGCCGGGGTGCTGCGGCCGCGCGGGGCCTTGCTGTTGGGTGAACGCACGGTGCGGCTGAATGAGCCGCAGTTGATGGGCATCCTCAACGTCACCCCCGACAGCTTTTCGGACGGTGGCAAGCATGTCGATGCCGTCGCGGCGGCCGATGCCGGCTTTGCGATGGCGACCGCGGGCGCCGCGATCATCGACGTCGGCGGCGAATCGACGCGCCCCGGCGCGCCGCTGATCTGGGACGGCGACGAGATCCAGCGCGTCGAGGGTGTCGTTACGGCGCTGGCGAAGGGCGGCGTCGCGGTGTCGATCGACACACGCAAGGCCGCGGTGATGGAGGCGGCGCTCGCTGCGGGGGCGCGGATCGTCAACGATGTGTCGGCGCTGCGCTATGACGACCGCGCGATGGAGGTGGTCGTGGCCGCTGGCTGTCCGGTGGTGCTGATGCACGCGCCGTCCGCCAAGAGCGATCCGCACGAAGGCGGCGGCTACGCCCATGTGCTGTTCGACGTCTATGACATGCTCGCCGAGCGCGTCGCCGCATGTGTCGCGGCGGGCATCGACCCGGCAAAGATTATCGTCGATCCGGGGCTGGGGTTCGGCAAGGGGGTTGCCGACAATCTGGCGCTGATCAACGGCCTCGCCTTGCTTCACACATTGGGCTGCCCGATCCTGTTCGGCGCGAGCCGCAAGCGGATGATCGGGGCGCTCGATAATGAGGCGCCCGCCGACCAGCGGCTCGGCGGCACCGTCGCGTTGCATTATCAGGCGGCGGCACAGGGCGCGCAATTGCTGCGCGTCCATGACATTGCCGAGAACCGCCAGGCGCTGCGCGTATGGCGCGGGCTGCGCGATGCGGCGCTCACTGGCTGAGGCGAGCCGAGGCAACCCTCACCGACCTCCCGCGTATCTCCGGGGACCATGGCGCAGCATCCGCGCCGATCCCCACAGGAGAGTTTATGCACCTTCCCACCGGCTCGCATGTCGCCGTCGCCGACGGCACCCAGTTTCAGCTGTTCCGCAACAGCGGCAGCGAACAGGAACCCAGCCTGAAAGCGGTCGACCTGCCGACGAGCGATGAGTCGGCGCACAACGCCGGGCAGGGCGACACCCCGCGCCAGAATGAAGAAGCGGGCCATGCCGCATCGGTCGCCGAAGCGCTGAACGCGGCGGTGCTGTCGAACAAGATCAAGCAGCTGGTAGTGATCGCCGATCCGAGCACGCTCGGCGAGATGCGCAAGCTGTATCACAAGGCGCTGGAAGCAGCGCTCGTTGGCGAGATTGCCAAGACGCTGACCAGCCAGTCGAGCGATGACATTCTGAAATCGATCGCGAACGCCTGACCATCTTAGAGGCTGTAGCCACCGTCGCTGGTCAGTACGCTGCCGGTGATGGTGGCGGCGGTATCGGACAGCAGGAACAGGATTTGCGCGGCGGTCTCCTCGGCGGTCGCGTAGCGGCCGAGCGGAGTCGCCATTTTGGCCATCGCGGCCATGGCGGCGTCGCGCGATCCCTCGCTGGCGATCAGGTCGGTGAAAAAGGGCATGTCGTCCCAGATCGGGGTATCGACGCCGCCGGGCGCGATCGCGTTGACACGGATGCCGTGCGGCGCGCCCTCTTTGGCGGCAACCTTGGTGAGCTGGATCAGCGCCGCCTTTGATGCACCATAGGCACCGGTGCCGGGTTCGGCCTTGATGCCCGAGATTGACGCGGTGGTGACAATCGCGCCGCCGCGGCCGTGTGCAGTCATGGCGCGCATTACGGCCTGCAAGCTCAGCATCGCGCCGTCGAGATTGACCGCCAGCAAGCGCCGCCAGGCCATGAAGTCGATATCGACGATCGCGGCGGCATCGCTGATCCCGGCGTTGACCACCGCGAGATCGACTTCGGCGAGGCCGTCAGCGCGGCGCAACCACATTTCGGGGTCTGCGACATCGTCGCCGCGGCTGCGATCGATGCCGATCACCGTGGCACCCGCAGCGCGCAAGGCATCGGCCACGGCAAGGCCGATCCCCGATGCATCGCCGGTGACGAGTGCGGTTCTGCCGGAAAAATCGAAAGTCATTGCCGCGACGTAAAACGGTCAGGCGGCGGTGTCGATCCCGAGATCGCTGAGTTTGCGATAGAGGGTCGATCGGCCGATGCCGAGCCGGCGGGCGACTTCGCTCATCCGGCCGCGGTAATGACCGATGGCGAGGCGGATGACGTCGGCCTCGATTTCCTCGAGCGGGCGCAGATTGCCGTCGGGGAGGTAGAGGGTGACCCCGATGGCTTCGCCGTTGATCGCGATCTCGCCTTCGCCAGTCATGCTGCCGCCGCCGAGCGTCGCTTCGATGGCGCGGAAATCGGCGCTGGTCAGCACGTCGGTCTTGCTGCCGACCGCCGCGCGGAACAGCACATCCTGCAACTGGCGGACATTGCCCGGCCAGGCATAGGCGGCGAGCAGGCGCAGCGCGTCGTCGGTGACCCCGATCGGGCCCATGCCGGGCAGGCCGCCGATGCGCGTCAGCAGGTGGCGCGCGAGCGGGCCAACGTCGCCGCGGCGTTCGGACAGCGATGGCAAGGTGAATTGCGCGCTCGACAGCGCGTAGAACAGGTCTTCGCGAAAATGTCCCGCCTCGATCAGCTTGTCCAGCGGGCTGGTGCTGGTCGCGATGATGCGGACATCGACGCTCTGGCGGATCGTGCCGCCGATCATCTGGACTTCGCCGCTGCCCAGGAATTCGACCAGCTTGGCCTGGGTTTCGAGCGGGATGCATTCGACGTGGTCGATGATGACGCTGCCCCCGTCGGCCTGGACGAGCCGCCCGACCTGGCGGTCGAAGGCGCCGGCAAAGGCGCCGCGCTCGTGGCCGAACAGTCCCGATCCGATCAGCCCGGGCGACACCGCCGAACAATCGACCATGACGAGCTGGCCGCGCGCACGCGGACTCGCGCTGTGGATCGCGCGGGCGAAGACTTCCTTGCCGGTGCCGGCCTTGCCGTTGATCATCACCGGAACGCGCGCGCGCGCTGCCTTGGCGGCGATCGCAAGCGCGCTGCGGAAATTGGGGCTCGACCCGATGATTTCCTCGAACGCCAGCGGCGCGCGCAATTTTTCGGTCAGCGGACGGAGTTCGCCCTGCGGCCCACTGGTCGAGACGATGCGGTCGAGCGCTTCGAGCAGGCGGTCGGGGGCGATCGGTTTCTGGACAAAGTCGCTTGCCCCGGCGCGCATCGCACCGACCGCGACCTCGACCCCGTTGCGCATGGTGATGACGATGAGGGGGAGGGCGGGGCGCCAGCGGCGCAGTTCGGCGACAAATTCGGCCATATCCATGCCCGGCGTGCCCTGATCGACGAGCACAGCGTCGAGCGACATGCCTTCCTGGGTACCGAGCCGGGCGAGCGCGGTGTCGGTGTCGGCCGCGACGACGCTGCGCCAGCCGCCGCGCGATACCAGCGCCGCCAGAAAGCGCTGCTGTGCCGGCTCGCTGTCGACGATCATCACTGTTCGCGTGTCGCGCGTGGTTGCCATCGTTCCGAATCTGCCCCTGTTCGGCGCCGTAGTGCCGATTCATCCGCTCAAGCGCTGTGATGTACGCCATACGGGTAAAGGGGCGATTAAGGCCGTTCGGCTTTTGCGGCGCCGCGGTTTTCGCGTACCCGGCCCTTGAGCATGGCGCGGCGCGTGGCTAAGACCGGGGCGACAGCCGATTCTGGGCGCGCGGCCGCGCGCCCCTTGGGCAAACGAGTAAAGGGGACAGGTCATGGCAGAACAGGAAATGAAGGCAGCGGAAGAAACCTACACCGGGTTCATCAGCCTGTTTAAAGTCGGATCGATCATCACCGCGATCGTGACCGTTTTCGTCGTTCTCCTCATCGCGTCCTGACCGGACCGGTATGCGCATCGCTGTCCTGAAGGAGCTCGCCGCCGGCGAGACCCGCGTCGCCGCTACACCAGAAACCGTGAAGAAATTCATTGGCCTGGGCGCCGAAGTTGCCGTTGAATCGGGGGCGGGCGAGGCGGCCTCGGTCGCCGATGCCGATTACAGCGCGGCAGGCGCCAAGGTTGGCGGCCGTGCCGATGTGCTGAAGGGTGCGAATATCATCCTCGCCATTCAGGGGCCCGATCCCAAGGGGCTGAGCGGCTTTGCCGACGGCGCCTGGTTGGCCGCGGGGCTCAACCCGTTCGGTGACCGGGCGCGGATCGACGACTATGCCAAGCTGGGACTCGAGGCGCTGGCGATGGAATTCATGCCGCGCATCACCCGCGCGCAGTCGATGGATATATTGTCGAGCCAGGCCAATCTTGCCGGTTACAAGGCGGTGCTGATGGCGGCGAACGCCTATGGCCGGGCCTTTCCGATGATGATGACCGCCGCGGGCACCGTCAGCGCCGCCAAAGCGTTTGTCATGGGCGTCGGGGTTGCGGGCTTGCAGGCGATCGCGACCGCGCGCCGTCTGGGCGCGCAGGTCAGCGCGACCGACGTGCGTGCGGCGACCAAGGAACAGATCATGTCGCTCGGCGCCAAGCCGATCTTCGTCGAGACTGTTGCGGGAATCGAGGGCGAGGGCGCGGGCGGCTATGCCACCGAAATGTCGGACGAATATAAGGCGGCGCAGGCCGAACTCGTGTCGTCGCACATCGCCAAGCAGGACATCGTCATCACCACCGCGCTGATCCCGGGGCGCCCCGCGCCGCGGCTGATTTCGGACGCGCAGCTGGCGACCATGCGCACCGGCAGCGTGATCGTCGACATGGCGGCCGAAAGCGGCGGCAATGTCGAAGGGTCGGTGTCGGGCGAAGCGAAGCGCATCCACGGTGTCACCGTGATCGGCGCGAGCAACATCGCGGCGCTGATGCCCGCCGATACCAGCGCGCTGTTCAGCCGCAACCTGTTCAACTTCCTGTCGGCCTTTTGGGACAAGGAAGCGGGCAAGCCGGTGCTCGACGAGGAAATCGGCAACGCGATCCGCCTGACGCAGGGCGGCAAGGTCGTAAACGAGCGGCTTTTGACGTAGAACCAGTGCAAGAAAAGGCTGATTCCGGCCTTTTCTTGCAACTTTCTCCGGCTAGGATGCGTTCAGGGTTTTCCAACCCTGACGTTCAACCAACCGGAGAATGATTGATGTCGTCTGCGAAGCTTTTCGCCACTTCCCTGCTTGTGCTTGCCACCCTGTCACCTGTTCATGCGCAGGATACCGCACCGGCCGATACCGCCGCGCCGACCGAAGCCCCCGCCGCCGATACCGCTGCGCCCGTCGACGCCGCTGCTTCCGCGACCCCCGCGCAGCCGACCGGCATTGCGCTCGAAATTGCGGCCAAGCCCGATCACAAGACGCTGGCGTCGGCGCTGACAAGTGCGGGTGTGGCCGCCAAGCTTGCCGGCAGCCCCTTCACCATCTTTGCGCCGACCGATCAGGCCTTTGCCGCGGTGCCGCAGCCGATGACCGACTGGCTGATGAACCCGGCCAACGCCGCATCGCTCGCCAAGGTGCTGACCTATCATGTCGTTCCGGGCCGCGTGACCGCCGAGGATCTGTTCGCGAAGATCAAGGCCGGCGGCGGCAAGGCGACGCTGACAACGATCGAGGGCGAAACGCTGACTTTCACCGAGGTCGAAGGCAATATCAAGGTCGACGGGACGCAGGGTAGCAGCGGCTATATCACCCAGCCCGATGTCGAGCAGTCGAACGGCAACATCCACGTCATCAACGGCGTGCTGATGCCGACGTTCGGATGATCCTGCGGCCGCTGCGTTTGTTTTGAAAGGACAAGGACTATGAAGACCCCCCTGATTTTGACGGTCGCGGCGGCCGCGCTGGCGCTCGCAGGTTGCGGTAGCAAGACCGAAACGCCGACTGAAACCACCACCGTCGCTGGCGGCGAAACGACTGCCGTCGACACCGCAGGCGCCAATCCGACGGTCGGCGGCGCCGAAATGCTGGCGACGAAAAACATCGTCGAAAACGCCTCGGCCTCGCCGATCCACAAGACGCTGGTTGCTGCGGTGACGCAGGCCGGCCTGGTCGAAACGCTGTCGGGCGCGGGGCCGTTCACCGTATTCGCGCCGACCGACGCCGCTTTCTCGCAAGTCGCGCCGGTGACGCGCGATGGCTGGATGCGCCCGGCACAGAAAGAAGTGCTGGCGGGGGTGCTGAAATATCATGTCGTCCCCGGCAAGCTGACCGCCGCTGACCTCGCCGCGCAGATTGCCGCAGGCGGCGGCAAGGCGGTGCTGAAGACCGCCGACGGGCAGGATCTGACCGCAACCAAGAACGGCGACGCGATCCTGCTGACCAGCGCCAGCGGCAACAAGGCGACGGTGACGCAGGCCGATGTGGGTCAGTCGAACGGCGTGATCCACGTGATCGACGCGGTGCTTGTGCCGAAAATGTAGTCGCGGCGCGGATCGAACCCGCTCCACGACATTTTATGTCCCGTCAGGCCCGTATTTCTCGCGTTCGAGAGATGCGGGCCTTTCTTTTTGGCCGCTTTGGAGTCGACACGCTGGGATGCGCGCGGCAAGAGGTGCGCCAAGCGGAATCAGCAGGGGAGCGTGCCGTGGATTTTATCGCGATTTTTTCGATTTTCATCCTGGCGTGTTTCGTCGGCTATTTTGTCGTGTGGTCGGTGACCCCGGCGCTGCACACGCCGCTGATGAGCGTGACCAACGCCATTTCGTCGGTGATCATCGTCGGAGCACTGATCGCCAGCGCCGCGGCGGGGTCGGCCTCGTCGAAATGGCTGGGGCTGGCCGCGGTCGTGATGGCGAGCATCAATATCTTCGGCGGCTTTGCCGTCACCGCGCGCATGTTGGCGATGTACAAGAAAAAGGAGCGCTGAGATGGATTTCCAGTCGATCCTTTCCGCCGCAACTGGCGAGCATGGCCTTGCCGTCAACCCCTGGGCCGCCATCGCCTATCTGATCGCTGGCGTCTTTTTCATCCTCGCGCTGCGCGGGCTGTCGAGCCCGGCGACGGCGCAAAGCGGCAACCGCTTTGGCATGATGGGCATGACGATCGCGGTCGTCACCACGCTGCTGACGCATGCGCCGATGAAGTTCGGCGATGCCACCAACAGCTATACGGGCATTGATCCTGTCGGGCTGATCGAGATTCTCGCAGCCATCGCGATCGGCGCCGTCATCGGTATCGTCATGGCGCGCCGCATCGCAATGACCGCAATGCCGCAGCTGGTCGCTGCGTTCCACAGCCTTGTCGGTCTGGCCGCAGTCGCGGTCGCCGCAGCTGCCTATCTCAACCCGCAAGCCTTCGGCATCGCCGATGCAGCGGGGCAGATCTACACGGTCAGCCGCATCGAAATGGGGCTGGGCATTGCGATCGGTGCGATCACCTTCTCGGGATCGGTGATCGCCTTCCTCAAGCTCAACGGCAATATGTCGGGTGCGGCGATCATGCTGCCCGGGCGGCATATCATCAACCTTGGGACGCTCGCCGCGATCATCGGGCTGGTCGCCTATTTCACCGTCGACCAGTCGCCATGGGTGTTCTGGACCGTCACCGGGCTCAGCTTCCTGATCGGTTTCCTGCTGATCATCCCGATCGGCGGCGCCGACATGCCGGTCGTCGTGTCGATGCTCAACAGCTATTCGGGCTGGGCCGCAGCGGCGATGGGCTTTACCCTCGGCAACACCGCGATGATCATCACCGGTGCGCTCGTCGGCTCGTCGGGTGCGATCCTGTCGTACATCATGTGCCGCGCGATGAACCGCAGCTTCATCAGCGTGATCGCGGGTGGCTTCGGCGCCGATACCTCGGCTGCCGCCGCTGGCAGCAAGGAACAGCGCCCATGGAAACCCGGCAGCGCCGACGATGCCGCGTTCCTGATGAGCCAGGCCGACACCGTCATCATCGTCCCCGGTTACGGCATGGCGGTGGCGCAGGCGCAGCACGCGCTGCGCGAAATGGGCGATTTGCTCAAGAAGGAAGGCGTCACGGTCAAATATGCGATTCATCCGGTCGCAGGGCGCATGCCCGGCCATATGAACGTGCTGCTCGCCGAAGCGAATGTCCCCTATGACGAGGTCTTCGAGCTGGAGGACATCAACGGGGAGTTCGCGCAGGCCGACGTCGCTTTCGTCATCGGCGCCAACGACGTGACCAACCCGTCGGCGAAGACCGACAAGACATCGCCGATCTATGGCATGCCGGTGCTCGACGTCGAAAAGGCGAAGACGGTGCTGTTCGTAAAGCGGTCGATGGGCGGGGTCGGCTATGCCGGGGTCGACAATGATGTCTTCTACATGGACCAGACGATGATGCTGCTGGGCGATGCCAAGAAGATGACCGACGATATCGTCAAGGCGCTAAACGGCAGCGGGCATTAAGGCCGCGCGACCCCGCGTGATGCGGTTGCTGTGGAGACTGTGCGGGGGACTGATCCTTGCGCTGCTCGTCCTGCTGACCGGATTTCGCGTTGCCGCTTGGTGGCGCGAGGGGCCGGTGCCGATTCCGCCGCAAATGACGATGGTCGCCACAAGCTATGGCAAGATGGCAGTGCAGATGTCGGGGCCGGAGACCGGCCGCCGGGTGATGCTGCTCCACGGGACGGCGGCGTGGAGCGGCTTCTGGCGCGACGTTTCGGCGCATCTTGCGGCGCAGGGCTGGCGCGTGATCGCGGTCGATACGCCGCCTTTCGGCTGGTCCGAACGCGACCCCCAGGTGCGCTACAATCGTGTCGCGCAGGCCGACCGGCTTGCCCAGCTGCTCCG
This sequence comes from Sphingopyxis sp., assembly GCA_016463225.1. GTDB lineage: Bacteria > Pseudomonadota > Alphaproteobacteria > Sphingomonadales > Sphingomonadaceae > Sphingopyxis. The sequence goes on along the minus strand of JAEMRT010000007.1, from coordinate 95,556 downwards.
CGCGACCGGCGGCCCGGCGATCGTGGTCGGGCATAGCTTCGGCGCGGGTGCTGGTGTCGAACTGGCGGCGGGCAAGCATGCCGGGCTGGTCGAAGGGCTGGTGCTCGTCGATGCCGCGCTCGGCAAGCTCGACCCACCCGAGGGGCGCGGCGCCGCTGCAGCCATCTTGTCCTTCGCGCCGCTTGGGCAGGCGGTCACGTCGGCGTCGGTGACCAATCCGCCGCTTACCGGGCCGCTCGTGCGATCCTTCCTCGCGCGCAAGGCCGCGGCCGATCCCTGGATCGAAACGCTGAAACAGCCGATGCGGCGCGAGGGTACGACCGCTGCCTATGCCGAATGGCTGCCGCAATTGATGACGGCCAACGACGGGGCGAAAAGCCGGACGCGGGTAGGGCTTCGCGCCATCAGGGCGCCGAGCGCGATCATCTGGGGTGCGGCCGATACCGTGACGCCACCGGCGCAGGGCAAGGAACTGGAAGCATTGCTTAAACCCCGGTCGGCTGTCTATCTTGCCGGGGTGGGGCATATTCCGCACATCGAGGATCCAAAGGGCTTCCAGGCCGCGCTCGACCGCAGCCTGGCTGCCGTGACACGGGGACAATGATGGTCAAGAAGCGCTGGGTGGCCGGTGGGGTTGTTGCGGTGTCCGCCACGGGCGCGGCGATCTGGGCGGCACCGATGGCGGCCGATCCAGAGGGGACGAAGGATTGCGGACCGTCGGTAGCCGACCGCGCGATCAGCAAAGTGCGCGCGGGCGCTGCGGCCGAGCCTGAATGGACGCAGGCCGGCGGCACGATCAACGACGAAAGCTGTCTGAACCGTACCACGATCCGCGGCATCGTTGCGCCAGCGACCGAAGCACAGCTGGGGGATGCGATCGCTTTTGCGCGCGCGAACAAGCTGCCGGTAACCGCCGCCGGCGCCAAGCACAGCATGGGTGGTCAGGCCTTCGCCAAGGGCGGCGTCGTCATCGACATGCGGCGGATGAACGCGATCCGGCTCGACAAGGCTGCGCGCACGATTTCCGTCGGCGCGGGCGCGCGCTGGCACGACATCCAGAACAGCATCCACCCGGAGTTTGCCGTGAAGGCGATGCAGTCGACCGACGTGTTTACGGTCGGCGGCTCGATTGCGGTCAATGCGCACGGGATGGATCACCGCGCCGGGGCGCTGATGGGGTCGATCCGCTCGCTCCGCCTGATGCTCGCCGACGGCAGCATCGTCACGGCCTCGCGCGAGGAAAATCCTGAGCTGTTCCGCCATGTTGTCGGCGGCTATGGTTTGTTCGGGATCGTCACCGAAGCGACGCTCGATGTGGTACCGAACGACATCTACCAATCCAGCCGCGCGGTGATCGCGACAAAGGATTTTTCGGCAACCTTTGCGGCGCTCGAGGACGATCCGGATGTCGGGCTTACCTATACGCATTTGTCCACGGCGCCGGGCAACCTGCTCGATGAGGCGCTCGTCTATAGCTACGCCAAACTCCCCGACGAGACGGGGATGGAGCGGGCGCCGCTGTCCGAAGTCGGATCGGTCAAGCTGCGGCGGTTGACGGTCAACATGTCGAAGCGGGCGAACTGGCTCAAATCGCTGAAATGGTGGAGCGAGAAGAATATCGAGCATCGCATCGAAAGCTGCACCGTCACGCGCGCGCAGGCGATGCAGGACGGCGAGGCTTGCCTAGTGTCGCGCAACGACCCGATGCATGATTCGGTACCCTATCTTTACAACAATCTTCGCGACGAAACCGACATCCTCCACGAGTATTTCGTGCCACGCGCTGAGCTATTGCCCTTCGTCGCCAGGATGCGGGCGCTGTTCCAGCGGCATCGGACAAACTTGCTCAACGCGTCGATCCGCGCCGTCGACAAGGAGGATAATGCGCTGAGCTATGCGCCGGCGCGTGCTTTTTCGGTCGTCCTCTATATCAACCAGCCGACCGACGCGGCGGGCAATGAAGAGATGGCGGAGCTGACGCGCGCGCTGATCGACCTGACTGCGGAGCATGGCGGTCGCTTCTTCCTGCCCTACCAGCTTCATTATTCGCCCGAACAATTGCGGCGAGCGTATCCCGAGTTCGATGCTTTCGTGGCCGAGAAGCGGAAGTGGGATCCCGGTGAGTTGTTCCGCAACAGCTGGTACGAGCGTTACGCGCCGCCGCGAACGCCTAGCGTGTAGTAAGCGGGAAGCAGGTGGCGGCAATGCGGCCTTCGATCACCAGCGGCGCGCCGTGCCGATACAGGCGAAACGCGAAGCTGCCGCCGTCGTTCGATACCGCAATGACCGCATTTTTCCGGACAACGACGACGCGCCCGTTCGCGGCGGCGATGGTGCGCAGCGCCTCGCGGGTATCGCCGGTCACCGCGACCTGTCGCCCCGCCGGGCCGACGAAGGGCATGGCGAGCATGATCACTCCCCAGCCGAGGAGCGCGAGGGCGGCGCCGAGCAGCGTGCGTTTCATCAATAGTCGTAGATATGTTCGAGCGTCGCGCCCGTCGCGGGGAGTGCGGCGATCGTCGACGACAGCGCCGCGACCTTGATCCGGTAACCGCGCCGTTCCCACCCCGGCCGGTCGCCGAGCGCCATCGTCAGCAGCGGCGTGCCGGCGGGCTTTACGGCGGGAGCGACGATGGTGATGAAAATGTCGTCGTTGCCAGCGATCTCGCGGAAAGGGACGCCCGCGGCCGCGATCTTTTGCGCCAGGTCGGTGAACTGGGCATAGCGCGGTGTATCGACGATCGTTCCAGCGGGGCCGGTCGACAGGATCTTGAGCCGCGGATCGATCGCCGTCACTTGCTGCGGCGTCGCGGCAAGAACGATGCGCATGTCGGTTTCGTCGGCGCCGAGCGCGGTGCCGCTGGCCCAGCCGATCAGCTTTGCATAGCCGGTCTTAACCCCATATTCGAGGCTGAGCGCGATGCGCCGCTCAAAGCTGCGCACGCCCCCGAAATCGGTCCGCCACAGCCCGCTGAACGCCTGGCCGAAGGGGAATTGGTACCAGGGCGTTTCGTTCATGAATTTGCCATAGCGTTGCTGCACTCCGGCGGCGTGTCTATCCTCGGGGCTATCGTAGTCGCCGACCCATTCGAAGAGGCGACCGATTGTGTTTTCCCACCCCGCCTTGACGATCATTTCGGCGCTGAAGCTGATGCCGATCGTATAGAGCATGACCTTGGCGTCACCGGCATCCGCAGGGTCGGCGGCACGGTTGAGCGCGCAATAGCTCGACCAGAAACTGCCGACGTCGCGCAGGTAGCGATAGCCACTCGGCGGCTTGTCGGCGAGATGGCGGCCAAGGCTTTCGGCCGAATAGACGATATGCCATTCGGGATAGGTGAGCAAAGTGCGCGCTTCGGGCCGCTGGTCGGCCTTTTGTGTGAGCAGCGGGCGATAGGCGGTGGTTGTTCCGGCAGCCGAGCTGCAGCCCAGTTCGATATAGAGAATTGGCCACGCGATCAGCGCCACGAGCAGCAGCGCCAGCGCATAGCGTTTCTTGAACCGGCGTTTCCCTGTGCCGCTCACGCCGACGTCCGCACCATCGCATAGCCGACATAGGCGGCCCAGCCGCCAAGGATGAGATGTGGCAGATTGGCGAAGAAGCGCGTGATCAGCGGCAGATCGATCGGTCCGTACAGAAAGATGCCGCCGTCGAGATAGCCCATGCCGGTGATGAGTCCGAGGACGCCGTCGAGGAAATAGAGCGGGCCGAAGATCCTGAAATATTGTTCGGCGGCGCGGCGTGAATGCCAGGCTGCGATCCCGCCCCAGAGGCCCGAGGCCAGGTGGAGCGCGTCGTCATACAGGTCGAGCTTGAACAGGCCGAACAGATTGCCATCGGCATCCTCGAACGCCGGGATGTAGCCGACGACGACCACCGCGATCAGCGCCGCAAAATAGATCCAGCCCCATTTGCGTATTGGATCCATCGTCGCCATCTCCTGTCACCGCGGCCGCCCGACCGCTCCCGGCGATGAACGATATTCGGCGCGCCGGGTCAAGCAGTGCCTCGACCCGGCGGCTCGTTGTCGTTAAGGCCCGGAAAAATCCGGCAACCGAGGATGTGAATTATGCGTAAAATTGGCCTGATCGGCGGGATGAGCTGGGCTTCGACCGAGCTCTATTACCGGCACCTCAACAAGGGGGTACAAAAGCGGCTGGGCACCGCCTGCTCGGCGCCGATCATGCTTGAAAGCCTGAATTATTGCGACCTGTCGCGGCTGACGACGCCCGAACAATGGACGCATGCCAAAGAGGTGCTGATCGCATCGGCTCAGCGGCTGGAAGCGGCGGGCGCGACCGCGCTGATGATCGCGGCCAATTCGATGCACAAGGTGGCCGAGGATGTCGCCGCCGCGGTGTCGATCCCGCTGCTCCATATCGTCGACGAAACCGGCGCGAAGATGAAGGCCGACGGAATCAAGGCGGCGGCGGTGATCGGCACGCGCAATGTGATGACCGAAGCCTGGTTTCGCCAGCGGCTGGTCGGCCATGGGCTGACGCTGGCGCCCTATGACATGAGCCGCGCCGACGAGATCGACCGGATCATTTACGAAGAGCTGATGCAGGGCAAGGCGAACGAAAGCTCGCGGCGCACGATGAAAACCTTCATCACCGACATCGCCAAACAGGACATCCAGGCGATCGTGCTGGCGTGCACCGAACTGGTGATGCTGGTCGATCCCGACGCCAATGTGCTGCCGATTTACGACACGACGCGGATCCATGTCGCGGCGGGGGTGGACTGGATCCTCGGCGAGGTGTCCTAGGCGGCATATTGGGCGGAACAATTTCGTTCCAGAATGGTGATATTATCGCTTCGATAACTTCCGTCGGGTAAGTATCGAGCTACGAAATTCGGAAAAATCGGGAATTGCGAAAAAAATCTAGTTCGTTGCGGGGCGATATGCAGTTAAAAATCGGCAAGGCGCCGGTCGAAATCGTGATCGCTGGCGCGATGTTGCTGACAATGCTTCTGTTCTCGGCGGCATTCGATCTTCCAATCGTTTATCCGACCAGCAGTCGCGCCGCAGAAGTCGGAATTCACTATATTTTCCCGGTTCTCGGTGTCGGGTTGCTGGGTCTGGTGATTGCTTTCGCGGGAGATCGCGAGGTAGCGACGAAGTTTTTGCTAGCGACGCCCTGCTATGTCGTCGTGCTCTTCGCGCATTTCAACATCAAACTCTGGATACCCCACATCAATTCGGTGAGCTACGATAGCCTTTATTGGCAGACCGATGTCTGGGCTGCTCCGCTCATTTTCTGGTGCATAGAGATGCGGAAATCGATCCTGTGGTTGATTCCGTTCGAAGCCAATTTCTACATGATATCCTTTGTGGTGCTATTCTACTGCAGCTTTCTGTACCATGCGATCAAAACTCCCGGGCAGTTTGGCAAGCTGATGGTCGCGGTACTCCTGCTACAGTCGCTCGGCACCTTCGCCTATCTCATCGCGCCCGCGGTCGGTCCCTTCATCTTTGAAACCGGTATCAATCCTATGGTAACCACGGGGCAGCATGCAATGCTCGATTTCCATCGAGGATCGGTGAACCATGGCCCTGACTGGATAGCCCAACACGGCGGCGCGCAATTCACCGCTGGACTCGCGGCAATGCCGTCGCTTCATTCGGCGGGCGCGTTCCTGTTTTTCCTCTTTGCGTGGCAGCACGGGAAAATTCTGGCTCCGCTTTATTCGCTGATCCTGCTCTTCATCCTCGTGACCGCGGTCGCCAGCCGATGGCATTATCTGATCGACGTCCCGGCCGGCGTCGCGTTGGCGTGGGTCGCCTACCGCCTCGCCGACTATCTGACCCAGCGCAAGGATATCTCGGAGGACGCCGACCGCGTGATTGAAGGGCAGGCTGTGCTGACCTGAACCAGGTCAGCCCATCTTCGTCCATGTCACCGTCCGGCAAAATACGCTGACGCAGCCCTTCATCGTCAGCTTGCCGCCCTTCACGCGCAGATGCGCGGTGTAATAACGGCCGTCTTCGGGGCTATAGCCTTCGCCTTTCCAGCCGTCGCCATGCGGGGCCAGATCCCAATAGATTTGCAGGCCGGTCACTTGGCGGCCCCGCTTTGCCTTGTCGGGATTGCGTTCGTCGAGCTGGCCGCCCGCGGGCTGCTTGACCAGCAGGCGCTCGACGCGCCCGCACATCTTGCTGCCGCACGCGGCCATGACAACGACACCCTTGCCGTCGTCAGTTTTCCAGCGCCCGGCGATCGGCGCGGGCGCCGCAGCCATCGATGGCACGGCAACAAGCGCAACGAGCGCCAATGATAATCTGGTAAGCAAAGCGACCTCTCCCCGGTTTTAGCTACACGCATGTCAGCAACCCGCTTGGCATCCGTCAAGTCTTGCCGCATGTTCTCTCAAAATCAGGGGAGAGAGTGATGCGATTCCACGGCTTTCACGCGGTAACGCTGGGCATATTGGCGGTGCTCGCCGCCAATCCGGCGGCCGCCAAGACGATCAGCGTTAGTGCGACAACGCCCGACGCCAACGAAAAGCTGCAAGAGGCGCTGATCCTCGCCGAACCGGGCGACATCGTGCAGTTGGGCTCGGGGGTGTGGAAGCTGGTTGACGGGCTGTCGCTCGACGTCGCCAACATCACGGTGCGCGGCGCCGGGGCGGGCGAGGGCGGATCGGTGCTCGACTTCACCGGCCAGCAGGGCGCGGGTGAGGGGCTGCTGGTCACCTCCGACGATGTGCTGCTGACCAATTTTGCGGTGCTCAACACCAAGGGTGACGGGATCAAATCGAAGGGCGCCGACCGCATCGTCTATCATCAACTCCGCGTCGAATGGACCGCCGGGCCGAAAGAAACCAACGGCGCTTATGGTATCTATCCGGTCGAAAGCACCGACGTGCTGATCGACAGCGTTTATGTGCGTGGCGCATCGGATGCGGGCATCTATGTCGGCCAGTCGAAGAATATCATCGTTCGAGACTCGATCGCGACCGAGAATGTCGCGGGGATCGAGATCGAGAACAGCTACGACGCCGACGTCCACGACAATATCGCGACCAAGAACACCGGCGGCATCCTGGTGTTCGACCTGCCCAGCCTGCCGATGCAGGGCGGGCACAATGTCCGCGTGTTCGAGAATATCGTCAACGACAACAGCACGCCGAATTTCGCGCCGAAGGGCAATATCGTCGCGAGCGTGCCGACCGGCACCGGGGTGCTGGTGATGGCGAACCGCAATGTCGAGATTTTCGACAACATCTTCGACAATAATGGCACCGCCAATGTGATGATCGTAGGCTATCGCTACGAGCATAAAGACTCGAAATACCAGCCGCTGCCCCGCGACATCATCGTGCGCGGGAACCAGCACGGCAAGGCAGGCTACGCCCCGGCGTTCGAGGGCGGGGCGCAGATTGCCGCGGCCTTTGGCGGTGCGATTCCGCCGGTGCTGTGGGATGGTGCGGGCGACGCGGTGGTGCTCGACCCGGTCGGCGTGCTGTCGCTGAACCTGCCCGATGTCGCGACCCCGCGCGATCAGGCGAAGCCTGCCCCGGCCGACCTGTCGAAGGGGACGCCGCCCGCGGCGCTGCCCGCGATCAAGCTGCCCGAGACGATGGAGGCGAAGGTCCGGTGAGACGCGTTTTTGCGGCCTTGGCGGCGGCGCTATGCTGCGTCAGCGGCGCGGCAACCATGACTGGTCCGACCGTCGATCAAGCCGCGATCGAAGGGGAGGCGACGCCGCAGAAACTGTCCGAGTTCGGTTTTGGAATGACAACCGGCAACTATCGTCCGACTGCCGCCGTCGGCTACACGCTGCGCACGCCGTTGTTTAGCGATTATGCCGCCAAGGACCGCTTCGTTTACATCCCGAACGGCCGCGAAGCGCGCGTGACTGCGGACGGGACGATCGAATTTCCGGTTGGCACGGTATTGTTCAAAAGTTTCGGCTGGGTCGACCATAATGGCGGCAAGCCGGTTGAAACGCGGCTGCTGATCCACCGCGCTTCGGGCTGGACCGCGCTGCCCTACATCTGGGACGCCGACGGCAAGGATGCGACGCTGGCGCTCGGCGGGCGGCGGGTTCCGGTGAGTTTCAAGAGCCCCGACGGTGAAGCACACAGCATCCGTTATGCGGTGCCGAACAAGAATCAGTGCAAGGAATGTCACAGCAAGAATGGCGTGATCGAACCGATCGGGCCGAAGATGCGTAACTTCCGGGTCGATCTGACCGGTATGCAGAAAGCGCCGTCGATCCGCGTTCGGACCATTCCGGCGCGCAGCGTCACTATGCCGATATGGGATGATCCGGCATCAGGAACGGTGGCCGAGCGCGCGCGCGCGTATCTCGACGTCAATTGCGCGCATTGCCACAATCCGGCGGGCAGCGCGTCGAACAGCGGGCTGTTCCTGCGCTGGACCGACGATCCCACCACCGTCAACTATGGTATCGGCAAACGCCCGACCGCGGCGGGGCGCGGCAGCGGGGGGATGGATTTCGCAATTGCGCCGGGCGATGCCGCGCACAGTTTCCTGCTATACCGCCTCGAAAGCACCGATCCCGGGATCGCGATGCCCGAGGTCGGGCGATCGACAGTGCACAAGGAAGGCGCGGCGTTGCTGCGGCAATGGATTGCGGAAATGCCAAAGGACGAGCAAAACTAGTCTTTCGCCAAACTTGCGCGAATTATAATCCCCTCATATTCGTCATCCCGGCGAAAGCCGGGATCTTACCATCGTGTCCCGATGCTCCGTCGAGATCCCGGCCTTCGCCGGGATGACGATAAAAGGTTCTCCCATGACGTCGCTCGTCCTCCACGATTATTTCCGTTCCTCGGCCAGCTATCGCGTGCGCATCGCGCTGAACCTGAAAGGGCTCGCCTATGAGCGCGTCGAGATCAGCCTGATCGCGGGCGAACAGCGCAGCGACGCCTATCTGGAGCTCAACGCGCAGGGTTTTGTCCCGATGCTGGTCGCCGATGGCGAACCGATCATCCAGAGCATGGCGATCATCGACTGGCTCGACCGCGCCTTTCCCGAGCCGCGGCTAATTCCCGAGGAAGCGATGCCGCGCGCCGTCGCGCTGGCGCAGGCGCAGGTGGTGGCGAGCGACATCCATCCACTGAACAATCTGCGGGTGCTGAAATATCTGACCAGAGATCTGGGGCTCAACGAGCAGACCAAGGATCGCTGGATCGCGACATGGATCGCGCAGGGTTTCGACGCGCTCGAGGCGATGGCGGGCGAAGGGACATATCTCGGCGGTGACACGCCGGGGATCGCCGACTGCTGTCTCGTCGCGCAAATGTATAATGCGCGCAGGTTCGAAGTGCCGCTGGACGATTATCCGCGGCTCGTGGCAATTGATGCAGCTTGCATGGAGCTGGACGCATTCCAGAAGGCGCACCCCGACGCGGTCAAGGCAGCGTGATCCGCCTGCTGACGGGGGCCGCGGCGCTGGCCATGCCGGCGTCGGCCATGGCCCTGGAAGCCGATAGCACGAGACCGGACGACGAATATCTGGAACCCGTCATCGTCTGCGGTCCGCGGACGACGCAGGATCGCATCGATATTGTCGTCACTGCCTCGGGCGCGTTGCCGCGAGCCTATGGCGATGTGGTTCAGTCGATCGCCGTGATCGACGATTTGCAGCGGGGTAGCGGCGCCCGCATCGAAAATCGCCTGCGCGACGAGGCCGGGGTGGTGCAATTCCGCCGATCGGATGGACGGTCGGCGAACCCGACCAGTCAGGGCGTGACTTTGCGCGGACTGGGCGGCAATGCGTCGAGCCGCGCCTTGGTGACGCTTGACGGCATCCCGCAAGCCGATCCATTCGGCGGCTGGGTCGCCTGGACGGCTTTTGATGCAATCAACCTGCGCGGCGCGACGATTACGCGTGGCGGCGGCAGCGGCGCCGATGGGCCGGGCGCGCTGGCCGGAACAATCGCGCTCCATTCCCAGCTCAATTATGGGGTCGATGCCAGTCTCGCCTATGGCAGCCGCGATAGCTGGGATGCATCGGCTTCGGTGGGCATCGGATCGGACAGTGGGCAGGTCGCGGTTGACGGCCGCTATAGTCGCGGCGACGGCTTCGTCCCGATCGCCAGACGCCAGCGCGGCAGCGTCGATCGCGCTGCGCCTTATGAGCAAGGCGGGCTGGGGCTGCGACTGCGTTTCGACGCCGGGGAATCCAGCTCTGTCGAAGCGAGCGTGCGCGGTTTTTCCGACCAGCGTGACCGCGGGACCGATTTCACGACCAGCCGGGTTGATGGCGTAGATGCCAGCCTGCGCTTCATCCACGACCCTTATGGTGAAAACCAGTTCTCCGCGCTGACCTATGTTCAGTTGCGCGATTTCGAGAGCGGTTTTGCGAGTGTGGCGGCCGGACGGAACAGCGTCGCCCCCGTGCTGTTCCAGCGCGTTCCCGCCACCGGAATGGGCGCGCGGCTCGAATTTCGCCCGCTCATCGGACGCATCAATCCGATCCGCATCGGCGCCGACTGGCGCCGCACGACGGGCCGCACCGAGGAGGATTTCTTTTTTGCCGGCACGGTTCCAGGTCGTCATCGGATCGCAGGCGGCAGCAGCGATACCGTGGGGGCTTTTGCCGAATGGACGTCATGGACGTCCCCCGTTGGTGGCGGGGGTTGGCTCTGGACGCTTAGTGGACGAGTCGATCGCTGGTGGCTCGGTGAGGGCTTTCGGCTGGAGCGCAATATCGGCGGTCCCGTGATCACCGACCTGCGCTTTGCGGCGCGGCAAGGATGGGAAGGCAGCGGCCGTGCGGGGGTGCGTTGGACAGCGGCCAAAAGGATAACGCTGCGTGCGGCCGCCTATCGCGGCTGGCGCTTGCCGACGCTGAACGAGCTCTATCGCCCGTTTCGTGTCGGTGCCGAGGTGACGACCGCGAACGAAATGCTGCAGCCCGAGCGATTGTGGGGCGGCGAGGTAGGGGTCGATTGGGAAAGCGGCGGCACAAAGCTGTCGGCGACGCTGTTCGCCAATCACCTGACCAACGCCATCGCCAATGTCACCCTCGCGCCGAACCTCAACCAGCGGCAAAATCTGGATGCGATCGACACCAAGGGGATCGAGTTCAGCGCCGAACAGCGGATCGATTTTCTGACGCTGCGCGCAACCTATGCGCTGACCGATGCCACGGTCGATGCGTCGCGCGGCGCAGCGGCGCTCGATGGTCGCCGTCCGGCGCAGATCGCGAAGCATGGCGGCAGTGTTTCGCTGCGCAGCAACACAACGGACGCCGTGCAGGGTTTTGCGACGCTGCGCTATGTGGGCAAACAGAATGAGGATGATCTGGGCCTGCTGGTGCTGGGCGATGCGCTGACCCTCGACGCCGGTGTGACGTGGCGCGTCGTTGATCGGGTGAGCCTTGAGGCGCGCGGCGAAAATCTGTTCGACGAGCTGGTCCCTGCGGCGATCTCCTCGACTGGGATCGTCGAGCGCGCGACGCCGCGGACGTTGTGGATCGGCGCTCGCGTGTCGTTCTGACCTTCACAGGACGGCGATTGTCGATAAGAACGGGGCATGGCCGCCAAAAAACTGAACCTTGACAATTTTCTGCCCTATCGCCTGTCGATCGCGTCGAACGCCTTGTCCGAACGGATCGCGGCCGAATATCAGAACCGGTTCGGGCTGAAGATCCCTGAATGGCGGTTGATGGCGGTGCTGGGCGAAGGGCGGCCCAAGACGCAGCGCGAGCTGGTCGAGGCGACGCGGATGGACAAGGTGACGGTCAACCGCGCCGCTAAGGCACTCGCTGAACGGCAATTGATCGCGCGGCAGGCGCATGCGGTCGACGGGCGGTCGCACCATCTGGAGCTCACCGAAACGGGTTGGTCGCTGTACGACGCAATCGTTCCCGCGGCGCTGGCGAGCGAGGCGCAGCTCGAATCGAACATCACCGCCGCCGAGCGCGCGACGATGATGGCGATCCTCGCCAAGCTGACCGCTGCCGCCGAAGATTATGCCTGACCCCGCCTATCGCGCCGCGCCGCCGGGCGCGCTGCGCGTCGAGCCGCTGGGTGAGCTGACCGCGATTTTCGATCGCCGGTCGATGCAGACGCATCTGGTGGTGTCGCCGATGCCCGAAATCCTGGAAGCCATGGGCGCGGACGATTGCGACGCGGTGACGCTCGCGGTGCGGCTCGCCGAAAGCTTCGACTTCGACGGTGTGGACGATGTCCAGCCGATCCTGACCGAGCGGTTGAACGAACTGGCGGCGATGGGGCTGGTGGCGCGGGCGTGAGGCACAGCATTCGCATTGCGGTCGGCCCCGTGCAATTTCGTATCGGCAGCGACTGGGCGGCGCCGATCGCAGCGCTTGAGCGATTGTACGCCGGTTATCCGCAGGACGAAACACGCCCCGCTGACGCTACCGTGCGCCTGTTCGCGGCGCGGCCGTGGCGGCGCCGGGTGCGGCCTTCGGTGCATATCGGCGGCGATTTTGTCGTTCCCGACGCGCTGCCACTGCCGCTGTCGATGGGGCTGCTCGCCGCTGAAATGGGGATGAACTTGCAGGTCGCGCTCGGCTGGCGGCGCCATATGCTGCTCCACGCCAGCGCGGTGGCGCGGGATGGCCGCGCGCTGATCATGTCGGGCGAATCGGGGTCGGGAAAATCGACGCTGGCGGCGCTGCTCGGCGAAGGCGACTGGCGGCTGATGGGCGACGAATTCACGCTGATCGAGCCGGTGAGCGGCGATGCGCTGGCGTTCCCGCGCGCGGTCAGCCTGAAGAACGAGGGGATTGCCGCGGTCGCGGCGCAGGTCGATGCTGCGCGGCTGGGGCCGCTGATGGCCGGAACGCCAAAGGGCGACGTCCGCCACCTGATCCCGCGCTCCGAAGCGATCGCGGCGATGCACGAACCGGTGCGTCCGGCGTTGCTGCTGTTCCCGCGCTTTGGCGGCGCGGCGGCGATCGAGCCGATGGGCGAGGGCGAGGCGTTTGTGCGGCTGACCGAGGCGTCGACCAACTATGTCGCGCTGGGCGAGGCGGGCTTCGCGGCACTGACGCGGCTGGTGCGCGAGACTCCTGCGTTCGGCGTGTCTTATCCCGACAGTGCGACCGGCATGATGCTGGCCGAGCAGCTATGGGCCGAGGCGATCAAATGAGCGCGGTGCGGACCTTTGTCGACCTGCTCGCCGGACGCCGCGATGCCTCCGCTTTGGCGCCGCGCGACTGGGACGGCGTGATCGGCGTCGCGCGCAGCGAGGCGATGCTGGCGACGCTGGCGCACCGGCTCGAGGGTGCCGACCTGCCGCCGACCGTCGCGGCGTTGTTCGCCGATCAGCGCGCCGCTGCCGCGGTCGCACAGCGGCAGGCGCTGTGGGAGGCCGAGATGGCGCGGCGCGCGCTGGCGCCGGTGGGGATCGAATTTGTCCTGCTCAAGGGCGCTGCCTATGCCGCCGCGGGCATGGCGTGCGCGGCGGGGCGGCAGATCGGCGACCTCGACATATTGGTACTCGCGACGGACATCCGCCGGGCCGAGAACGCCTTGCTCAATGCCGGATGGGAATGGGTCAAGTCCGACCCCTATGACGATTTCTACTATCGCGAACATATGCATGAGCTGCCGCCGCTGATCCACAAGCTGCGCGACCGGATGATCGACGTCCACCACACGATCCTGCCGCGCACCCACCGGATTACGCCCGACGCGTTGGCGCTCGTCAGCGACGCGGAGGCCAGCGCGGGCGGCTTTGCGGTGCTGAACCCCGTCGACATGGCGTGCCACTGCGCCGCGCATATGCTCGCTGACGGCGACTTGCAGGGCGGGCTCCGCAATTTGTGGGACTTTCACCTGATGACGCGCGATTTTGCGGCAGCCGATCCCGGATTCTGGGGCGAGCTCGACAAGCGCGCGCGATTGCATGGGTTGCAGGATGCGGTGCAGCGCGCGGCGCGGCTGTCGCGCGATCTTTATGGCGCCGCGCTGTCCGCAGGATGGGGCGGGCAGGGCACTAAAGACCACTGGTTTCGCCAGCGTCTGTTCGCCCGCGACGATTGGGGACGGGTGACGCGGCCGCTGCTCGAGCAAGGCTTCTACATCCGTTCGCACTGGCTGCGCATGCCGCCGACGATGCTGGCGAGCCATTTGTGGACCAAGTGGCGGAAGCGTTAGAGCCGTTCGAGCAGCGAGATCAGCTCGTCATAATGGTCGATGACCTGATCGGCGCCCAGCTCCCGGGCGGGTCGATCGAGGAAACCGAAGCTGACCACGATGCTCGGCACTCCGGCACCCTGGGCCGCAAGAATGTCGTAGATGCTGTCGCCGACAAATGCTGCGCGTCCGCCGCCGCAGCGGTCGATCATCGCATGGATCGGCGCGGGGGAGGGCTTGGCGTTGCCCGGCCCCAGCGTATCGCCGCCGATGATCGTCGCCATCCGGTCGGCCAGCCCGAGGTCGCCGAGCAGTTTGCGCGCCATATCTTCGCGCTTGTTGGTGACCACTGCGGTCTTCACGCCGAGCGCGTCGAGCCGGTCGAGCGCGGCGATCACGCCGGGGAAGGGACGGCTGTGGACCGCGATATGCGCTTCATAAAACCGCAGCAGCTCGCGGTAGAGCCGCTCGAAATCGCCGTCCGGGATGCCGCCGGTCGCGGCGAACCCCTGTTCGAGCATGTGCCGCGCGCCCAGCCCGATCATCGGTCGCACCTCGGCCTCGGTCAGCGGCGCGCGCGCGGCGAGGCCCAGTGCATGGTTGACCGCGGCGGTCAGGTCGCCCGCGGTATCGACCAGCGTGCCGTCGAGGTCGAAGCCGACGATCGCAAAAGGAAATCCGTTCATCGGCTGCGCATGGCGCGACGCTCTGGAATCCGCAATCATTTGCTGGCATGGCAGCGCGCATGAGCAATCCTATCGCCGCTATCGTCCTTGCCGCGGGCAAGGGAACCCGCATGAAGTCCGACCTGCACAAGGTGCTGCACCCGATCGCGGGGCGGCCGATGCTGCTGCACCTGATGGCGAGCGTCGACGCGCTGAACCCGGCGAAGAAGGTGGTGATCGTCGGTGACAAGGCTGAGCAGCTCGAGGCGGCGCTGGGCGGCACCGCCGACCTGGCGGTGCAGGATCCGCAACTTGGCACCGGTCATGCGGTGCAGCAGGCTGAAGGCGCGCTTACCGGTTTCGACGGCGACGTATTGATCCTTTATGGCGACGTGCCTTTTGTTCCCGCCGCGACGATGCAGGCGATGATCGACCGGCTGAACGCGCCCGATGCGCCTGCGGTCGTGGTACTCGCCTTCGAACCCGACGATGCCCAGCAATATGGCCGCGTCATCACCGAGGGCGATCGCGTCACCAAGATGGTCGAGCATAAGGACGCCACCGACGCCGAACGCGCGGTGCGCCTGTGCAATTCGGGATTGATGGCGGCAAAGGCGCGCGACCTGTTCGGGTTGCTGGCGCGCGTCACCGACGCCAATGCGGCGAAGGAATTTTACCTCGTCGACATCGTCAATATCGCCAATGCCGACGGGCGCCATTGTGCGGTGGTTGTCACCGACCCTTATGACGTTGCGGGGATCAACAGCCGCGGTGAGCTCGCCGCGATGGAAGGTGACTGGCAGGCGCGGCGGCGGATACAGGCGATGGCCGACGGCGCCAGCCTCATCGCCCCCGACACGGTGTGGTTCGCATGGGATACGCAGATCGGCCGCGACGTGCTGATCGAGCCGAACGTATTTTTCGGCCCCGGCGTGACGGTGTCCGATAGTGTCAGGATCCGCGCCAATTGCCATATCGAAGGCGCGATCATCGGCAGCGGCTGCGAAGTCGGACCCTTCGCGCGTCTGCGCCCCGGCACGGTGCTGGGCGAAAAGGCCAAGATCGGCAATTTCGTCGAGACGAAAAAGGCGGTGCTGGGCAAGGGCGCCAAGGCGAACCACCTGACCTATCTGGGCGATGTCACCGTCGGCGCGGGCGCAAACATCGGCGCGGGGACGATCACCTGTAATTATGACGGCTATTTCAAATATCAGACGGTGATCGGCGAAAACGCCTTCATCGGTAGCAACAGCGCGCTGATCGCCCCCGTCACCATCGGCCGCGACGCGATCGTCGCTGCGGGCAGCGCCGTGTCGCGCGATGTCGCCGCGGGCGACCTGCGCATGGTCCGCGCCGAGCAGCTGATCAAGCCGGGCTGGGCCGACCGTTTTCATGACGCGATGCGGAAAAAGAAGGCGGGTAAATAAGCCTCATGCCCGCGCCGACGCTGACCACTGCGCGGCTTGTGCTGCGCCAGCTGCGGCTGGATGATGCCGCCGCGCTGTTCCCGGTGTTGTCCGATCCGGCGGTCATGACCTGGTGGTCGAGCGGGCCGCACCAGTCGCTCGCCGAAACCGAAGACTATGTCGCCTACAACGCGATCGAGGGACGCGACTATCAGTGCTGGGCGATTACGCTGGCCGGCCATGATGATGCGCTCGGGTGGGTGATCCTGATCGACGGCAAGCCCGACGTGAAAGAAATCGGCTATATCCTGCATCGTCGTCACTGGGGTACCGGCATCGGGCGCGAAGCGGTGGGGCGGGTGATCGACTATGGATTCGAAGAGCTGGGACTACGACGCATCTTTGCCGACACTGACCCGGAGAATAGCGGATCGATCGTCCTTCTCGAGCGGTTGGGCTTTCAGCGCGAGGGGCGGCTGCGCGGCGAATGGGAAACGCATATCGGCGTTCGCGACTCGCTGATCTTTGGCTTGCTGCGCGACGAATGGACGATGGAGAAATGACGTGACCGACCGTTACACCGACGAGCCCTTTCTGCGCTTTGTCGACGCCTGGGTGCTGAAAGCGATCGGGCATCTCGACGATGCGACCGACGCCTGGTGCAAGGCGATGGTGCCGCAGCTCGAGAAGAGTTTCGGGGTCACCGGAAGCTGGGAGCGGATCGTCGAGCAACAGATGAAGTTTGCCCCTGACCTCCCGGCGCAGGTTCTGAAGATCTGGACCGACGGCACGGCGCGCTTTGCCGCAGGCAATGGCGAGGCGCCCGATCCGGTGCAGTTCGCCTATATTTTCGTCGACCGCAATTTCGGGCGGACTTGAACCTGTGGCTGACCTGATCGTCCGACCGGCGATACGGGCCGACCTTGATCTCTGGCTCCCGCTGTGGGCGGGCTACAACGCTTTCTATGGACGCAGCGGCGATACGGCGCTGGCGCCCGAAATCACCGCGGCGACGTGGGAGCGCTTTTTCGATCCCTATGAACCGATGTTCGCGCTCGTCGCCGAGCAGGATGGCGCACTGCTTGGCCTGACCCACTATCTCCTTCATCGCAGCACGACGTCACTGCTGCCATCGCTCTATCTGCAAGACCTGTTCACCAGCGTAGAAGCGCGCGGTAACGGCGTGGGCCGGGCGCTGATCGAGGCGGTCTATCGCGCCGCACAGGAGCGATCGTTGCCGCGCGTTTACTGGCAAACGCACGAAACCAATGAGACGGCAATGGCGCTCTATGACCGCATCGCCGAAAAATCCGGCTTTCTCGTCTATCGAAAGCAGCTACCTGCTTGATTTGATATCATGATATGATATCAAAGCTACATGCGCTTCCTCGCCGACATTCCTGATGATGATATCCAGTGGCTCGAGGCGCTTGCTGTAGAACAAGGCGTCTCGCGCGCCGAGCTCGTCCGCCGCGCGGTCGCCTCTTACCGCGCCGACATTTCGGGTGATGCGATCGATAACGCCTTTGGCATCTGGCGCGACCGTGACGATATTGGCGACGGCCTCAAATATCAGCGGCGCCTGCGGGGCAAACGCGAATGATCGACGCGCAGTTCGACAGCGACATTTTGATCGACGCGCTCAACGGCGTAGAGGCCGCGCGCGCCGAAATCCGCCGCGCCGGGCGCAAGAGCATCAGCCGGATCAGCTGGACCGAGGTGATGTCCGCGGCCGACCCCGCATCAATAAAAGCGGTCGAGGCGTTCCTCGGCTGCTTCGCGCTCGAGGAGGTCGGTGACGCGGTCGCGCGCCGCGCCGCGGCACTCCGCGCCGAACGCAAGGGCTTGACGCTGGCCGACGCCTTTGTTCTGGCAACCGCGCAAATCTCGGGTCGCATCCTCGTGACCCGCAATATCAAGGTGTTTCCGGCCGCGATGCCGGGTATTCGCGTCCCCTACACGCTCTAAAGAAAGCCATTATCCATGTGCGGAATTATCGGAATCATCGGCAAGGACCAGGTGGCGGACCGCCTCGTCGACGGGCTGAAGCGCATGGAATATCGCGGCTATGATTCGGCGGGCGTGTGCACGATCGAGGGCGGCCAGCTGATCCGCCGCCGCGCCGAAGGCAAGCTGGGCAATCTCGTCAAGGAGCTCGTGGGCAATCCGGCGCCGGGCACCGTGGGCATCGCGCACACGCGCTGGGCGACGCACGGCGCGCCGACGACGAGCAACGCGCACCCGCATGCGACGGGCGAGGTCGCGCTGGTCCACAACGGGATCATCGAAAATTTCAAGCCGCTGCGCGAAGCTTTGCAGGCGCGCGGGCGCAGCTTCGAGAGCGAGACCGACACCGAGGTTGTCGCGCATCTGGTGAGCGAGCAGGTCGAGGCGGGCTTGTCGCCACAGGACGCGGTGCAGGCGGTGCTGCCGCAGCTGCGCGGGGCGTTTGCGCTCGCGATCGCCTTTCGCCAGCATCCCGATCTGCTCATCGGCGCGCGGCTCGGCTCGCCGCTCGTCGTCGGTTATGGCGAAGGCGAGACCTATTTGGGGAGCGACGCGCTCGCACTCGCCCCGCTGACGCAGCAGATCGCCTATCTCGACGAGGGTGACTGGGTCGTCATCACCCGCGAAGGCGCACAGATTTACGACAGCGCCAACAACCCGGTGACGCGCGAGATCACGACCAGCGGCGTCACCGCCGCGGCGATCGAGAAGGGCAATTACCGCCACTTCATGCAGAAGGAGATTTTCGAGCAGCCGACCGTGGTCGCACAGACGCTCTCCTCCTACATCCGCCCGCTCGAACAGACTGTCGCGCTGCCGCAGATGGACTTCGATCTGAGCGCCATCGACCGCATTACCATCGTCGCGTGCGGCACCAGCTTCTACGCCGGCATGGTCGCCAAATACTGGTTCGAAACCTTTGCGCGCGTCCCGGTCGACATCGATGTCGCAAGCGAGTTTCGCTACCGCGACCCGGTGCTGCAACCCGGCGGGCTGGCGCTGTTCATTTCGCAATCGGGCGAGACCGCCGACACGCTCGCGGCGCTGCGCCATTGCAAGGCGAACGGCCAGACGATCGCGGTCGTCGTCAACGTCCCGACCAGCAGCATGGCGCGCGAGGCCGACCTGCTGCTGCCAACCCACGCCGGTCCCGAAATCGGCGTCGCGTCGACCAAGGCCTTCACCTGCCAGCTTGCGGTGCTCGCCGCGCTCGCCGCGCACCTCGCGCTCAAAAAGGGCAAGCTCAGCGCCGCCGACGAGCATGAGATCGTCAAACATCTGATCGAAGCACCCGCTGCGCTCAATGCGGCGCTCAGTCATGACGACGACATCGCCGCGATGGCGCACCTGATCGCCCCGGCGCGCGACGTCCTATACCTCGGCCGCGGCCCAGACTATCCGCTGGCGATGGAAGGCGCGCTCAAGCTCAAGGAAATCTCGTACATCCACGCCGAAGGCTACGCCTCGGGCGAAATGAAGCACGGCCCGATCGCGCTGATCGACGAATCGGTCCCGGTCATCGTCCTCGCGCCCAGCGGCCCGCTGTTCGAAAAGACCGTCAGCAACATGCACGAGGTGATGGCGCGCGGCGGCAAGGTCGTGCTGATTTCGGACGCCGACGGCATCGCCGAAGCGGGCGACGGCTGCATGGCGACGATCGAAATGCCCAAGGTCCACCCGCTGATCGCGCCCTTGGTGTACGCGGTGCCGGTGCAGTTGCTGGCGTATCACGTCGCGGTGGCGAAGGGGACCGACGTCGATCAGCCGCGCAATCTGGCGAAGTCGGTGACGGTGGAGTGACGGCAGGCGTGTTCATCGCGCGGAATGCGCGTTGGCGTATTTTTCTGGTCGTTGCTGCGTGCGTCGGCTTGGTCGTGGTCGGTTTTATCTTTTCGGGCCTGATAGTGCCCATCGAGCGCTCCAAGCTGAAGCTGGCCGGATGGCTATTTATCGTGACAGGCGGCGGGATCGCAATCGCATTGTTCCCGCGGCTTGTGGGCAACGATGTACGGGTCAAAATCTCCCACAGCGGCATATTTGTCCGGGCCTGGTCGAATGACACGATACCATGGTCCGAGATCGCGCGTGTTTGGGCTTGGGGGTCTGAGGGCAAGCCCGAAATCCTCGTCCTCGACCTGTTGCATCCAAGCCGGTTCCCCTCGACCACGCTCGCCGGCCGATTCTATTGGAAGATAAACAGCATGATGGCTGGTGGCGACATATGGGTTAGCTTGTTGGGCACGGATGGAAAGATCGAGGATGGGCTCGCCGCCGCCGAATATTTCCGTAGCGCGAAGGCGCCCGAGACAAGGCCAACGCCGCCGCACGCGGGTTTCGGGCGGCGGCGTGTCTGACGCCGAATCCGCCACCGTCCTCTTCGCCAGCTATGCCTCCGTAGCCGCATTCGCCTGCGCCAGAATCGATGCCGCGACGTCCTCGATCTTGCCGGCCACCAGCAGCGGCGCGCCGCCGACCATGCCGACCTGCGTCTGACCGTTTTCATAGTCGCGGAGCCAGGCGACATTTTCGGCGACGACCAGATAATTGCCGCCGCGCGACTTGAGTTCGATGAATTTCATGGGTGTCTCCTGTTGGTCGAGGCTCTAGGTGCCAAATATGAAGATTGTAGGATTCCCATGAGCTTCGCCGCGATCATTTTCGATTTCGATGGCGTCATCGCCGATAGCGAGGTGCGCGCGAACCTGTCGCTCGCCGAAAGCCTGACCGCGATCGGCATGCCGTTGACCTATGACGAGTGCCTGCGCGACTATTATGGCCACAACTCGCAGGAGACGCAGCGGCGGATCGAGGCACGGTTCGGTCATCCGCTGCCCGCCGGTTTTCGCGAGCAGCACCGCGAACGGGCGCGGGGCCGGTTTATGGAGGGGTTTGACGCCGTCCCCGGCGCCGCCGATTTCCTCGCGACGCTGGGGTCAATGCCGCGCGCGATCGCTTCGTCGAGCCGCGCCGAATATATCGATTGGGCGCTCGGACTGTTCGAGCTGGGACATCATTTCGCCGATCATGTGTACAGCGCCGACGGCTGGGATCGCGGCAAGCCATTTCCTGACATCTATCTTGCCGCGGCCAAAGGGCTGGGCGTCGATCCGGCGCTATGTCTGGCAATCGAGGATTCGCCGACCGGGGCGCAGGCGGCGCTGGCGGCGGGGCTGACCGTCGTCGGCTTCTGCGGCGCTGGACATATCGTCGATCGCGCGGCGCATGGAGAGATGTTGCGCGGGGTCGGGGTGCATCATGTGGCGCTGACGTTTGAAGAGATTGACGCTCTGACGGCTGCGGCATGATGATCCTCCCTGTGGCGAAGCCATGGGGAGGGGGACCGTCGCCGCAGGCGATGGTGGAGGGGCCACGACGGCTGCGCCAAAGCCCCTCCGTCAGCGCTTCGCGCTGCCACCTCCCCATCGCTGCGCGACGGGGAGGATCGCGACTGCAAAAACCGCTGTCCTACATCTCACGGCTGGATTAGCGTCGTACCCGGTTCGATCCCGGGCACGGGACGAAAATATGAAATCGCGAGTGAAGTTGCGCAGTTTTCTGCGACTTCTCGAAGGCGCCCTTCAAGGAGAACCCGCATGTGCACCGAAGATACCGAAGCCGATCTGGATCGCGCCGGGATGGCGGTTGGCCGCCGCAGCTTTGCGGCGCTGGCCGGGGCAGGCGCGCTGATCGCGGCGTTGCCGGCACGCGCGATAGCTGGCAAGCCCGTGAAAGGCCGCGACGTCGAGATTACGACCGCAGCGGGCATCTGCGACGCCTATTTTGTTGCGCCGACGAGCGGCAAGCATCCGGGCGTGCTGATCTGGCCCGACATCCGTGGGCTGCGCCCCGCCTTTCGCCAGATGGCCGACCGGCTGGCGGGCGAGGGCTATGCGGTGCTGTGCATCAATCCGTTTTACCGCTGGCAGAAGTCGCCGGTCGTCGATGCCGCGAATGACTGGAGCAATCCCGCAGTGCGCGAAAAACTGTTCGGCTATCTGAAACAGCTGACCAGGCCCATCGTCGAGACCGACGCGATCGCGCATCTTGCCTTTCTCGACGCGCAGAAGGAGGTCGATACGAAGCGCAAGATTGCCACCACCGGCTACTGCATGGGCGGCGCGATGACGATCTACACCGCGGCGTTGAAGCCCGACCGGATCGGTGCGGCGGCGAGCTTTCATGGCGGCGGGGTCGGCACCGACAAACCCGACAGCCCGCATCTGCTGATTCCCGGGACGCGGGCCGGCTATCTGTTCGCGATCGCCGATAACGACGACAAGGAAGCGCCGAACGAAAAGGTATTGCTGAAGGCGGTGCTGGAACCGCGCAAGCAGTGGCACGAGGTCGAGGTGTATGAAGGCGCGATGCACGGCTGGTGCCCGCCCGATGGCCGCGCCTATAACGAGGCCGCGGCGGAAAAGGCGTGGGGGCGGATGCTGGAGCTGTTCAAAGCTGAACTAACATAGAGCGTCGCAGCCGAAGGAGGCATCACAATGTTGTGGATAGCGGTTGGCCTATTTTTAGCCGCACTGTTGGTGATTGGATCTATCCGTCTCAAGGATTCCGCGCGTCACAAGACACGTTATGGTGACGACTCCGGCCATTCACCTCAGATGGTTGTTGGTGATAACAGTCCTGCACATGTGCGCGATGCTAACGCCGCCGATTGGGGCGGCAGTGAGGGAAATTGCGGCGGTGGGGACGGCGGAGGAGGTGGCGACTAAAGGTCAGCGGCTCGCCGCATAGCTCGCATAAACGCGCTGGCCGCCGCTGCCGAAGGTCATCACTTTGTACGCTTCGCGGTGATCGCCATGCTCCATCCCGGGCGAACCCATCGGCATTCCGGCGACGGCAAGGCCTTTGACGCCCTTGGGCTTTTCGCGCAGCAGGCGGGCGATCTCTTTGGCGGGGACATGGCCCTCGATCACATAGCCGCCGACCAGCACGGTGTGACAGCTGCGCAGCGCCTGCGGCACACCTTGCTTGTCCTTGATCGCGGCCATGTCGGTCGAATTGACGATCACGGCCTTCTGCCCGAACGATGCTTTGACCTGTTCGAGCCATTTGAGGCAGCAACCGCAGCCCGCATCGCGAAACATTGTCGGGTTCGCGGCGTGCGCGACACCGATGGTGGCAGAAAAGGCGACGAGGGCGAAGAAGGCGCGGCGGGCGGGGGACATGGCAGGGTTCCTTGCTGATTTCGGGCGAAGATTAGCAGCCGCGGCGCGCCGCACAAGCGGTTCAGCCCATCGGATAGAGGATGTCCTTGCTCACCTTATGCAATGCGGTCATCACCTCATCGCCCAGCACGAGATCCATGGCATCGAGGATCGGCTGGAGCTGATCGTCGGCGCTGACCCCGACAATTGTCGACGCGACGAAGTCATGCTGTTTCGACCAGGCGGTCGCCATCGTCACCGGGTGCAGCCCTGCTTCGGCGGCGATCTTCAGATAGCGCGCGGTGGCGGCGAGGCTCTTGTCGTTGACGAAACGCTGGCCCATCGCCGCTTGTCGGCCTTCCATCGCGAGGTAGCGCGAGAATCGCGCGCCCTCGGGGGTCGCGCCGTCCTGATATTTCCCCGACAGCACCCCGCCGGCGAGCGGCGAATAGGGGATCAGGCTGACGCCTTCCTGCCGGCAAACCTGCTTCAATTCATCCTCGAACCGCCGGTTGTTGAGGCTGAAATTATTCTGGATCGTGTGATAGCGCGCGCCGCCCAGTTTCTCGGACGCCGCGAGCGATTTCATCAGCCCCCAGCTCGTCTCGTTCGAGCAGCCGAGGATGCGCACCTTGCCGACGCGGACCAGTTCGTCGAGCGCGTCCATGATCTCGTCATAGGGCGCGTCATGGTCGGGCCAGTGCGTCTGATACAGGTCGACATAATCGGTCTGCAGCCGCGTCAGGCTATCATCGATCGCTTGGAAGATATTCTTGCGGTCAAGCGCGGTCATGCCGTTCCGGCACGGCGACTTGAACCAGACATGGCTCGGCCCCGACACTTTGGTCGCGAGGATGATCGCGTCGCGCGGCTTGGTCTTAATCCAGCGCCCGACGATCTCCTCGGTGCGGCCGACCCATTTGACGTCGGGCGGCACCGGATAGCCCTCGGCGGTGTCGTAGAAACTGATCCCCGCCTCGAAACAGCGGTCGAGAATGCGGAACGCCGCAGCCTCATCGGTCTGGCTGCCGAAGGTCATCGTCCCCATGCAGATGTCGGACACATGGATGGCGCTCTTGCCGAGGCGACGACTCTGCATGCTCTTGTTCTCCGGACAGAAGAGAGGAGCGCCGTGCATAGGTTGCGAACCGCAACCTTGCAATCAGATCAGCAGCGCGAGCGATCCGACCAGCAAGGCAGCCATCGCCCAGTTGAAGACGCGCAGCCGCGCCGGGCTCGACAGCCAGCCGCGTAGTACCTGACCCATCACCGCCCACAGGCTGGTTGAGGGCAGGTTGATGAGGCCAAAAACCGCGGCGACGAGCAGCACCGCGCCCAGATTGCGGTCGGGCGCGTAGAGCGCGATCGCGGTCAGCGCCATCGACCAGGCCTTGGGGTTGACCCACTGGAACAGCATCGCCTGGACAAAGGTCATCGGCTTGCCGCGCGCGCCGGTTTCGGTGTCGGGGGCGGCGGCATTGGCGATCTTCCATGCCAGCCACAGCAGATACACCACGCTCACGACCTTGAGCACCATGTTCAGGATCGGGAAGAGGTCGAACAATCCCATCAGCCCGAGACCAACAAGGATGATCATCAAGGTAAAGCCGATGCCAACGCCGAGTGCGTGGGGCACGGTACGGCGGAGGCCGAAATTGGCCCCCGACGCCATCAGCATCATATTGTTCGGCCCCGGCGTGATCGACGAGACGAGCGCGAAGGCGGAGAGCGCGAGGAGGGTGGTCTGGTTCATGCGCGCAACATAATGCGTTTCAGCGGCGCGCGGGTTGCAAAGAATGCCGCTGATCGCCTATTATATGCAATCTATGAGCAAGATGGACGATATTGGCCGCAAGATATTGCGCGAACTGTCGCAAGACGGACGAATCTCCAACCTCGAACTCGCCGAGCGCGTCGGACTGTCGCCCTCGGCCTGCCTGCGGCGGGTACAGGAGCTAGAGCGGAGCGGGGTGATCACCGGCTATCGTGCCAATATCAACCCGGCGAAGCTGGGGCTGACGTTTCTGGCTTACGTTACCGTCGGGCTGTCGACTCACACCAAGAAGGCGCAGGCCGATTTCGAGGCGGCCATGTCGCTCGCCCCCGAAGTGCGCGAATGCCACAATATTACCGGCGCGATCGAATATCTGCTGCGGATAGAGACTGCGGATCTGGCGGCGTACAAACATTTCCACACCGAGGTGCTGGGGGTGCTGCCGCAGGTGCATTCGATCAGCACCTATGTGGTGATGGATTCGACCAAGGATGAGCGGGCTTAGATGTCCGGCGCGAGCATATCGTCTCCGAAATGGTTCTAGCCCGATATTGGAGGTGGCTGCGGCGTCGCTTCTTGAATATTCTGGAGATCGGAAGATTTCATTGTGCTTCGGGAGCGCTCCATGACGATCAAACTGCTTTATCAGTCATCGCTATCCCGCGCCCAGATTGAACAATTGGGTGATGCGCTAAGGCCTCTTGATGCGGATATTTCGATTTCGGAAGTGCCCGATCCGGATCCTCAAAATGTTCTGGAATGGGCGTTGCCCTTTGGATTGGGGATTCTTCTCGCCGGCCCCGTAAAATCTGCGACCGACGGTTTCTTCGGCGAAATGGGCAAAGATGCCTACCAAAAGCTGAAAGAGGTTATTTCGAGGCTGTTCCAGGAAGCCAAAAACAAGGGGATGAGCTGGAAGTCCCGAAATGGCGACGTGCGCCGGGCGCCGCCGCTTGCGATCATGTTTGAAATCGATGGAGATTCCCTCCGTTTTGTATTTCCACATGATTTGATGGCAGAGAAACTGCCTTCCGCGCTTGAGGAAATGAACCGGGATATTGCTTTCATTGCCAATATGGTGACGTGGCAAAAAAAGCAGTTCGCGCTGATGGACGATCATGCGATCGACCTGCTTGGGCCGAGCTATCCTGAACAGGATCGCTGGCTGCAGAACCGCCAGTTGCTGGACGAAATCGCATTTGGCACGTGGGTCTATAACTCGACCGCCAACAGCTGGATCAAAGTACAGTGACGGCGACCGGGCGCCTTGGACGGCGGCGGTAGCAGCAGCTTTGCGGTGGCGAGGGCTTGCGGCAGCTTGATAGCGACCGCATATCCGTTGCATGACGAAACTTTCCTTCCTCGACCTCGTGCCCGTCACCGACACCGGCACGATCGCGCAATCGCTCGCCAACGCCGCTGATCTGGCGCGGCATGCCGAGGCGCTCGGCTATGGGCGCTACTGGGTCGCCGAGCATCATGGCATGGCGGGGATCGCGAGTGCGGCGACCGCAGTCGTGCTGGCGCATATCGGGCAGGCAACGTCTACGATCCGGATCGGGTCGGCGGGCATCATGCTGCCGAACCATGCGCCGATGGTGATCGCCGAACAGTTCGGGACGCTGGAGGCGCTGTTCCCCGGCCGCATCGATCTCGGGCTGGGGCGCGCGCCGGGATCGGATCAGCGCGTCGCGCGCGCGCTGCGCCGCACGCTCGCCAGCGACGAGCGGCAGTTTCCGCAGGATGTGCTTGAACTGCAAGCCTTTCTGGCGGGCGACGAACAGCTGGGCATCACCGCGGTCCCGGGGGCGGGAACGCATATTCCGTTGTGGATATTGGGGTCGAGCACCTTTGGCGCCCAGCTCGCGGCGATGCTCGGACTACCCTATGCCTTTGCGAGCCACTTCGCGCCCGATGCACTCGACGAGGCGCTCGATATTTATCGCCGCCAGTTCAAACCGTCGGCACAGCTCGCGGCGCCCTATGTGGCCGCGGCGTTTAACGCCTTCGCCGCCGATACGCGCGAGGAGGCTGAGCTTCTCGCCTCGTCACAGCAGCAGGCGTTCGTCGCGCTGCGCACCGGCAACCCGGGCAAGATGCAGCCGCCGCTCGCGGGTTATAAGGACAGTCTGCCACCCAACGCGCGTGCGATCCTCGATCATGTCCTGCAATGTTCGGCGGTTGGTACCGCCGATGACATTGCTGCCGGGCTCAGGGCGTTCGTTGCGCGGACCGCGGTGGATGAGGTGATTATCGCGTCATCGATGTACGACCATGGCGCGCGCAAACATTCGCTGGCGCTGACGATCGCGGCGGCGAAGGCGCTCTGATCGTCCCTGTGTTGACGCACCTCGCGCTGGGGCAGTATAGGGGCAGCCCGACCAAGGGCGGCCCGCGCAAGGGTCGCCTTTTTACTTTTGCCTGAAAGGTGCCTGCCATGTCGATCACGCCGCTGATGCCCGTTTATCCCCGGTGCGGTGTGCGTCCGGTGCGCGGCGAGGGTGCCTATCTGATCGGCGAGCGCGGCGAGCGCTATCTGGATTTCGCGAGCGGCATTGCGGTCAACCTGCTCGGCCATGGTCATCCGCACCTGACCAAGGCGATCCAGGAGCAAGCGGCGACGCTGATGCACGTGTCGAACCTGTACGGCAGCCCGCAGGGCGAGGCCTATGCCGCGCGGCTGGTCGAGAACACTTTCGCCGATACGGTCTTCCTGACCAACTCGGGCGCCGAAGCGGTCGAGTGCGCGATCAAGACCGCGCGTGCTTATCATTCGAGCGCGGGTAATCCCGAAAAGCACAACCTGATCACCTTCAACAATGCGTTCCACGGCCGCACGCTCGGGACGATTTCGGCGACCAATCAGGAAAAGCTGCGCAAGGGTTTCGATCCGCTGTTGCCGGGCTTTGCCTATGCGCCGTTCGACGATCTCAACGCCGCGCTCGATCTGGTCAACGACAATACCGCCGGTTTCCTGATCGAACCGATTCAGGGCGAGGGCGGCATCCGCCCGGCGTCGCAGCCGTTCCTGCAGGGACTGCGCGACATCTGTAACGACCGCGACCTGATGCTGGTGTTCGACGAGGTCCAGTGCGGCGTTGCGCGCACCGGTTCGCTTTACGCCTATCAGGAATTCGGCGTCACCCCCGACATCATGGCGAGCGCCAAGGGCATCGGCGGCGGCTTTCCGATGGGCGCGTGCCTCGCGACCGAGAAAGCGGCGCGCGGCATGGTCATCGGCACGCATGGATCGACCTATGGCGGCAACCCGCTGGCGTGCGCCGCGGGGCAGGCGGTGCTCGACGTCGTGCTGGAGGAGGGCTTTCTCGACGGCGTGAAGGCGACCGGCGAACGGCTGCGCGGGGCGCTTGAGCAGCTGATCCCGAACCATGACCAGCTGTTCGAAAGCGTGCGCGGCATGGGGTTGATGCTCGGGCTCAAGCTGCGGTCGGACAGCCGCGCCTTTGTCGC
The DNA here is from genome assembly GCA_016463225.1 of Sphingopyxis sp. GTDB lineage: Bacteria > Pseudomonadota > Alphaproteobacteria > Sphingomonadales > Sphingomonadaceae > Sphingopyxis. The sequence continues at coordinate 66,988 of JAEMRT010000007.1, read as the reverse complement.
GCATCTGCGCGATAATCATGGGCTGCTGACCGTCGCGGCGGGCGAAAATGTCGTTCGCGTGCTGCCGCCGCTGAACATAGAACAGAGCCATATCGACGAATTTATCGAGAAATTGTCAGCGGGCGCGGCGAGCTACACGCCGCCCGACTCCTGATGTTTTCCGTTCCTGCAGAACGGGGGGCCCAATGCCCAATTTCCTGAACCTGTCCGACGCGGGCGGCGATGCCGTTGCGGCGATGATCGCCGATGCGATTGACCGCAAGGCGGCGCGCGCGGGTTGGCCGAAGGCGAAACCCGACGCCGATGCACCGCTCGCCGATCATGTGCTGGCGATGATATTCGAAAAGAACTCGACGCGAACGCGCGCGTCGTTCGACATCGCGATCCGCCAGCTTGGCGGGGTGCCGATGATCCTCGACGCGGGCACGACCCAGCTTGGTCGCGGCGAAACGATCGCCGACACCGCGCGCGTCCTGTCGCGTTACGCCGACGCGATCATGATCCGCACCGACGATCATGCCAAGATCGAGGAGCTCGCCGAATATGCGAGCGTCCCGGTGATCAACGGTCTGACCGACCTGTCGCACCCGTGCCAGATCGTCGCCGACCTGCTGACGATCGTCGAGCAAGGCAAGGCGCTGCCGGGATTGGAGCTCGCCTGGCTCGGCGACGGCAACAATGTGCTCTCGTCGCTGATCGAGGCCGCGGGGCTGTTCGGTTTCCATGTCCGCGCCGGTTGTCCCCAAGGGTATGAACCCGACGCGAGCTTTGTCCAAGCGGCGCGCGCCAAGGGCGTTCGCATCGACATCACGGCCGACGCGCGCGCGGCGGTTGCGGGCGCCGATCTGGTCGTCACCGACACCTGGGTGTCGATGGGGCAGGACCATGCGCATAACAAGGTCGCGGCGATGGCGCCGTTCCAGGTCGACGAACGGTTGATGGCGGGCGCCAAGGGCGACGCGATTTTCCTCCACTGCCTGCCCGCACATCGCGGCGACGAGGTCGTCGATGCGGTGATCGACGGCCCGCAGTCGCGCGTCTGGGACGAGGCCGAGAACCGCGTCCATGCGCAGAAATCGATTCTGCTGTGGGCGCTCGGCAAGCTGTGAGTTGATATTGTGAGCGACGAGATCATCGAAACCTGGTTCGACCAGCCGCTGCTGTTCACCATCGCGGCGCGTCATGTGCGTGGGCGGCTGGTGCGGCTGGGGCCGACGCTGAATACCATTATTGCAGCGCATAATTATCCGCCGGTGGCTGAAAAGCTGCTCGGCGAGGCGCTGGTGCTGACTGTGCTGCTCGGGTCGACGCTGAAAGATGAAAACGGCCAGATGACGTTGCAGGCGCAGACGGGCGGCGGGCCGATTGAACTGCTCGTATGCGATTATCGCGGCGGCGAGCTGCGCGGTTATCTGAAATTCGATGCCGAGCGGCTGGCGGCGGTCGGTCCCGACCCGACATTGTTCGCGCTGTTCGGCGAAGGCTTCCTCGCGATCACCTTCGATCAGGCGACGACCGCCGAACGCTATCAGGGCATCGTCCCGCTCGAAGGCGCGTCGATCGGCGAGGCGGCCGAGCATTATTTCGAGCAGTCCGAACAGATTTCGAGCCTGATCCGGCTCGCCGCGCGGCACGATGCCGAGGCGGGATGCGTCGCTGGCGGCTTGCTGCTCCAGCATTTGCCCGAGGGCGAGGTTGGGCGTGACCGCCTGCACGTCCGTCACGACACACCCGAATGGGACCATGCGCGTACGGTTGCCGCCACGCTGAAGCCCGAAGAACTGACCGATCCGGCCCATTCGCTCGAAACGCTGGCGTGGCGCTTGTTCCACGAGGATGAGGTGCGGGTCGAACCAGGCGTGGCGGTATCGCGCGGGTGCCGGTGCAGCACCGACTATTTCGCGGGCGTGTTGGCGCAGTTTCCGGAAACCGAGCGGGTGGACATGGCCGACGACAGCGGACAGATCGTCGTCGATTGTGCCTTTTGCTCGCGGATTTTCCCGATCCCGCTGGGCGAGATTTCTGCACCGAATTGACGACGAAACGGTCTAGCCCAGCGGCAAGCGGTTGAAAAGCCGGGTCAGGGTTGTTATCTCCATCGAAACGGGGTCGTGCTTCCGCCCACATATGGGCATCCGATGGATAGGTGAACATGGCGATCTTCTCTCCCATTTTGCGATGGTCTCTGGCGGCGTCCGCGCTGGCGGGCGCTACCGTGGTGCCCGCGCAGGCGCCGTCGCTGGCAATGCTCGACCGGCTGGAAAAAGGCAGCTGGCAGCTGCGCGAACGCGGCAGCGACGCGGTGTTGCAGACGATCTGCGTCGGCGACGCGCGGCGGATGATCCAGATCCAGCATCCGCGCGGGAGCTGTTCGCGCTACATCATCGAGGATACACCGGGCTCGGTGACGGTGCATTACACCTGCCCCGGCGCAGGGCATGGCCGCACCAGCATCCGCAGCGAGACCAACCGGCTGGTCCAGATCGACACGCAGGGCATTGCCGACGGCAAGCCCTTTTCGCAGGCGATCGAAGCGCGCCGCGCGGGGCCGTGCTGAAACGCTTTGCCGCGCTAACCAATTGTTGACCATCTTGGGCTAGTCGGGAGGGGTGACACACCGATGTGTGTCCTTCTCCCTAACGGCTTTCATGCCGCACTGGGCCGTGTGACGATCGTCGCGCGGCCCGTTTCTTTTGTGCGCCGCAGCAAGCCACCTCTTGCGCCGCTATCGACGTGGGCGTATCGGGCGCCGATGCACGATGTTGCCGGAAAAACCCTGATCGTTCTGTTGTCGGGCGGGCTCGATTCGATGGTGTGCGCAGGGCTCGCGCGCGAAGCCGGTGCGCGGATCGTCGCGCTGACGATCGACTATAACCAGCGCCACCGCGTCGAACTGGAGTCCGCAGCGCGCATTGCCGCCACTGTCGGCGCGGTCGAACATATCGTCCTGCCGCTCGACCTGCGCCGCTTTGGCGGTTCGGCGCTGACCGCCGACATCGACGTGCCAAAGGACGGGGTCGGGAGCGACGTGCCGGTGACCTATGTCCCGGCGCGCAACCTGATCTTCCTGTCGCTGACGCTGGGGCTCGCGGAAGCGCGCCGCGCGCAGGACATTGTCATCGGGGTCAATGCGCTCGATTATTCGGGCTATCCCGATTGCCGCCCCGATTTCATCGCGGGGTTTGAAGATCTGGCGCGGCTAGCGACGCGTGACGGCGACCAAGGCGTCGATTTTCGCATCCACGCCCCGCTCCAGCATATGACCAAGGCAGACATTGCCGCCGAGGCAGCGCGGCTGGGCATGGACGCGAGGATGAGCTGGTCCTGCTACGACCCGGCGCCGGGCGGGCTGCATTGCGGTTATTGCGACAGCTGCCGCTTGCGGAGCAAAGGCTTTGCTGACGCGGGTCTGGTCGACCCGACGCGCTATGCGGTCGGTCCCTGAGCGGTGACCTACGCCGTCAAAGAAATTTTCCTGACCCTGCAAGGTGAAGGCGCGCAGGCCGGGCGCCGCGCGGTGTTCTGCCGCTTTGCGGGATGTAATTTATGGACCGGGCGCGAGCAGGATCGCGCCAAGGCGACCTGCAAATTTTGCGACACCGATTTTGTCGGCACCGACGGGACGCTTGGCGGCAAATATGCGGATGCCGCGGCGCTCGCGGAGACGATCGCCGAATGTTGGGGGCAGGGCGACGACGACCGCTATGTCGTGCTGACCGGCGGCGAGCCGATGTTGCAGGTCGATGCGGCGCTGATCGACGCGCTCCACGAACAGCGCTTTGCCATCGCAATCGAGACCAACGGGACATTGGCAGTGCCGCGCAGCATCGACTGGATCTGCGTCAGCCCCAAAGCGGGCAGCGAGCTGGTGCAGCTGAGCGGTGACGAGCTGAAGCTGGTGTGGCCGCAGCCTGGCAGCGACGTTGAACGGCTCGCGGCGCTCGAATTTGTACATCGGCTCGTTCAGCCGCTCGACGATCCGAACGCTGCCGAGAATGTGCAGCACTGCATCGATCTGGTGATGGCCGATCCGCGCTGGCGGCTGTCGCTCCAGACGCACAAGAGCCTGGGGCTGCGTTAGGCGTCAGTCGCCCTTCTTTGCCGCGCTATCGGTCGTGATCGCCTTTTTCGCGGCAGGAGCCGGGACGGCGTCGGGATTTTCTTCCTCTTCGGCATCGGCGGTTTCTTCGTTCGGGCTGTCGGCTTCCGATTTTTCCGCTTCTTTATTGGTGCCGTCGTCGGGGACGCTGTTGTCGACCGCGGTGCCGTCTGCGTTGGCGTCGTCGAGGATGATCATCGAATCGCTGACTGACCCCGGCTCCACCTCGACCGCATCGAGCTTGGTGGTCGATTTACCCGCCGGATCGCCGCTGCCGCAGGCGGCGAGGACGAGGAGCGGGAGCGAAGCGAGAAGAATACGGGTCATGCGCTGGTTCTAATCGCTCGGCCGAAGCTTGTCGAGAAAGGCGGGCAGCGCGTTGGCGAGCGCGGCATCAACGTCGGCGAAGGATGCGGGCTTGCCCAGCGCGGCAAGGCTGGTAACCGGAAATTCGGCGATGCCGCACGGTACGATGCCGCCGAAATGTGAGAGATCGGGCGCGACATTGAGCGAAAAGCCGTGCAGCGTCACCCAGCGTTTTACCCGTACGCCGATCGCGCCGATCTTGGCCTCGCGGCCGTTTGTATCGTCGGTCCAGATGCCGATGCGGCCCTCGGCACGCCGCGCCTCGACATCGAGTAGCGCCAGCGCGTCGATCACCCAGCCTTCGAGCGCCGATACATAAGCGCGCACGTCGCGCCCGCGCCGCGTCAGGTCGAGCTGGACATAGCCGACGCGCTGGCCGGGGCCGTGATAGGTATAACGTCCGCCGCGACCCGCATCATAAACCGGAAAGCGCGGGTCGAGCAGTTCGGCGGGATCGGCGCTGGTTCCCGCGGTGTAGAGCGGTGGATGTTCGAGCAGCCAGATGCGTTCACCGCCCTCACTTGCGTGGATCGCGGCGGCGCGCGCCTCCATATCGGCCAGCGCCGCGGCATAGTCGGTCAGGCCGGGGGATATGATCCATTCAGGGGGTGGCAGGCTGCTCATCGTGCCGGCTTCCTGCCGTGCTGCGGCGCCGCGCGCAAGGCTCTGCGCGAAGGTCGCCGACAGGGGTGGACAGATGCGCCGAACAGCGGCACCTTCGCAGGCAATCGGGGAACCAGAAAATGACGGGGTATCAATGGTAAAATTCGACATGGGCGCGGCGTGGGACGACAGCGTCCAATTGCTGAAATCGCACACCGCTTTGATCGGGACGATCGCCGGAGTGTTCTTTTTCCTGCCGGCGCTGGCGGTGGCCTGGTTCGGCCCGGTGCCGATCGAACCGCCGGCAGGGGCCAGCGTGGAACAGTCGATGGCGGCGCTTCAGCAGACGTTTCGGCAAATGATTCCGGGACAAATCCTCGTGGCGCTGACCACCATCATTGGGTCGGCGGCGATCCTGCGGCTGTGGCTGGCGCGCAGCGGGATCAGCGTTGGCGAGGCGTTGACCTTTGCCTTGATGTTCTTCCCAACCTTGTTCGCGGTGCAGTTCCTGTCGGGTCTTGCGATCGGTCTGGGGTTGATCCTGCTGATCATTCCCGGCCTGTATCTGGTCGGACGATTGACGCTGGCGGCGCCGAGCGTCGCCGATCGCAGCCTGTACAACCCGTTCGAAGCGCTGAAAACCAGTTGGGAGCTGACGCGGAACAATGGCTGGGCGATCTTCTTCTTTCTGTTTCTGGTCACGATCGTGATCTTCATTGCGGCGATGATCGTCGGACTGGTCGTCGGCGCCATCGCCGGGACCGGCGATGGCATTGGCCGGATGCTGGGTGGGGTGATCGAGGCCGGGTTCGGCGCGCTCGGCAGTCTGGTGTCGGTCGCTATTTCCGCGGCGGCGTACCGCCAGCTTGCGGTGCGGACGTCGACCGACGTGTTTCAGTAACAGGCGCCTCAGCATCAACTTTTTAGGATGAACAATTTGGGGAATGGGGTTTACAACAGGGGGAAGAGTCATGATTAAGATGAGCATAGGAGCGGCCTTTTCGGAAACCTTTGCGTTTCTGAAGGCCAACTGGATGCAGATGCTGTTGTGGGTTGGCGGCGCCTTGGTGGTCATCGGGCTGCTCGGCTATCTGTTCCTTGGTTCGACATTCACCGCGATGGCGATGTCGGCGGGTGATCCGTCGGCTGCGTTCGGTGCGCTCGGCAAGATTTTCCTCTTTGGTCTGATCGCCTCGGTCATTCTTTACGGCGTTTGCATGCTGATCTGGCGCGGTGGGATGCACCCCGGCGAGGCGCCGAATTTTGCCTGGGCGTTTCAGGCTGGACCTGCTTTCGCTTTCGGCATGTTTGTCGTGATGATCGCGGCCTACATCGTGATCATTTTGATCATGCTGATCCTCGGACTGGTCTTTGGCGCTGCGCTTGGTGGCATGGGGTCGATGTCACCTGACGCACTGGCATCGGGCGCGGTCGGCGGCGGCGCGATCTTTTTGATCGTCATCCTGTACATCGCGCTGCTTGCATTCATGCTGTGGGTACAGGCCCGCTTTTCTGTAGCGGGACCGGTGATGGCCGATCGACTGACGCGCAATCCGGTCACCGGCTTCGCCGAATCGTGGCGGATTACCGGCGCGTCGCAGTGGAAGATTGTCGGTTTCTACCTGCTCTTCACGCTGGCGATGGTCGCCTATATGTTCGTCGCCAGCCTGATCTTCGGCGGCATCCTCGGCGCGATCCTTGGCGGATCAGCGGTCGGCGCGGTGCTGTCGCTGATCGTGATGGCGGCGGTCGTCTATCTGCCGATCATGATGTTTTCGTTCTCGATGCCGGTTGGTATCTACCGCGCCATTGCACCGCGCGCATCGGGGGACGTTTTCGCCTGATCGCGTGACTTGAGCCAAAAAAGAGGGCGCTCCGCTAACGGGGCGCCCTTTTCTATCTCAGCTCCATTTGGCGAGCGGCGGCAGGCTCATCAGAATCGCGTCGATGTTGCCGCCAGTCTTGAGCCCGAACAGGGTGCCGCGATCATAGACCAGGTTGAATTCGGCGTAACGGCCGCGCCAGATCAGCTGTTCCTCGCGGTCGGCTTCGGTGAAGCTCTGGTTCACCCGGCGCCGCACGATTTGTGGAAAGACGTCGAGGAAGGCTTCGCCGACCGCCTGCGTCAGCTGGAAATTGCGGTCGAACTCGGCATCGTCACCACATTCAAGATGATCGTAGAAGATGCCGCCGACGCCGCGATGGACGCCGCGGTGCGGGATGTAGAAATAATCCTCGGCCCATTTGGCGTAGCGTTCGTAAACGTCGGGGCCAAAGGGCGTACAGGCCGCGCGCAGCCGCGCGTGGAAGGCGTCGGTGTCTTCCTGATAGGGGATCGGCGGATTGAGGTCGGCGCCGCCGCCGAACCAGCGCTTGGTCGTGACCAAAAAGCGCGTGTTCATATGCACCGCGGGGACATGCGGATTCGCCATATGCGCGACCAAGCTGATCCCGGTGGCGAAAAAGCTGGGGTCTTCGTCCGCGCCGTGAATTGACGCGGCGAAGTCGGGGGCGAACTTACCGCCGACGGTCGAAACATTGACCCCGACCTTTTCGAACACTTTGCCCGTCATCACGCCGCGCACCCCGCCGCCGCCTTCGCCGACCGCCAGCCCCTCGGCCTCGCGGTCCCATGGTGTGTAGGCAAAGCGCGCGTCGCTGCCTGCCTCGACCTCAATGCTCTCGAATTCGGCACAGATGCGGTCGCGCAGCGATTCGAACCAGCTACGTGCGGTCTGTTGTTGCGGGTCGAGCGAGATCATGCCGGAAAGCCTTTCGTTTGCCTGAGCGCTTCGGCGAGCGCGATGCCAGCCGCGACCGCGACATTCAAGGAGCGAAAGCCCGTCTGCATCGGAATCGCGACCCGCGCCGCCACCGCGTCGTGGACATATTGCGGCACGCCCGAGGATTCGGCGCCGAGCAACAGGACGTCATCGCGCGCGAAAGCGAAACCGGGCAGGGGCGTTGCGCCCGCGGTGGTCAACAACACCAGCCTTTGACCGGCTTCCGCGCTCCAGTTGTGAAAGCTGTTCCAGTCGGCGTGGCGGCGAACATTGGCGCGCACCGCATAGTCCATCCCGGCGCGTTTCAGTGCGCCGTCGGAGAAGGGAAAACCGCACGGCTCGATAATATGCGCGGATACGCCGAAACAGGCGGCGGTGCGCAAGGTCGTACCGACATTGCCGGCGATATCTGGCTGAAACAGGGCGATTTCCATCATATTGCCATAGCGACGGGCGGGGCGGGAATCGAGGGGCTTTGCTGCGTTGCTGCGACAGGCCGCAAGAAGCGGAAATTGCCTGTTGGCAAGCCCCGGATGTGCGGCTATCAGGCCCGCAATTCCCGGAGGGGCCGCCGGGGCGCGCCATTTCGTGCGCGCGCTGCAGGGCGACCCGACTTTCCGAGAACTTTGTCAGTTCACCCATGCAAGGGCAGTCGAATGGCCAGTGAATCCGAACTCAATGCCGGCATCGAAGATGGCGTGCGTCGCCGCGACTTCATCAATATTGCGGCCGTGAGTTTCGCCGGGGTTGGCGCGGTGGCGGTGGTGCTGCCGCTGGTCAACCAGATGAACCCGTCGGCCGACGTGCTGGCGCTGTCGACGACCGAAATCGACATTTCGGCGATCCAGCCGGGACAGGCGATCAAGACCAGCTGGCGCAAGCAGCCGGTGTTTGTCCGAAACCTGGTCGCGAAGGAAATCGCCGAGGCAAAGGCGGTGCCGCTTGCCGACTTGCGCGACCCGGAGACGATCGACGCGCGCACCAAGCCCGGCAAGGAAAACTGGCTGATCACCTTGGGCGTCTGCACCCATCTGGGCTGTGTGCCGCTCGGCGCGGCCGAAGGCGAGAACAAGGGCGATTTCGGCGGCTATTTCTGCCCGTGCCACGGTTCGCATTACGACACCGCGGCGCGCATCCGCAAAGGTCCGGCACCCAAGAACCTGGTTGTGCCGCCATATGAATTCACCAGCGACACCGTCGTGACGATCGGCTGAGGAGCGAGATAAGATGAGCTTTCCCTGGGCCAAACCCTATGAGCCGACGCATCCGCTGATGATGTGGATGGACGAGAAGCTGCCGATCCCGCGTTTGGTGTATAACGCCACCGGCCCCGGCTATCCCGTCCCGCGCAACCTCAACTATTTCTGGAACTTCGGCGTCCTCGCCGGCGCCGCGCTGATGATCCAGATCATCACCGGCATCGTGCTGGCGATGCATTATGCCGCCAACGTCGGGGTCGCGTTCAATTCGGTCGAGCATATCATGCGCGACGTCAACGCCGGCTGGTTCATCCGCTACGCGCATATGAACGGCGCCAGCATGTTCTTCATCGTCGTTTACCTGCACATTTTCCGCGGCCTTTATTACGGTTCGTACAAGGCGCCGCGCGAGATGGTGTGGCTGCTCGGCGTCGTGATCTTCCTGCTGATGATGGCGACCGCGTTCATGGGTTATGTGCTGCCGTGGGGCCAGATGAGCTTCTGGGGCGCGCAGGTGATCACCGGCTTCTTCTCGGCGATTCCGATCGTCGGCGAACCGGTGCGCCAGTGGCTGCTCGGGGGCTTTGTTCCCGACAATGCGACGCTCAACCGCTTCTTCTCGCTGCACTATCTGCTGCCGTTCGTGATCTTGGGTGTGATCATCCTGCACATCTGGGCGCTGCATATCCCGGGGTCGAACAACCCGACCGGCATCGAGGTGAAGGACGAACAGGACACCGTCCCGTTCCACCCTTATTACACCGCGAAGGACGGCTTCGGATTGGGCATCTTCCTGCTGGTGTTCGTCGCGCTGACCTTCTTCAGCCCGAACATGCTGGGTCACGCCGACAATTATATCCCGGCCAACTCGCTGTCGACGCCGGCGCATATCGTTCCCGAATGGTATTTCCTGCCCTTCTACGCGATTTTGAAGGCCTTCACCTTCAACTTCCTTTGGATCGACGCGAAGCTGTGGGGTGTCATCGCCATGTTTGCGTCGATCGCGCTGCTGTTCTTCCTGCCCTGGCTGGATAGCTCGCCGGTGAAGTCGTCGACATATCGCCCGCTGTACCGCTGGTTCTTCTGGGTGCTCGTCGCCGACGTGCTGCTCCTCGGCTGGTGCGGCATGCAGCCCGCCGAACAGCCGTGGGTGATCCTCAGCCAGATCGGTGCGATCTATTATTTCGCCCACTTCCTGGTCATTCTGCCGATCGTTTCGCGGATCGAACGCCCGCTGCCGATGCCGAACTCGATCACCGAAGCGGTTCTTGCCAAACATGCCCCCGACGCCGCGTCGGGTCCGGCAGCGGCCTGAGCGCCAGACTTTAACAGGAGCTGATACAGCCATGGTTCGCCCGCTCGGATTTCTCGTCGGCCTCGGTTTCATTACCGCGCTGGTGCTCGCGATCTTCACGACCCCGCTCAGCAATGAAGAGAATGTCGCCCATTCGTTTCACAAGCATCCCCGCCATCTGAAGCTGGCGAGCGACGGCTTGGTCCCGCACTGGGACAAGGCGCAGTTGCAGCGCGGGATGCAGGTGTACAAGGAGGTCTGCTCGGCCTGCCACAGCCTGAACCTTGTCGCGTTCCGCAACATTCAGGATCTGGGTTATACCGAAGGCCAGGTGAAGACCTTTGCCAAGGGCTTCCAGGTGCCGTCGATCAACCCGGATACGGGCGAAGTTGCGACGCGCGATGGCCTGTCGTCGGACCACTTCCCGGCGCCTTATCTGAACGAAGTCGCGGCGCGCGCGGCGAACAACAACGCGCTGCCGCCAGATCTCTCGCTGATTACCAAGGCGCGCGAAGGCGGCAAGGACTATGTCTATTCGCTGCTGACCGGGTATCAGAACCCGCCGACGAACCTGCCCGCCGAGCTGAAGCCGGGTACCGGGCTGCACTATAACCCCTATTTCGCCAATCTGAACCTCGCGATGGCGAAGCCGCTCGCGGACAATCAGGTGACCTATGCCGACGGCACCAAGGCGAGCGTCGACCAGATGGCGAAGGACGTGACCGCGTTCCTCGTCTGGACCGCCGAGCCGAAGCTGGTGAAGCGCGTGCAGGTGGGTTGGGCCGTGTTCTTCTTCCTGCTAATCTTCACCGTGCTCGCCTATCTGTCGTACCGCAATATCTGGGCCGACAAGAAGCATTGAGGCAAAAGGGCAGGGCGATTGTGACCGCATGATCGCCCTGCCGCCCCGACCCGACCTCGACCTGGCGTCGCTGGTCCGCACCATTCCCGACTTTCCCAAACCGGGCATCCAGTTTCGCGACATCACGACGCTGGTAGGCAACGCCGCGGGCTTTGCCGAAAGCGTGCGCCGCCTGAGTGTGCTCGCCGCCGTCCACCGCCCCGACTTCATTGTTGCGGTCGAAGCGCGCGGCTTCCTGTTCGGCGCGGCGATGGCGACCGCGATGGGACTGGGCCTTGTCCCCGTGCGCAAGGCGGGCAAGCTGCCCGGCGTGACGATCGGGGTCGATTATCAACTCGAATATGGCGTCGACCGGCTCGAACTGCACGAAGGTGCGGTGCTGCCGGGACATCGTGTCGTGCTCGTCGATGATCTGCTCGCGACAGGCGGGACGATCCTCGCAACCGCGGATCTGATGCGCCATGTCGGCGCCGAGGTGGCGGCGGCGCTGTTCGTTATCGACTTGCCCGATCTGGGCGGTTCGCAACGGCTGGCGGCGGCTGGGCTGCACTGCGAGACGTTGATCGCCTTCGACGGGGATTGAAGCAGCGAATCTCTTTGAGATGATTCGGAAGTGACGCGACATTCCGTCCGAGCGGAATCGCTACTCAGCGTCCAGAAACAAAGCGGTAAAGGTCAAGGTGTCGATCACGCCGTGAAGCATGATCAGCGGCCACAGGTTGCGTTTGAACAGCAGGAACATCGCGCCGAAGGCCACGCCGATGCCGCAGGTGACGATGGCGCCGCGCATACCCTGATAATAATAGTGGCCGTAGCCGAAGATCAGGGCGGAAATCACCACGGCAGCAACCATGGCGAGCTTGCCGCCAGAAAATGCCGTTTGTAGCCTGCTGATCAAATAGCCGCGAAAGAACATTTCCTCGCCAAAAGCAGCCGCGGTCCAGACGATCGCCAGCCATAGCAGATAGTGTGGCCAGCTCCCCGCAACGTCGCCCCATCGATCCTCAACTCCCGCGGGCATTTCGCTCATGAAGTCCAACCCGATCGCGGGTGCGCCGATTGTGGTCAGGGCAACGACGGCGGCGAAAGCGATCAGTGTCAGCAGGGCCTGCGGTATGACCATCAGCTTGGTCTTCAGGGTCGGCAATCTGCGCAGCCCCATGGCGGTCCAGTCCATGCCGCGCGTTCGCATATACAGGGTGAGCAGGGCGAGCGTCAGCAGGAGCGAGACTGGCCCCGCATAGCGCCAGAAAATGAGGCTCATCAGATATTTGGATAGAAAAGCGAACGCAACGAACGCGGTAACCTCGCAAAGAATTCCCAGGCGCGACGAGGCCATTTCAGCCTGCTTGATTTGCGAAACATCCATGACCCTGTGTGTATTAGTGCAGTAATACTGTCAAGTGAGTGGGATGCCCCAACTTTGCGATGCCGCGCGGTGGTCAGGTTCGCCATCGACCTGCCCGATTTCGGCGGCTCACAACGGGTTGGCGGCCGCCGGGCTACATTGTGAGACATCGCGCCTTTGACTGCGATTGGCGCGGCGCAGCGCGGTCAGGCGGCCATATCGGCCATGGCGGCATCGGCGTCGACACAGAACAGCGCCCGCGCCTTGCCGCCGGCCTTGGCGCGATATAGCGCCGCGTCGGCGCAGGCGAGTAGGCGCTCGAGTTCGATGCCCAGCTTTGGCGCCGTCGCAATCCCCACGCTGACCGAGATCGACATCGCGATATCGTCGACGATATAGGGCTTGCTGATTTCACGGATGATACGGCGCGCAAGCAGCTCTGCTTCGCTTTCATCGTGCACCCCGACTTGCAGGACGACAAATTCGTCGCCGCCGAGACGCGAGACGACGTCCTCGCTCCGCACCATGGTCTCGAGCCGACGCGCGACCTGTTCGAGCAAGGCGTCGCCCGCCGGATGACCGTAACAATCGTTGATCGTCTTGAAGCCGTCGAGATCAAGGAAGTGCAGCGCCACTTGATTTTTCGCCTGCACGGCGGTGGCGGTGTGCAATTGGAAAAGCTCGCGCAACAGCAACCGGTTCGACAGTCCGGTCAGCGCGTCGGTCCGGGCCAGCTTTGTCATGTCGTGCCGCGCGGTGTGGTGTTCGACCGCCGAGCGATACAGATGGTAGACCGTCTGCAAGCTGAGCCCGGTGATCATCGCGACAATCAGTGCCTCGATCAGAAAGAGTTCGGCATGCAGCGGCGTCGAGTGAGGTTGCAGGGCATGTAGCGCCAAGGCAGAGATCGTTGGCAGCGTGGCGAGCAACAGGCTGGTCACGCAGATTTTGGGGCGAACCGAGGTCCGCGACACGACGCCGGCGCCAAAGCTGAATACCAGACTGACTGTGATCAGATGCAGCATCGGATAATGGGCGGATATGGCAACGACATTCAGCAGGGCCAAAAGGATCGCCGACGCATAATTGCCGGTCGCATAACGGCGCTCCCAGCGTCGCAGCGTCTCGAAATCGGTTGCCGGGCCCGAACGGGCATAGGCGCGCATCGTGCCAAGCCGCAGAACAGTGGTCATGACGCCAAGCGCTGCGAGCAGCAGCAAAAAGCGATTGTCGAGTTCGCGGCCAATCAGCACGCATATCGCAACGAACACAATGCCGAGGCCGAAAATCGGCAGCCGCATGCTGAACAGCATATCGACGAAGTCGCGATATACGGGCAACGGCAGAGCCGCCGGGCTTGGGAAGATTCGCAAGCGCGAACGGGGCTCGACCGGCGTGGGGGAATCCGATCGTCGCATGCTGTGACTGTGCGCCATCAAAGTTAACTTCGGGTAACAAGGGGTTACGGCGCAACTTGCGCGCGCAACGCCCTGCCGCGCCAAAGAAAAACCCGCGCCGAAGCGCGGGCTATCGTATCTGCGCCAGGCAGTCTGGGGTCAGAACGGCACCCAATTCTGCTTTTTGCGGAACTTCATATAGCCCACGTTGGCGCCGAGCCGCGCGCCGACGCCGACGCGGATCGGGATCAGGACGACGTCGCCGCGGCGCAGGTAGCTCGCGTTGAAGCCGCCGAGCAGATAGGCGGCGCCTTCGCCCGCCGGATAGCGCTTGTAGAGCTCCTCGCTGTCGAACAGATTATAGACGAGAACGAAGGTGTTGCCGGCGTTGGCGCCCGCGTCGAAGCCGATCGACGGGCCGGTCCAGTAGGCGGGCAGTTCGCCCTCGATCTTGTGATGCAGCGTCCCCGAGCCATAGCGCACGCCGAAGACGAGCGCACCGCCGGCTTCGCGGCCGACGATATAGGCATTGGGTTCGCCCTGCTTCTTGAGAATGTCCTCGATCAAGCCCGCCAGACCTTGCGCGCCCTTGCCGAACACGCCCTCGGCAGCGCCGATCAGATCGTCCTGCTTGTAGGTCGCGGTGTCGTTGGTGATGGTTGTTGTTGTCGTCATGTCGCCGCTTGTGGCCGTGCCGTCGACCGCCACGTCGCTTGTCTGCTGGTCGCCGGTCGCCAGATCGCTGTTATAATCGATGACTTCGTCGGTCGGCGTCGGCGCGGGCGGGGCGGGGTTGTCGATATCCGAATCGATCGTCGTATTTGGGTCAATCTCGCGCATCTGCGCCGCTGCGGGCAGCGGCGACAGCGCGAGGCCGAGCGAAGCCACGGCCGCCAGGGCAAGGCTGGTGAATGTCTTTCGCATAACGGACCCCCAAAATTCGATCGGTACATGCGTACCGAAACCGGTGTTAATCATGACCCGGTTTGCGCGGCGGGCAATGAACCGGCGATGACCCGAGTCGATTTTGCGCCAGACCGAATCGATTGTGCGACAAAATGCCGTGTCACCGCGAAATATTGCGCAATCTTAGGCGTTGCGGGGCGCGAAGTGCATGGCTATAGCGACCCGCCTAGGCCAACTGTCGTTAGCGCGACAGACCATGCGGAGACGTGGGTGAGTGGCTGAAACCAACGGTTTGCTAAACCGTCGTGCTGTGAATGCGGCACCGAGGGTTCGAATCCCTCCGTCTCCGCCACCTACTCCCTTCATCGTCGCTTCAGCCCTTCGGGGCGGGCGTGCGATCTGGTCGTCGGGCCGGCGCACGGCGGCGCGCAAATCGCTGCGGCGCTGCAATAATTATTGTAATTGCGAATCGTTCTCGATAATGCCGCTGCATCATTCCTTTTCAGAATTCCTCGATGCACGCACCCATCCCCCCGCGCCCGGCGCTCAAGAAGAGCCGGAAAGCCTTTTGGCTGAAACAGCTGCACATGTGGCACTGGATGAGTTCGGCCGTCTGCCTGATCGGCGTGCTGCTGTTCGCGATTACCGGCTTCACGCTCAATCACGCCGCCGACATTGAAGCAACGCCCGTCGTCACCGAAAAATCGGCCGAGCTTCCCGCCGGCCTGCTCGCGCAGCTGACTGCCGCTATTCCCGCCGATGCCAAGGCGCCATTGCCGGGGCCGGTCGCCGACTGGGTCGAGCAGACTTTCCCGGTGAAGGCGTCGAACGAGGCTGAATGGTCGGCGGGTGAGGTTTATCTGCCCGCGCCGCGTCCGGGCGGCGACGCGTGGGTCGCGATTGACCTGACGACGGGTGGGGTGGCCAGCGAAGTCACCAGCCGCGGCTGGATCTCCTATCTCAACGATCTCCACAAGGGCCGCAATTCGGGCGGCGAGTGGAGCCTGTTCATCGATATCTTCTCCTTTGCCTGTCTGGTCTTTGCGATCACCGGGCTGTTCCTGCTCCAGCTTCATTCGGCGAAGCGCAAAAGCACCTGGCCGCTTGTCGGGCTGGGGCTGGCGATCCCCGCCGCGATCGCCGTCATTTTCATTCATTAGGGAGTTTCGTGATGCAGCTTTCCACGCGCGTGCTTGTGCTGGGTTCTACCGTCGGCCTGGGCGCCGCTTTCGCCGCCCCTGCGCTGGCCGCCGATCCCGGCACGATGGACGTGACGATCAATATTCCGCGGCTGAAGGTCGCCGAATATCACAAGCCCTATGTCGCGATCTGGGTCGAAAAGGCGGGCGCCAAGGCGAAGACGGTCGCCGTCTGGTACGACCATGACATGAAGGCGAATGAGGGGACCAAGTGGCTTCGCGACGTGCGCCAATGGTGGCGGGTGTCGGGGCGTTCGCTGACCTTCCCTGCCAACGGGATTACCGGCGCGACGCGCGCGCCGGGCGCGCATAAAATATCCTTCTCGCGCGCTCAGCTCGGTGCGGCGGCGGCGGGCCCATATACATTGGTGATCGAAGCGGCGCGCGAGGTGGGCAGCCGCGAATTGCTGCGCATTCCGTTCAGCTGGCCCGCCAAGGCCGGCGCCGGCGGGCGCGCTGCGGGCAAGACTGAACTGGGGGCCGTCGCGGTCTCTTTCCGATAAGCACGAGAGGGCAGAATGATGAGCAAGCGACTTTGGGGTTTTGCCGCGGGCGCCGCACTCGCGGCTCTGGCGGCGGTTCCGGCCAGCGCCCACCGCCAGTGGATGATGCCGTCGTCGACGGTGGTATCGGGCGATGACGTGTGGGTGACGGTCGATGCAGCGGTCTCGAATGACCTGTTCTATTTCGAGCATCAGCCGATGCGGCTCGACGCGATGAAGGCATGGGCGCCCGACGGCACCGAGGCGGCGATCGAGAATAAATCGACGGGGCGTTATCGCAGTACCTTTGACGTCCATCTGACGCAGAAGGGGACGTGGCGGATCGCGTCGGTCGCCGACATGCTGATGGGCAGCTATGACCTGAACGGCAAGACCGAGCGGCTGCCGCGCGGGACGACTACGGCCAATCTGGCCGAGCGCTTGCCCGCGGGCGCGACCAATGTGAAAACCGCCGAGGCGAACAACCGCAACGAGATTTTCGTGACGGTGGGCGAGCCGACGACGGCGCTGTTCAAGCCGACCGGCAAGGGCATCGAGCTGGTGCCCGTGACGCACCCGAACGACCTGATCGCGGGCGAGGCGGCGACCTTTCAGTTCCTGTTCGATGGCAAACCCGCCGCGGGCCTGCCGGTCACGGTGATCCACGGCGGCATCCGCTATCGCGACCAGCTGGGCCAGATGGATCTGACCACCGGCGCCGACGGCAAGGTCGAGGTGACGTGGGCCGAGCCCGGCATGTACTGGCTGAACGTCACGACCCCGCAGGTCGAGGGCGAGGAAGGCGAGGGTGCGCCGCCGCCGCCGCTGGCGCGCCGTGCGAGCTATGTCACCACGCTCGAGGTGCTGGCGCCCTGAGCGACCGCATCCTGATCCCCCGGGCGCTGACACCAGCGGCCTTTGCCGCGCGCGACCCGGGGGCAGCGATCACGCGCTTCAGCGGCGAAACGATGGGGACAGTCTGGTCGCTGCAAGCGGTCGCCGCGTCGCCGTCGGTCGCCGCGGGGGTGCAGGCGGCGCTCGACCGGGTGGTTGCGCAGATGAGCCAGTGGGACGCCGCGTCCGACCTGTCGCGGTTCAATCGCGCCGAGGCGGGCGTGTGGAGCGAGCTGCCGGCGGAGTTTGCCCATGTTGTCGATGCCGCGCTGACGATCGCGCGCGCGAGTGACGGCGCGTTCGACCCGTGCCTCGGCGCGCTGACCGATCGGTGGGGCTTTGGCGCCAGCGGTCCGGTCGATCGGGTGCCTGACGCCGCCGAAGACGGCGAACGCCGGATCGATTTCGACCCTGAGACCCGCCGCATCCGGCGCAGCGCCGGCGCGGTTCTCGACCTGTCGGGCATCGCCAAAGGCTATGGCGTCGATCTCGCCGGCGAATGGCTGCTCGCGCAGGGCGTGCGCCACTTCCTGCTCGACGTCGGCGGCGAGCTGCGCGGCGAGGGCATCCGTCCCGATGGCCAGCCGTGGTGGGTCGATGTCGAGATGCCGCCCACGTCGTCGGTGGCGCCCTACCGGATCGCGCTACACGATCTGTCGGCGGCGACATCGGGCAATTATCGCCGCGGTTTGACTGTCGACGGTCAGCATTATTCGCATAGTTTCGATCCACGCACCGGACGGCCGATCGTCAATGCGGTGTCGTCGGCGACGGTGCTCCACCGCAGCTGCATGATGGCCGACGGCTGCGCGACGGCACTGACCGTGCTTGGCCCCGCAGCGGCGATTGTGCTGGCCGATGCGCAACAACTGGCCGCGTGCGTGATTGCGGGCGATCGCGAATATTTATCGCGCGGCTGGCGCGCGATGCTGGACTAGGATCCTGACCCTAGCTGTCGGCCCAGCGGCGCAGTAGATTGTGATAGACGCCGGTCAGGCGCACCACCGTCGCGTCGCCTTGACCCAGTGCCATGGCGGCGCCTTGAACCCCCAGATCGAGGTCGAAGAGCAGGTTGCGCTGACCCTGATCGCGCACCATCGACTGGATCCAGAAAAAGCTCGCGACGCGCGTCCCTGCCGTCACCGGTTCGATGCGGTGGACCGTGGTGGCGGGGTAGAGCACCATATGCCCCGCGGGCAATTTGATCCCCGGCGCTTCGGACAAGCCCTCGACCACCAACTCGCCGCCCTCATAGCTATCGGGATCGGCAAGGAAGAGCGTCGCTGACAGGTCGCTGCGCATCCGGAACTCGGTGCCGCGGCGCATGCGAATGGCATTGTCGATATGGTCGCCGAAATTTTCGCCGCCGCCATAGCGGTTGAAATAGGGCGGATAGATTTTGAGCGGCAGCGCGGCAGCAATGAACAGCGGGCTGCGGCCCAATGCGTCGAGCACGAAGCGGCCCGCCTCGGCGGCCGCTTCGCCAAATTCGGGGAGCTGCTGGTTACGTTTTGCGAGTGCAGCTTGCGGACCCGACGTCTCGTTACCGTCGATCCAGTCGGCGGCATCGAGAATGGAACGGAGCTTGGCGACGCCGTCGGCGTCGAGAACGTCGGGAATGATACGGATCATGCGCCGGTTCTAGTCTGAAATGGGCGGGAACGGCAATCGCCGCACCCGCCCTTATGATCAGAAGTTGTAGAAGAGGCTGAACACCGCCGAGCGTGCATCGCCGGGGGTCGCCCAGCCGCCCGAAACGGCGCCTGTGGTGGCGTTCACGTTGTTGCGGACGCCAGTGTAATAATCCTCGTTGGTCAGGTTGGTGACGTTAAGCTGCGCGACCAGACCGTTCTTGAAGTCATAGGACACAAAGGCGCGGTGGATCAGATAGTCGTCGACCATGAACTGCGCCCGCTGGAGCACGTTGCGCTGATTGGTGGCGAACTTGCCCTGATAGGTCAGCCCGTAACCCACCTGCAGACCGAACGGGAAGACATAGGTGGTGAACAGGCTGCCCGAATGTTTCGGCGTCTGGATCAGGCGGTCGCCCGCCTGCGGATCGACGAGTGCGGCGCTGTTGCCGCAGCCAGTGGCTGCGGGCGATCGCAGGCAGAAGTCCGAGACGCTCTGGCGCACTTCGCTGTCGAGATAGGTGTAGTTGGCGAAGATCGCCCACTCGGGGGTCACATTGCCGGTCACGCCCAGCGCGACACCATCGACACGCGATTGACCGTCGAGCACCTGCAGCGAGTTGGGCAGCGAGGGGTCGTTCGACGGAGTCCGGAAGTTGCTGCGTTCGTTGCGGAACAGCGCCGCGGTGAGCAGCAGCTTCTTGTCCATGAGCTCGGCCTTGGCGCCGATTTCATAGGTACGCGCCTTTTCCGGTGCGACCGCGCAGGGGTCGGCCGCACCCGGCGTCGCGGGGATGACGCCGCAGCCGAGGCGGACCGTTGCCGACGATGGCGTTTTGGCGTTGCCATAAGCGGCGTAGAGACTGACATTCTCGATCGGGTGGAACACCGCGCCGACGCGGTACGAGAACAGATTCTCGTCGCTGATCTGCGGCGCGCGCTGCGCCGCGGTCAGGTCGGTCGTGCCCGGCGGAACAAAGGTCAGCGGGATATTGCGGAATTCGGCGCGGTTGCTTTCGTAACGGATGCCGGCGTTCAATTCGAACATGCTGCCCAGCTCGAGCGTGTCGAAGGCGTAGATAGCGGCATTGCGGCTGTAGCCCTTTGACCGCGCGGTGACGGTGAAGTTGATCGGGCCGGTGTACACGGTGTTCGGGTTCGACAAGCTGATCGTTGGCAGCGGGGTTACCGCCGAGCCATTGGGGTTGCGCAGCAGCGACCCGGTAGTGATCTCATAATCTTCGCGCGAGAAGGAGGCGCCGACGACGAGCGTGTTGCGTGTGCCGCCCGTTTCGCCGGTGACGACCGTCAGATCGGTCTGGTTGTGGAGCATGTCGTTGACCTGATCGCGCACGAACCCGCGCGGGCCGCTCTGGTAATAAGTGCCGGGAACATTCTGGCCCGCGGGGCAGGCGATGCCGACGGTCGAATTCGGCCCGGCGCCGATTGGCTGCAGCCCGCTGGCGAGGCAGAAGACGCCCTGCGGTGCGCTCGCCACGCTATAGGCGCCGACGCGCTGCCAGCGGGTGAGGTTCCGAATCGAGACATTGTCGCTGAATGCATGGCGGAAGGTCGCGGTGAGGCGATCGACCTTGGTACGCTGTTCGTCGAGGTTGACGATGCCGAAATAATCGCTGTCGTCGACCCCTGCGAGCGGGCCGTTATTCACGGTGCTCAGATAATAAGGAACGCCATAGATCGGCGTGTTGTCGTCATCCTGATGGATATAGGCGAGCGTCAGGCTGGTGTCGCTGTCGACGCCGATCGTGATCGACGGCGCGACGCCCCAGCGCTTGAAGTTTTCGACGTCACGGCCCGGGACGTCATTTTCGTGATACATCGCGTTGAGGCGCACCGCGATCAGGTCGCTGACGCGCCAGTTGCTGTCGACCGAGCCGCGGTAATAATTGTCGGTGCCAACGGCGGCCTGCACGGTCGTGGCGTTGCGCGCGAAGGGGATTTTGCTGACGAGGTTGATCGTGCCGCCGACGCTGCCCGATCCGTTGAACACCGAGTTGGCGCCGTTATAGACCTCGATCTGTTGCAGGTTGAACGGGTCGGTGCGGCTGTACTGCGCCGCGTCGCGGACGCCGTCGACGGTGAGGTCGTTGTTTGCCGAATAGCCACGCAGGTTGATCGAGTCGCCATAACCGCCGCCGCCTTCGCCGGCGCCAAAGGTGATGCCGGGGATCGTCGAGAGCGCGTCGCGCAGGGTAAGCAAATTCTGCTGTCGCAGCTGTTCCTGCGACACGACGGTGACTGTCTGCGGGGTATCGACGAGCGGCGCGGTTGATTTCGGCGATTCCACCTCGGTCGCCAGTGTGCCCGAAACGACGATGTCGCTGCGGCTGCCGGGGGCATCCTGCGCGTCAGCTCCTGTCTCGGTGGCGAAGGCGGGCGCGCTGATCAGGCTGCCGACGCAGGAGAGGGCGAGGAACGAGGCGGATGTCGATGGCTTCACGGTAAACCCCTGTTTTGTGATTGGCTTGGGGCGCTCGCTATTGAGAGTCGATCGCAGTGTCAACGTATATTGCGAACTATTCGCATCTAAGTAGCATTTTGTCGCAGCGCTTGCGAGGCATCCTTTGCGCGATCGGGTTCAGCGTCGCGGTTCCAGCCACCAGTTTTGCCGCCAGCCATAGGCGCTGGCCACCGCATCGCCAGCGGCGTTGGTCGCGGGCCTGAAGCGGAAACGCTCCTCGATCAGGCGGCATGTGGTGACATCGAGCGTCGCGTCGCCGCTCGAGCGCGTCACGCGGCACCCCGTGACGCGGCCCGTCGGCTGGATCGTGAAACGAACCTCGACCTCGCCACCGATGCGCGCGCGGCTGGCGGCGGCCGGATAGTCACGGTCGCGGATCGTGCCGCTTTTCCACACCGCCTTGCTGCCACCGCCGGTACCACTGCCCGAACCGCCGGCGCCGTCGCCGTCGCCGCGCCCACCGGCGCCTGATCCAGTCCCGGGGTTGGGCGCGGCGCCCGCCGCCGAGTCGTTACCTGCACCGGGGAACGGCGCGGCGGTGATCGGGGGTATGGTCGGCGGCAGTTTGGCTTTGGGGGCAACAATCGGTGCGGCCTTGGCGTGCTTGTTCGCCGCCGACGCCTTGCCGCTCGCTGTGTAACTGGGGGCGGCTTGCGGTACGACCGGTTCAGGCGGCGGTGGTGCCGGTATGGCGACGGCTGCGATCGCCTGGCTGGCCTTGCGGACGACGTCGAGGTCGAGGCCGCTGGCCAGGCCAAATCCAACCGCGACGACGGCGAAAAGGGCGCCGCCGCCCGACACGACCCGCTGCCGTCTGGAAATCTGCCCCGTGTAGGCCATTGCGTATCCCAAATGCGCGCCGATGCGCGCCGCCGGGGATCGATTTACAGGAAGTCGTCTAGCGTGGACATGAACCGGTCGAACTGGTCGTGATGCAGCCAGTGGCCGGCGTTTTCGAACTCGATCACCGTCGCGGTGTTGAAATGCGCAAGGCGCCCGTCGCCTTCGGGGTTTGATGCCCAGCTGTTCGCGCCATAAAGCAGCAGGGTCGGGCAGGTAATCGCGCCCCACAGCGCCGCGATGTTGTCCTGTGGCATGTCGAAGGCGGGCCAGACGTTGAGGTAATTGTCGAACTTCCAGCTCCAGCTGCCATCCTCGTTGCGGCTGATGCCGTGGATGGTCAGGTGGCGCGCCTGGACTTCGGTCAGATAGCTGTTCTCGCCCATCATCCGTGCCAGCGCGTCGTCGAGGGTGGCGTAACGGCGCGGCGTTCGTCCGGCGGCCTGCCGTTTGTCGTCGATCCATTTGCGGAAGCGTTCGCCGTAAGGCTTTTGGGCGCGTTCAGCGATGATCTTCGGCGACGGCCCGAGCCCCTCGATTGCGACCAGCTTGCGGACATTTTCCGGGTAGAGACCGGTGTAGCGCAGCGCGATATTGCCGCCCATCGAATGGGCGACGATGCTGATCGGCCCCAGATCGAGTTGGTGGATCAACTGCGCTAGGTCATAGACGAAGCCGTCCATCGCGTAATTGCCATCGGGCGACCAGGCGCTGTCGCCGTGACCGCGCAGGTCAGGGGCGATGATATGATAGCGATCGCGCAACTTGTCGGCGACCCAGTCCCAGTTGCGACAATGGTCGCGGCCACCGTGGACGAGCAGCAGCGGCGGCGCCCCGCGATTGCCCCAATCGACATAGTGGAGCTTCAGCCGCTGTGAAATGAAGCTGTTCGAGGTGGGGCCGGCACTTGCCATTGGATCGTCCTTGCTGTCTGTTCCAGTTTCAAAAGGCGACTGATCGCTATCCGTCAACCCCGCATCATCACCGATATGTGGAAGATATACGCCAAGGGAGAGAAGCATGACGACATTCCGGGACAATCTGTTGGCCGGCAAGACGGCGTTTGTCGCCGGCGGCACCAGCGGCATCAATCTGGGCATTGCCAAACGCTTTGCGCAGCTGGGCGCGAAGGTCGCGGTGGCCGGGCGCGACCCCGACAAGGCGGCACGTGCGGCGGCGGAGATTGGCGCGGGGGCGATCGGTTTGTCGGCCGATGTGCGCGATTATACGGCGATTCGCGGCGCGATGGAACAGGTCGCCGATCAGTTCGGCCCGATGGACATCGTGATTTCGGGCGCTGCGGGCAATTTCCTCGCGCCTGCGCTCGGCATGTCGGCGAACGCTTTTCGCACGGTCGTCGATATCGACCTCAACGGCACCTTCAACGTGTTCCGCGGCTGTCACGACCTGCTCAATCGTCCCGGCGCGTCGCTGATCGCGATCACCGCCGGGCAGGCGGTCAACGCCTCGGCACTGCAGGTCCATGCCTGTGCCGCGAAAGCGGGGATCAACCAGCTGATCCGCGTGCTGGCGCTCGAATGGGGACCGGAGGTGCGGGTAAACGGCATCTCGCCGGGGCCGATCGCCGATACCGAGGGGATGAAACGCCTCGCGCCCGATGCCGAGAGCCGCCAGGCGCATTTCGACCGCATCGCCATGAAGCGCTGGGGCAAGGTCGAGGAGGTTGCCGAATCGGCGGTGTTCCTCTGCTCCCCCGCCGCGGGTTACATCACCGGCACGATCCTCGACTGCGACGGCGGCAGCCAGGTCGGCGACGCCTCACGCGGCGATCTGGCGCGCGGGATGGCTTGAGCGCATGCTGAAAGCAAAAACGCCGCCAACCCGTGTGGGTGGCGGCGTTTTTAATGGTGGGCGTGGCAAGGATTGAACTTGCGACCCCTGCGATGTCAACACAGTGCTCTACCACTGAGCTACACGCCCATCCCTTGGGGTGACGGCCCCCTAATATCCCCGGCAACGCTTGGCAAGCCCTTCGCGCCCGATGACGTCGTTATTGTTGACTCGACCGGTCGGCGCGCCCGAACAGATTGTCGACTTCGCGCACCAGGTCTTTCAGGTGGAACGGCTTCGACAGCAGTTTCGCCTGCGGCACATTCTCTTCCGCGCGCAGCGATACGGCGGCAAAGCCGGTGATGAACATCACCTGCGTTTGCGGCGCGACCTTGGCGGTATGCTGGGCGAGTTCGATCCCGTCCATCTCCGGCATGACGATGTCGGAGAGCAGCAGGTCGAAAGTACCCGAATCGATGTAGGGGACCGCGGCAGTGCCGCGGTCGACGGCGGTGACGTGATAACCGGCGCTGGTCAGCGCCCGCGCGAGATACTCGCGCATCACGTCATCATCCTCGGCCAGAAGAATGCGAATCATATAGAAATCAATCCCCTGATCCCTCGACACGGCCGGTTCCGGTCGTTGGCATGCTTAATGCGAAATCCGCCATAGCGTCAGAGATTTAACAAATTGACTTGGCAGGCTGGATTCACCGCGCTTTTTTTGCCACCCATGATCCATGCGATCCCGCACCATCCCGCCCGCGGCCATCGCTGTCAACCGGCCAGCCGCGATCGGCCCTGTGGTCGTGTCCGTGCCGCACGCTGGAAGGCTCTATCCGCCCGAAATATTGGCCGCTGCGCGCGTTGGGCACGCCGATCTTGAACGACTCGAAGACAGCTGGTGCGATCTGATCGCCGCTGGTGCGGTCGCGGCGGGGGCAACCGTCGTGCAGGGACTGTGGGCGCGCGCCGTCGCTGATTGCAATCGCGGCGAAGGCCAGATGGCGCCGGGTGAGGTTGCGATGCCGCTGCGCGCGCAATTTTCGGCGCCGGGGCGCAAGGAACGCGCCGGGCTGGGGGTGGTGCCGACGCGGCTGGCGGATTGCGGGCCGCTGTGGAAAAAGCCGATCGACGAGGCGGGGCTGCAATGGCGGCTCGAATCTTTTCACCGGCCCTATCATGCGGCATTGGCCGATGCCTTGGCGGCGGCGCGCGACCGGTTCGGTTACGCGATCCTGCTCGATCTCCATTCGATGCCGTCGATTCCGGTCGGGCAGCCCGGCCATGGGGCGCGGATCGTCATCGGCGATCATTTCGGGGTGACGTCGGGCGGTTGGCTGGTCGATCTGATGCTGGCGGCCGCCGAACGCCTGGACGAGCCGGTCTCGCGCAATCAACCCTATGCGGGGGGCCACATCATCCGGTCGCATGGAAATCCGGGGCAGGCGATCCACGCGGTGCAGATCGAGATCGACCGCCGCCTCTATCTGGGTGCCGACCGTTTGCCCGATAGCGCCAGAGTGGCATCGATGGCGCGCTGGTTTGCCGATCTGGTCGGTCAAGTCGCGCGGGCGCGGCCAGCCCCTGAAATCCTGATTCAGGCCGCCGAATAAAAAACCACCCCGTACCGAAGTACGAGGTGGCCAGGGTCCAGGGAGGACGCGCCCGCGTCAAGGTGACGGGGCACTGACCGCGATGGAAAGGGGGAAAACCATGGCGGCGTAAGACAAATCTAGGATGTTGTGCGCCGACTTACAAGCGGCGGCGGTGCAGAATCTGCAATATGCAGGAAATTGGTCGGGGAGAGAGGATTCGAACCTCCGGCCCCTGCCTCCCGAAGACAGTGCTCTACCAGGCTGAGCTACTCCCCGACCGATCTGCGCGGCGACCGGGGTCGCCGCGAAGGCAGGGCGGTCCTCTAGACGCGCAATCTGTGAACTTCAAGCGCCAATCGGCACATTCAACGGGATTGCCGCAGCTACAGCATTTCGGCACTTCGAAAGCCGAAATGACCGCTCGCCGAAAAAATCAGATGATCGACCAGTTCGATGTCCGGCGTCCGCTGGAAAAGAACGGTTTCGCGAGTCGCGGCGATGTCATCTTCGGCGGTGCACGGCACAAAGCCGTCCACGACCAGCGGATCGGGCATCTTGCCGACGGGCTGGAGCAGGGTCATGGCCGGTGCCATGCGCGCCGGATGAGCGTTGGCCAATCACCGCCTGCCCCGCCTCGGAAGCTTTCCAGCCCGACAGTGACTCGCGCGCCTGCTCCGCCCTTGTCGGCTTCGCGCGCGCGGCCTAGCAAAGAGCGATCAAACCGGGAGCGAGTCTTGCCTGAGTCCATCCATTATGAACTGCAATATCTCGACCTGATGCGCCGCATCTGGGTCGAGGGCGACGAGCGTATCGACCGCACCGGGGTCGGGACGCGCTCGCTGTTCGGCGAAACGATGCGATTCTCGCTGAAAGACGATGCGATTCCGCTGCTGACGACCAAGCGTGTCTATTGGAAGACCGCGCTGCGCGAACTGCTGTGGTTCCTGACCGGCGACACCAATATCCGCTCGCTCGTGTCACAGGGCGTGAAGATATGGACAGACTGGCCGCTTGATAAATACCGCAAGGTGACGGGCGAGGCGATCAGTGCCGAGGATTTCGAGGCGCGGATCATCGCCGATGACGCCTTCGCCGTCCAATGGGGCGACCTTGGTCCCGTCTATGGCCATCAGTGGGTCAACTGGCCGCGGTACGAACCGGTGGGCGAAGGGCTATTTCGCCGGACAGAGCAGGGTCACAACCAGATCGCGGCGCTGATCGAGGGGTTGCGGACTAATCCCGGGTCGCGGCGCCATATTTTCACCGGCTGGAACGTCGCCGATCTCGACCGGATGGCGCTGCCGCCCTGTCATATGACCTATCAATTCCATGTCCGTAGCGATGGCGGGCTGTCGTGCCTGTTGTTCCAGCGCTCGTGCGACCTCGGGCTTGGCTTTGCCTTCAACGTCTTCGAGGCGGCGCTGCTGACGCGGATGGTTGCCGATCAGTGCGGTCTTCACGCACATGAGCTGGTCTGGACGGGCGGCGACGTGCATCTCTACCTGAACCATGCCGAGCTGGTTGAGCAGCAGATGGGACGGGTTCCCGAAGGCGCGCCCAGGCTTCGAATTTTGCGACGCCCAGACAGTATTTTTGGCTATAATTTCGATGACTTCGCGGTCGATGCTTACACGCCGCAGGCGCATATTAGGGCGCCGGTGGCGGTCTGATCGCTGGCGTTGCATTCCTACGGCGAACGACATAATATGTCGCCACGCTGAAATATAACTAGGCGCTGATTCGCGCCGCATTGGGAAGACGATATGCCCGAAACGGATCGGCGCCCGGCGAGCAATCTGCCGCCGCTGTCGCTTCATATCCCCGAACCGCGCTATCGCCCGGGCGACACGCCCGATTTTGGCGATATTGTCGTTCCGGCCGTCGATGCGACGCCCCGCCCGTCCGAGGCGACCAAGCCCGATACGATGCGCGACCTTTGCTATGGTCTCGTCCGCGTGCTCGATTTTGACGGGCAGGCAAAAGGTCAGTGGGATCCCAAGCTGAGCCCCGAGCGTCTCCGCACGATGCTGCGTTACATGATGCTGGTGCGCGCCTTCGACGACCGCATGTTCCGCGCCCAGCGTCAGGGCAAGACCAGCTTTTACATGAAATGCACCGGCGAGGAGGCGACGTCGATCGCCTCGACAATGGCACTCGACCGCGGCGACATGTGTTTCCCGAGCTATCGCCAGCAAGGCATATTGATCGCGCGCGATTATCCGCTGATCCAGATGATGAACCAGATTTATTCGAACCGCGGCGATCATCTGATGGGGCGTCAGCTGCCGATCATGTATTCGGCTCCCGAGCACGGTTTCTTTAGCGTCTCAGGCAATCTGGCGACCCAATATCCGCAGGCGGTGGGCTGGGCGATGGCGTCGGCCTCAAAGGGCGACAGCCGCATCGCAACCGTGTGGTGCGGCGAAGGATCGTCGGCGGAGGGCGACTTCCACTCGGCGCTGACCTTTGCCACCGTGTACAACGCGCCGGTGATCTTCAACGTCGTCAACAACCAGTGGGCGATCTCAAGTTTCTCGGGCTTTGCGGGCGGCGAACGCACCACTTTTGCGGCGCGCGCCGTGGGCTATGGCATCGCCGGGCTGCGCATTGACGGCAATGATCCACTGGCGGTCTATGCCGCGACGCAGTGGGCGGCAGACCGCGCGCGGACCAACAATGGCCCGACGTTGATCGAGCATTTCACTTATCGCAGCGAAGGGCACAGCACGTCGGATGACCCGACGGCGTATCGCCCCGCCGAAGAACCGACGATCTGGCCGTTCGGCGATCCGATCGCGCGGCTGCGCCAGCATCTCGAAACGCTGGGCGAATGGGATGGCGAGCGGCATGAGGCGCAACGAACCGAACTCGAAGATTTGGTAAAAACGACCCAGAAGCAATCGGAAAAGCTCGGCATTTTGGGGCATGGCATGCACCAACCGTTCGAAACGATGTTTCAGGATGTGTTCGAGGACATGCCTTGGCACCTGCAGGAACAATGCACGCAGATGCTCGCCGAACAGGAAGCGAAGTTCGGCCCCGACTGGAAGCCCGAATGATGAGCGCCGATACGCAAAACGCGACCAAGACGATGAACATGATCGAGGCGATCAACAGCGCGATGGACGTGATGCTCGAACGCGACAGCAATGTCGTCGTGATGGGCGAAGACGTCGGCTTTTTCGGCGGCGTGTTCCGCGCCACCGCGGGCCTGCAAAAAAAGCACGGCAAAACGCGGGTGTTCGACACCCCGATCAACGAATGCGGGATCATTGGCGTCGCCGTCGGGATGGGCGCCTATGGGCTGCGCCCGGTCCCCGAGATCCAGTTCGCGGATTATATCTATCCGGGGCTTGACCAGCTGGTTAGCGAGGCGGCGCGACTGCGCTATCGTTCGGCGGCCGATTTCATCTGTCCAATGACGGTGCGCACGCCGTTCGGCGGTGGGATTTTCGGCGGCCAGACGCACAGCCAGTCGCCCGAAAGCATCATGACCCACATCTGCGGCGTCAAAACCGTCATTCCTTCCAATCCTTATGATGCGAAGGGGCTGTTGATCGCGGCGATCGAGGACAATGACCCCGTCGTCTTCCTCGAGCCCAAGCGCATCTACAACGGCCCGTTCAGCGGCTATTACGACCGTCCGGTCGAACCTTGGTCGAAACATGCCGCGAGCGCGGTACCCGAGGACTATTACCGCATCGAACTCGGCAAGGCGGCAACGGTGCGCGAAGGCGAGGCGTTGACGATCCTCGCCTACGGCACGATGGTCCATGTCACCAAGACGATCGTCGAGGAAATGGGCATCGATGCCGAGATCATCGACCTGCGGACGCTA
This sequence comes from Sphingopyxis sp., assembly GCA_016463225.1. Taxonomy (GTDB): domain Bacteria; phylum Pseudomonadota; class Alphaproteobacteria; order Sphingomonadales; family Sphingomonadaceae; genus Sphingopyxis. The sequence continues at coordinate 37,376 of JAEMRT010000007.1, read as the reverse complement.
TTGCCGCTCGATATCGAGGCGATCGAGGTGTCGGTGAAGAAAACCGGGCGCTGTCTGGTTATCCACGAAGCGACGCGGACCTCGGGCTTTGGCGCCGAACTGGCGGCGCTGGTGCAGGAACGCTGCTTTTACCATCTCGAAGCGCCGGTCGAGCGTGTCACCGGCTTTGACACCCCCTATCCGCACAGCCTGGAATGGGCCTATTTCCCTGGTCCCATCCGTATCGCGACTGCGCTGACCAAGATTTTGAAGGACTGACGTCATGGCCCGCTATTCATTCCGTCTGCCCGACATCGGCGAAGGCATTGCAGAGGCCGAAATCGTCGCCTGGCATGTCAAGATCGGCGAGCGCGTCGAAGAAGACGCGCAGCTGGCCGACATGATGACCGACAAGGCAACGGTCGAGATGGAATCGCCGGTTTCGGGGATTGTCGTAGAACTGGCGGGCGAGGTTGGCGACCTGATCCCGATCGGGTCTACGCTGGCGGTGATCGAAACCGACGCGGACGGCGATGCCGATGCGCCGCCGGCGGACACGGCGGTCGAAGCGCAGATCGAGGCGGAAACGCCCGGGGCGGAACAGGTGTCCGAGCCGAAGGTGACAGAGTTAACATCGAGCGCGGCTGAGCCGCAAAAGGCTGCAAAGGCGAACGAAACGCCGTCGTTACCGGCGGCACCCGCCGTCGTTGCCGGACATGATGCCAAAGTACTCGCGTCCCCCGCCGTCCGCGCCCGCGCCAAGGATTTGGGCGTCGACCTGGGTCAGGTGCATTCCGACGGCGATCGCATCCGTCACGCCGATCTGGACGCATATCTGCGCTACAGCGGCGGGCAGGGCTATCACAGCCCCGGCGCCAGCCGGGCGCGCGCCGACGAACCGATCAAGGTCATCGGCATGCGCCGCAAGATCGCCGAGAACATGGCGGCGTCGAAGCGGGCGATCCCGCATTTCACCTATGTCGACGAAATGGACGTCACCGCGCTCGAAGACATGCGCGCCGATTTGAACGCCAATCGCGGCCAGCGTCCGAAGTTGACAATGTTACCTTTCCTTATTGTTGCGATCTGCCGGACGGTTCCGCAGTTCCCGATGATCAACGCGCGCTATGATGATGAAGCCGGCGTGGTGACGCGCTACGGCGCCGTGCATCTGGGCATGGCGACGCAGACCGATGCCGGGTTGATGGTCCCCGTGATCCGCGACGCGCAGGACATGAATGTCTGGCAATTGGCGAGCGAAATCGGGCGTTTGGCCGAGGCCGCGCGCACTGGCAAGGCGAAGGTCGACGAGCTGTCGGGCTCGACGCTGACGATCACCTCGCTCGGCCCGCTGGGAGGCATCGCGACGACGCCGGTGATCAACCGTCCAGAGGTTGCGATTATCGGCCCGAACAAGATCGTCGAGCGCCCGGTGTTCGACGGCGACGATATTCGCCGGGCGAAGCTGATGAACCTGTCGATCAGCTGCGACCATCGGGTGGTCGATGGCTGGGACGCGGCGAGCTATGTTCAGGCGCTGAAGAAGCTGGTCGAGACGCCGGTTTTGCTGTTCGCCGACTGATCTGACCCAATACCCGTTCGTGTCGAGCGAAGTCGAGACACGTGAAGGCACACGCCAACGCGGCGTGTCTCGACTTCGCTCGATACGAACGGAATGGGTGTAGGCTTAGAGCCCCAACCCCGCAAAGCTCGTCTGGTCGAACTTCAGCTTGAAGGTCACATAAGCCCCAGACCGCGAATAGCGCGCATCTTCGAAATCCCGGTCGTGGAAGCCCGCGAAATTATAGCCGAAGGTGATGTTCGCGTTCTTCATCGGCGCCAGCGTCACGGTCGGCCCGCCCGCCCAGCTGACCGTATCGGCATCGGTGCGGACGCGCACGGTGCCCGAGGCGCCGACATCGACATGCTCGCCGAGATTGAAGCGGAAATCGGCGCCGATCAGGTTCGACCAGCCCTTGACGTCGTCGGCGCCGAACTTGTCGAAATTGTAACGCGTGCCCCAGAAGAAGCCGAATTCGCCGCGTTCATACCACATGCGGCCTGCGTCGCGGCGGTTTTCGCGGTCGCCGAGCGGGGTCCAGTTGACCGACAGGCTGTTGAGCACACGCTGGCTCGTCGCGTCCCCGTCGATCGTCAGCGCGCCGCCGCCGATTGGGCCGGGCTGGCCGGCGATCGCGTCGCGCACCTTGTCCGACCGGAATTCGCTCTTGTTGAGCCAAGAGATGCTGGAGTCGGCGGGGCGGTGCGCCCAGCTCATCTCGAAGTTGATCACCTCGGTCGTCGGCGTGGTGCCGCTGCCGCTGGCCCTGGCATAGGTGAACAGCGCACCGAGCGCGCGGCCTTCGCCGAGCTGGCGGAGGCCACCCAGCGTCAGCCCGTAGCGATTGGCAATTTCGCCATCCCGATATTCGGCGCGGCCCGTCAGCGTCCAGCGATCAGCGCGATAGGTCGCACCGGTGCTGATCGCGAGGAAATCTTCGGTCAGCGTGCCATTGTCGCCGAGGAAGCCGCCCGAGGCGACCGGCTGGTTAACATTGATAACATCGCCCGCCCGGATGCCGCCAAGGGTGCGATTGCCGTCAACCGACACATCGACCGACCAGCGTTCGCCGAGTTTCAGCGATTGTGACAGGCCATAGGCGGCAAAGCTGCGCGGGCCGTACTCGCCGATCTCCTGCTGGTTCGCAGTGGCGAGCAGGCGCGCGCCCGACCAAGGGGTCAGGTCGAAGCCCAGCCGCGCGGTGCGTGCCTTGATCGTGTCGCCATCGGCGATTTCATAGCTGCCCACCAGATTGACGTCGCGATTGATCGCAAAGCGCGCGCCAAGGCGGTGACGGGACGGGAAATCGATGCTGGCATCCTTGCCACCCAGCGCAAATTCGGTCTGCGCGTCGAGCTCGAGGCGTTTTTCGAACAACCGCTGCGTCGCGCCGACCTGGACGATGTTCGAGCGGTTGCGCGTGCCGTCCGACAGCCGGTCGTCGGCGTGGGTCAATCCCGCGCGCGCCACAGTGGCACCATTGTCATACTCGGCGAGTGCCCGCGCAGCGCGGCGACGCGCACCGACGTTGAGGAAATCTTCCTGCCACGCGCTGCCGGTCAGCGACAGGGTGCGGGTCGCGCGCAGCCGGGCGTCGAAGCCGAATTTGCGCGTCCCATCCTCGCCGCGATTGAGTTGTCCGGCGCCAAAACCGCTCTCGCGCTCGCGGACATAGGCGAGGAAGTCGGCGTTGCTGCTGTGATGCTCGGCCTCGATCAGCCACGCCTTGGCGGTTCCCCCGGCCGCGGTGCTGCCATTCTGAGCCTTGGCGTCGCTGACCGCCAGCTCGGCGCGGACTTCGGTATCAATATTGGGGCGATAGCGCGCATCGACACCGCCGAGGTTGGTCTTGGCGTTGCCGTCTTCGTCGTGGATGAAGGTCGCACCGACGCGCAATTTTTCGTCATTCGACTGATAGCTGACGCGGCCGCCGGCGTTGAGCACGCGCTGGCCGATGCCGTCGACCTCATATTCGGCGACGATGAACTGCGGATCGAGATCGGACGAGCGGCTGAGCACCGGGCTGCGGAAGCGGAGCGTGCCCGACAGATAGTCGATGTCGTAATCGACGTGGCGCGTCATGCTGACGCTGTTAACTATGCGCTCGCTGTGGAGGCGATCGCGCGTTTCGATGACGATGCGTTCGCTGTTCGGCAAAATGTCCCGCGCGCCGAGCTGGTACGGACCCGTGAGGCCATTGCCCTGGATCTCGTCGCGGCGGAAGCGATAGGGGGTGTCGGCGACGAACGCGGCCGCGGCGAAATTGCGGCCGCGATACTCGGCCTTGCCGCCGTTGAGCGCGCGTTGGTAGCGCGCGAGCTGCGGTTCCGAAATCCCCGTCTCGATATCGCCAAACATCGCATAGAATTGCGGGCGTTCGAGGCGCAGATAAAGCTTGCGCACCGACGCGGCGTCATAGCGCGTCTCGTTGCGGTCGGCGTAGATGGTGTAATAGGCGCGCGGATCGATCACGCCGCCAAAACGCGCGTCGTCCTTGTCCTTGTCGCTATCATACGCCAGCGTCATCAGCCATTTGCCGCGCACCCGGCCTTTTGCGTAGAGCGCGAGGCGCGCATCGGCGTTGAGATCGTCGAGCGTTTCGGCCGCGGGTTCCATGCGGTCGTCGAGCGTGTTGTACCCCAGCGTTCCGGCGGCAAAGCCGACCACGGTCCACGGGCGATCGCCCGGATCGAGCCAGGTTTCGATCGTCTGCTTGCGCGTCACCTTGTCGTCGCGGAAGAGGAAATCCATCGCCAGCGTACCCGACGCGGTGGTCGGTTCGAGTTCGATATAGGCAATGCCGTCGTCGCCATCGATTTTCCACAGCGGCTGCGCGCGCTCGAGTCCGGCGAGTTGGCGCGCCTGCTGCGCATCGGCTTCGACGGCGGGATAATAGGGGTTAGGGACGCTGAAATCGCCGGTCAGGCCCGAACGAATGGGCTTGCCATCGCGATCGGTCAGGCGCACCGCGATCACCGGGCGCGTGACGCCGTCGGCGACCAGAATCGACTTCTCGCGGATCAGTGCGGCGCGCATCGGGGTGATCGAATAGTGGACAATGCGGTCGAGCGTCGCAATGACAACGCCGTTAACATCCTTCACCTCCGCGATCAGGCGGTTTTCGCCTTCGCGGATTTCCAGCCCGCGCCACAGGCTGACCGCGATGGTGCCGTCGGCCGATTTGCTGGTGCCTTCAAAGGTCAGCGGATCCGCGGCTTTACCGTTGACGCGCAGCGTGACGGTCTGGCCCGGCGCGTGCTTGACCGCGGCCCGGATCGCTTTCGAGCGCGGGTTGTGGTCAGTGGCGGGGAACAGCCAGTCGATGCCCGGAGCCTGTCCCGCGAGCCAGTCACGACCGGCACCTGCGGCTTCGGGGTCGCTGAGCACGGTCGGATCCGCAACTACCGCCATTTTGGGCGCGGCGCGCGGCGCGCTGGCGATGGCGCGGAAATCGGCGCGTTTCAGCGCGCCGCCGCGGCCTTCGACGAAGCGCGAGATCGCGCTGCCCGCGCTTCGCGTAGAACGGGCGCAGTCGATGGCTTCGCGGTCGAGCGGCAGCGTCGACGGATCGATCTGGACGACATGCAGGCCCGGACGAACGCCCTCGAAATGATAGCGGCCTTCCTCGTCGGTGACCGTGTAGCTGCCGTCCTGCAGCATCAAGCGCACTCCGGCGATGCCGTCGGCCTTGCGCGGATCAACGCGGCAGCCACCGTCGGTGATGCGGCCGATGATCGTCATCCGGTCGCCGAGCTGATCGCGTTTGATCGCAATCGTCGCTTCGGCGATATTGCTCGCCGAGCCGCGGGTATCGACGGCCGAGGCGCGGTTGAGCGCGTTGCCCGGCTGCGCCGACACGATGACTTCGGCGAGATAGGTGAGCAAGGCGGTGCGCGACGCGGCGATGCTCGGCACTACCACGCTGAATTCGCGGCCGTTGGCGGCGACATCGGCGGTCACGCGTACCCCGTCGATCCGTACTGTATCGGCGCGCAGGCGCATCCCGGCGGGCAGGACGTCGCTGACCGTCACCGCGCCGGTGTTGCGGCGCGCGTCGCGGTTGGCGACCTCGATGCGGTACTGGATCACGTCGCCCGGCACTGCGACCTGCGTGGAGGTCGTCTTGCGCAGGATCAGCGGCAGGCCGGGCTGATCGACCGGAATATCGACGCGCACCGGTGCCGGGCTGTTCAGCGTGAAGGGATTGCCATAGCTGGCGCCGCTGATTTCGAACGGCAGGCGGTCGTCGGGGCGGCGGAAGGCAGCCAGATCGGCGGGGCTGGACGTCGACGGCGCGGTGAACGGGGCAGGCGGCTGGACGACCAGGCGATAGGTGCCCGGCGCCACGAACGGGAACCGATAATCACCCGGCGGGAAATTATACGTCGTGCCGCCCGAATCGGTGACGCTCTGGCCCGTGATGACGCTGGAGGGGTAGGCAGCGACACCGTCGTCGCCAAACACCTGTGCAGGCTGCCCGGTCGCGGCGTCAACCAAGGTGATGCGGCTGCCGGGAACGGGGGCGCCGTCGCCGCTGTCGAACACGATGCCGAACGGGTCGACCAGGAAATTGATCGTGGCGAGCGCGACCAGGCTGGCATTCGCCTGATCGGTAACGCGCAGCGACAGCGCGGCGCCCGGATTGACCGACAGGCGGCAATCGCCCTGCACGACCGCGGGCGGAACCCCGATGGTGTTGATAAAGCCGACGAATTCCCCGCTGTTGTTGGCGGTTTCGGTCAGCGTGATCTGCTCGCGGTCGCCGTTTTCCAGTTCGAGCACGACGTTGAGCGTGTCACGCCGCTGCGGATCGACATTGGCCGATGCGAGCGTGACGCCGACGACGAGCACTTCGCCGGCGCGGAAATTGTCGGTGCTTTGCAGCGAGGCGGGGGCGGTCGAAATCCCCTCATAAACGCCGCTGAGCGGGATCGTGCTGCTGGTGCTGCCTGCGCTACTGCTGCTGGCGCTGCTGAAGGCACCGGCGATCGGACCGCTGGCGCGGCTGCATTGGGTCGGCGCCAGCGGCACCGATTTGTTGCCGCCGCCATTGGTCAGGCGATAGGTGGTGATCGTCGGTCGTTCGGGCGGGCGGGGCGCCACCGTAACATCGACGCGGTTCGACAGCGCCTGACCGGGCTGCCCGTCATGCGTCCACTGCGCAGAAGCGGTGTTCGTGATCACCTGCGCATGCGCCCGGGGAACCGCAGGCAGCAACGCTGCCGCGACCAGAGCGGTCACAAGGCCGAAATATTTGGTTCCGAGTGCCATGACAGCCCCGAATGGAGCAGCGGGTGGCGGTTTTTGGCCGCACCCGCTGCTCTATCGGTACTCCGGTCAGTTGACCGTCGCGCGGAAGACGAGCGTGCGCGTGGCGCCCGCCGCGATCGTTGCGATGGTTCCCGACACGTTCGGAGCGGCGTAGCTGCCACCCGCAACGCCATCAGCGTTGCACGTTCCGGCGCTGAACGTGCCGTTCAACAGGATCGTGCCGGCGCTGAACGTCAACTGCCCGGGAACCGGGTCGTTGATGACCACGGAAGTCGCCGCGACGCTGCCGCTGTTGGCCACCTGAATGCAATATTCAACGACTGCACCAGGGATCAGTTTCGGATTCGTCGTATTGTTGAACGGATCCGAAATCACGCGGCTGCTCTTGACCACCGCCAGCGTCGCTGTCTGGATAGTGTAGTCGTCATTGTCGCTATGCGACCCATCGCGCGCCGCGTCACCAGCAACACCCGCGATGTCGGCAAAGACGGTATCCTTGCCCGCGGTGTTCGCACCCGTCGTTTCGGTGATTGCCGCGCCCTGCGTACCGGCCAGCGCGCCTTCGCGTGCGGTGGCACGCAGGGTCACACCAGCGACCGCATTGTTGGCGAGCGCCGCCGGAATATCGGCCACAACGAACAGGTTGATGGCGGTATCGACGACGAGTTCATCGACGAAGCCGGTCAGGAGCGTGTCGCCGACGTCCCAGCTGCCAACCGTGCCGGTTACGGTATTGTCGCGATAAATCCGTACGTTGGTGGCGTCGAACGTGTCGGTCCCGCCATGCGACGCGGTGCCACCAGCGATCTGCGAAGCGACAAGCGCGAAGTCGAGCACTTCGTTCGAACTGTTGGTCAGCCGGAAGTGCGTGACGGCATTTGTCTGGCCCGGCACGACGTTGGTCGTGACTGTGCCGACTTCTTCGACAAGCAGGTTGATCTTGCGGTCGACGGTGAAATTGTTCGACGCCGACTGCTGTCCCTGCGCAACGCCACCGACCTGATAATCGACGGTAGCGGTATTCGTGATCGTGGTACCCGCGGTCGTTCCGGCAGCAAGTGCCGGGGTGGCGGCGAGACTTGTGATCGCCGCCAGACCGATGATGCCCACGGTGTTCAGCTTGCTGGTCATAGCTGAGCTCCCTGGCTTTGATCGATTGCCGTTTCCCCACCGCTGGCAATCATTAAGCGGCTGTATTATTTACATTATTTAACGACTCCTCGAAACATCAGCTTGCCGCTGCCACCGACCGGAATCGGCTTTTGAAAGGCCCAGCGGATGTGCGTCACATCGTCAGGCTGCGCCGCGCGGCGGGTGCCGTCGTTCAGCGTCACCGTCAGTTGATCGAGTTGCCCCCAGCCGCGGCCGCCATCGATCGAGACGAGGGGCGTTGTGTCGCCGGCATCGGTAAAGCGCACCGCCGAGGGCAGGGGGTTGGTGATGACAAACTTGTCGGCGGGCTGCGCCCCGGCGTTGCGGTAATTGAGCACGAAGACAAGTCGGTCGCCGGGAACGACGACCCTGGGTTCTTCGAGCAAAATTCGCTGCTTTCCGGTGGAATCGGTGGTCACGCGCTCGACGAACACGTCGTTGGCGAGCGCCACCTGGTTGGCGGCGAGCGCCTGACCCGGCAACAGCGCCGCGAGAAACAGGAAAAAGGCCGTGCGCATGCGCATCTCCATCAATCGATCGTGGTTCTGAACGTGACGGTGCGGGTCTGGCCGCCGGCAACGGTGCCGAGCGTGACGTTGATCCGCGTGCCGTTGTAGTCGCCCGCATCGCCGTCGATCGGGTCGGACTGCGCGACCCCGCCGAGGGTGACGGACCCGGTGACATAGCTGGTGTCCGCCGGAATAATGTCGGTGATCGCGAGACCGCTGACCGACCCGCTGCCCGCAACGGTTGCGACGATGGTGTAGGTGATCGTCGCGCCCGGGATCGGATCGGCGGTGCCGAGCGGATTGGTCACCACCGCCGATTTGACGAGGGTGACGGTGGCTGCCGAGACGATGAAGACACCCGCGTCGGCTCCATCGGCACCGGTCGAGCCGACGACGGCGTCGCCGCCGCCTTCGCCCTGGCCGGCAAAGCTTCTCCCCGGCGCGCCGGTGCCGGTCACCGCTGCCGCGACCAGACTGACGATGCCGCGATTGCCGTCGACAACGCCGCCGGGTGTCGTCGCGACGACAAACACCGTGACGCTTTCGTCGGGATCGAGCTCGGGATCGTTGGCGCCCGGGGTGTAAAGCGTGTCGGTACCCGCGTCGAACACGCCGTCGCCATTGTCGATATAGATCTGGGTGACGACGGGGTCGTAATTGTCGCCCCCGGCATTCGCAATCGTGCTCATCACGAAATTTTCGACGCCATTGCCGTTGTTCGTCACCGAAAAGGTCAGAACCTGCCCGGTCGCCCCCGGGGTAGTCGGCACATCGGCGGGATTGCTCGAATCAACCGTCACATCGAGCAATTCGTCGACGAGCAAGTCGACCTGGTTCGAATTGATCGTTGTCGACCCGCCGCCGGTATCGAATGTCGCGCTCGCGGTGTTGCTGATCGTCGTCCCGGCCCGCGTGAGCGGCGGGGTGGCGACCTGCGCCTGAACCTGCGTCGGCAGCGCGAACGCCGCCAGCAGGGCGAGAATGGAACAAGAGGGAAGAAGCTGATGCTTCGCGCCCCCCACAGGCGCTTTCGTCATCACTTTAACTCCGAATAGGTTGGTCCTTGGAGCCCTCAGTCGACGAAAAAGGGTAATTTCTGGTTAAAAAGCAGCGAGAAAGACGCGTTTTGACCCAGATGGGGACAGAACAACTGCTCGGCTCGTCGCAAAACGGGGCCGCTGGCGCAAAATGCAAAGCGCGCGTAAGAAGAGGCGGTTAACGCGAGGAGAGACGGGGTGGCGGACGATCGGGGGAGCAAAGAAGCGCGCCCGCGTTCCAATCCGCTGCATCAGATCGAGATCGACGATTTCCGCCGCGATCGATTGCTCGCGGCACTGACGCTGATCTTTGGCGCGAGTTTTTGTCTTGGCTTGCCCTTTGCCTTGCAGGCGGGTGCCGAGTTCTTTCTGCCGTTGACCGCCGCGATCGTCATCGCGATCGCGCTGGTGCCGTTGCTTGAGTGGCTGGAGCGGCGCGGTGTTCCGTCGGGGCTTGCCGCCTTCCTCGCGCTGACGATGTTCCTGATGCTGATCAACGCCGCGCTGGCGATCATCGTCGTGCCGGCAACCGACTGGTTCGCGCGGCTCCCCGATTCGATCCCGCGCATCCAGAGCAATCTGGCACCGCTGATCGATTTTTATTCGACGTTGCAAGCCTTTGTCGACCGAACGCTGATGTCGGTCGCCAGCGGCAGCGAGGCGACGGCGCAAGCGGTGGCGGCGACCGCGCCGACGTCGGTCGTCGATTATTTCATCACGTCGGCGCCCGCAGCCGCGATCCAGCTATTCTTTGCGGTGCTGGTCATCTTTTTCTTCCTCGCGGGCTGGACGCGGTTGCGCAAAGGCACGATCCGGCGGCGCGGCAGCTTTGATGGTGCGATGCAAACCGCGCGCGTGATCCAGAATGTCGTCGATGCGACCGCCGACTATCTAGCGACGATCACCATGATCAATGCGATCCTCGGGCTGACGGTCAGCCTGTTGTTGTGGGCGTTGGGGATGCCGTCGCCCTTTATGTGGGGCGGGATCGTCAGCATCTGCAATTTCGTGCCCTATCTGGGCCCGATCGTCGCGGCGGCGCTGCTGGGTCTGGGCGGGTTGATGACGTTCGACGCAGTCGGGCTCGCGCTGTTGCCCGCGATGATCTTTATCGGCGTCCATCTGGTTGAGGCGAATCTGATCACACCGCTGGTGCTCGGCAAACGGCTGACGATCAATCCGTTGCTGATTCTGGTGTCGCTAAGCTTCTGGGGATGGATATGGGGGACGCCGGGCGCTTTGCTGGCGGTGCCGTTGCTGCTGATCCTGCAGACGGTGCTGGCATCGACCGGAACGCCCGATCTGGCTGGTTTTCTTTTCGAGCACGGGACGTTGACGACGACCGACGAGATGCGCGATCGATTAAATCGCACCCACGAGGAAAGCGACGGTTGACAGGTCGGAGCGCGCCGCATATTGGCGCTGCTCCCAAGCACACGCGGGTGTAGCTCAGTTGGTTAGAGTGCCGGCCTGTCACGCCGGAGGTCGCGGGTTCGAGCCCCGTCACTCGCGCCATTCCTTGTCTTTAGGGACAGGATGGCGACCGCGGCTTGGGATCATTCAGTACTGGAAATTGGGGACTTGGCGCCGCTCGTTAGCGGCGCCAAGTCCCCAATTCCATCCAGCGCAGCAGCGGCTTCAGCGGCAGGATCCAGACGATCCCCGCGATCAGATAAAACACCGCCTGCACCAGCACGGGCCATGCGCCGACCCAAGGCGACAGGCTGACGATGATCGCGGTCCACGCGGTGATCAGTAGCAGGATCAGCAGCATGCCGACCGGTTTGCGCCAGTTCGGCTGCGGGTTGCCCTGAGCAGGGTCTTGGCGATCTTGGCTCACAAACGATCTCCACACAGGATGAATTCTTGTTCGGTCAGGATGGCGTCGAGCGCCACGTCGGTCGATTCGCGCGGGACGTCGTCGATTTCCTGCACTGACCAGCCGACGCCGATCCGCAGCGCATCGGGATGCGCGGCAAAATAGCGGTCATAGTGGCCGCCGCCCTGGCCGATCCGGCCGCCCTGACGATCGAATCCGACGAGCGGGCAGAAGATGAGGTCGGGGGCGGCCGTCGATGCGTCGCTCGTGGGTTGCTGCGTGCCCCATCGCCCTTTCACCAGCGCTTCACCGATCTGCCAGCGCCGAAATTCCATCGTATCGATGCGCGCAGCGTGGTGGGGCAGAGCAAGCGCGCCTGCGGCGGCGAGACCGGCAAACATCGGCAAGACATCGGGTTCATCGCCCCACGCGACATAAGCGCCGACAATGGCGTGCTCCGCCAAAAGCTCGGTGAGCGGCGCCGGGAGTGCGCGAAAGGCCGTGAGCTGCGCCATCGCGTCGAGATTGGCGGCGAAATGCTTGCGGCGAAAGCGTAGTTTCTCTCGCAATTTCTGTTTTTGCTGGACCAGATCGGCGGACAAGTCGGTCATCGCCTCCTGTGCGACATGCGCTGGGTCGGTTGGCGGGACCGCCGAGGTCGTTTGCTGGAAAGTCCTCTGACGCCAGTAACGTCAGGTGGGAACCATATACGTCGGACCAGGGTCCGGGCAGGGACAGCTCCCTAGGATGATGTATCGCCTCAGGGATTTTCGCAAAAGCTCGTGCCGGGCAGTACCCGCCGCCCCTTATGTAGGGACGCGGGCGGATGCGCTCAAGAGACTTGCTCGACTTTCGTTGCCAGTGCCTCGATCCGGTCGGCGATCTGGAGCAAAGCGCGGTCGTTTGCGGGCTTGGGCGCGGACGATGGGGGCGTGGCGGACCGTGCTGCCTCAAGTTCCTTCAGTGCCGCCTGTTCGCGGACAACCGCGGCACGCAACTCGTCGCGCGCCGCTGCCTCGCGGCTTTCGGCGAGCGCCACCGCGGCGCGCAGCGAATCGGACTGCGGCTCGGCCTTGTCGACCTTACCCATGGCTTCCTGCGCATCGTCGGCGAGCATCAGCGCGGCGAACAGCAGTTGGCGAACCTCCGTCCCCCCCTGAATTCCGCGGGCTTTTTCATCGACGACGGCCGCGAGCTGGAGCAGCTGGGCCTCTTCGCCGTCGGCGCAATGGACGTCGTAAGGGCGCCCGGCGATCATCAGTTTCACATCAGCCACGGTCAGCCTCCGCAATCAGCCGGTCGAGTTCGCCGATTACTGCGGCGACTTCGGCTTTCAGCGCCGATTGGTCCGGCGCCGGGGCGGCAATAGTGGACGGAGGCCGCTTGGGCTGGTCGGCCAGCGCCTTTTCGATGCGGCTGAGCGCGCGTTCGATACGGCCGATGGCCAGGCTGGATTCGTCGAGGTCGAGTTCCATAAGCGATGGTTAGCAGCGCGGGGGAGGGGGTGCAATTGCCCTGTCGGTCCAAAATGCGCCGATTTTCCGTTCGCAGCGGTTGACTCCTGACCCCGCCGCCGCAAAGGGCTGTGCGCATCCAGTCGGGACGTAGCGTCCGGCACCTACCCAGCCATATCCGGGGGATTCATGACACTGCCCGAACGTCAGCTCGCCAACGCCATCCGCGCGCTAGCGATGGACGCCGTACAGGCCGCAAACAGCGGCCATCCGGGGATGCCGATGGGCATGGCCGATGTCGCAACGGTGCTGTATTCGGATTATCTGAAGTTCGATCCGACCGACCCGAAATGGGCTGATCGCGACCGATTCGTGCTGTCGGCAGGGCATGGTTCGATGCTCGCTTATGCGACGCTGCACCTTGCGGGCTATGCGCGACCGACACTGGACGACATCCGCAATTTCCGCCAGCTGCACAGCCCCTGCGCGGGGCATCCCGAGAATTTCGAGCTCGAAGCCGTCGAAACGACGACCGGACCGCTGGGGCAGGGGCTGGCGACCGCCGTCGGCATGGCGATTGCCGAGCGGCATCTGAACGCCCTGTACGGCGACCATCTGGTCGATCACCGCACCTGGGTGATCGCCGGCGACGGCTGCCTGATGGAGGGCATCAACCACGAAGCCATCGGTCTGGCGGGGCATTTGCAGCTTGGTCGCATGACCGTGCTGTGGGACGACAACAAGATCACCATCGACGGCTCGACCGACCTGTCGACCAGCGAAGATATTGCGGCGCGCTATGCGGCGACCGGCTGGCATGTCGAAAGCTGCGACGGTCATGATCCCGCCGACATCCGCCGAGCGATCGACGCCGCGCTCGCCGATCCGCGCCCGTCGCTGATCGCGTGCCGGACGATCATCGGCTTCGGGGCGCCGAACAAGCAGGGGACGTCGGCGACGCATGGCGCCCCGCTGGGTGCCGACGAGATCGCCGCGGCGCGCAAGGAGCTCGGCTGGACGGCTGAGCCGTTCGTCATCCCGGCCGATGTGATTGATGCATGGGCCGGTTTCGGCGCGCGCGGCAAAGAACTTCATGCAGGATGGAGTGATCGTCTTGCAAACAATGAAAAGAAAAAGGAATTTGAAGCTCATCTGAGCGGCAAGGCCGTCCCGGGCGATGCGTTCAAGGCCTATCTTGACGGGCTGGTCGCCGAACCGCCGAAAGTCGCGACGCGCAAGGCGTCGGAGAACACGCTCGGCGCGCTGACCGCCGATATCGCGGCACTCATTGGTGGCAGTGCCGATCTGACGGGTTCGAACAACACCAAAACATCGTCGACCAAGCCGCTGACAAAAGATGATTATTCGGGCCGCTATATCTATTACGGCATCCGCGAATTCGGCATGGCCGCAGCGATGAATGGCATGGCGCTGCACGGCGGTGTCGTTCCTTATGGCGGCACCTTCCTGGTGTTTGCCGATTATTGCCGCGCCGCGATCCGCCTGTCGGCGTTGCAGCAGCAGCGCGTCGTCTATGTGATGACGCACGACAGCATCGGCCTTGGCGAAGACGGACCGACGCATCAGCCGATCGAGCATCTCCAGTCGCTGCGCGCGATGCCGAACCTGCTCGTGCTGCGCCCTGCCGATGCGGTCGAGACCGCCGAATGCTGGGCGCTGGCGCTGGCGCAAGAAAACCGGCCGTCGCTGCTCGCGCTGACCCGTCAGAACCTCCCGCCGCTGCGTCATGACGTCACGGAAAATCTTTGTTTGAAAGGCGGTTACTGCCTGCGCGCTGCCTCGGCAGCGCGCAAGGTCGTGTTGGTCGCCACCGGCTCCGAAGTGTCGCTGGCGATCGACATTGCCGATAGGCTGGAGGCCGCTGGCTACGGCGCCGATGTCGTGTCGATGGTGTCGACCGAATTGTTCGACGAACAGCCCGCCGCCTATCAGGCCGACATCCTGCCAAACGATGTCCTGACCGTATCGATCGAGGCAGGCACGACTTTCGGTTGGGAACGCTATACCGGCCGTCACGGCCTGCGTTTCGGCATCGACAGCTTCGGCGCCTCGGCGCCGATCGACGATCTTTACGCGCATTTCGGCCTGACCGTCGATGCGATCACCCCTAGGATTCTGGCAAAGCTCGGCAATTAAGGACCGGCTGGCCTCACGCAGAAAGGATTTTTCGACATGGCAGTGAAGGTTGCAATCAACGGTTTCGGACGCATCGGCCGCAACGTGGCGCGCGCCATTCTGGAGCGTACCGACCATGATCTCGAACTGGTGTCGATCAACGACCTGGGCGATGCCAAGGCGAATGCTCGCCTGCTCCGTAATGACTCGGTGCATGGCGCTTTCAACGGGACCGTCGAAGTCGACGGCAACGACATGATCATCAACGGCAAGCGTATTCAGGTGACCGCAGAGCGCGATCCCGCCGCGCTGCCGCATGCCGCGAACGGCATCGACATCGTGATGGAATGCACCGGATTCTTCACCAACAAGGCCGGCGGCCAGAAGCATCTGGATGCTGGCGCCAAGCGCGTGCTGATTTCGGCGCCCGCCAAGGAAGTCGACCTGACCGTCGTCTATGGGGTGAATGACGACAAGATCACCGCCGATCACCTGATTATCTCGAACGCATCGTGCACGACCAACTGTCTCGCGCCCTTTGCCAAGGTGCTGCATGAAGCGATCGGTATCGAGCGCGGTCTGATGACCACGATCCACGCCTATACCAACGACCAGAAGATCCTCGATCAGATCCACGACGATCCGCGCCGTGCCCGCGCCGCCGCGATGTCGATGATCCCGACCTCGACCGGCGCAGCGGTTGCCGTTGGCCTGGTTCTGCCCGAACTCAAGGGCAAACTCGACGGGTCGTCGATCCGCGTTCCGACCCCCAATGTGTCGGTCGTCGACCTGACCTTCACGCCGCTGCGCGACACCACCAAGGAAGAAGTCAACGCGGTGCTGAAGGCGGCGGCGGAAGGCCCGCTGAAGGGCGTCCTCGCCTATACCGACGAGCCGCTGGTTTCGATCGACTTCAACCATGATGCGGCCAGCTCGACCATCGACAGCTTGGAAACCGCGGTGATCGACGGCAAGCTGGTGCGCGTGCTGAGCTGGTACGACAATGAATGGGGCTTCTCGAACCGCATGATCGACACCGCGGGCGTGATCGCCAAATTCCTCTAAAGCCTAAAGGAAACGTCGATGACCGCGTTCAAGACCCTCGATGATATCGGTGACGTGACTGGCAAGCGCGTGCTCGTGCGCGTCGACCTGAATGTGCCGATGATCGAGGGCGCGGTCAGCGACCGGACGCGGATCGAGGCGGCGATGCCGACGATCCGTGAACTGGCGGACAAGGGCGCGATTGTCCTGTTGCTGGCGCATTTCGGGCGGCCGAAGGGCGCGAAGAACCCGACCCAATCGCTCAGCCTTGTGACGGGCGGGGTCGAAGATGTGCTCGGCCATTCGGTGATGTTCATCCCCGAATGTGTCGGCGAAGGTGCCAAGGCGGGGATCGCGGTGCTCGCCGCGGGCGACGTCGCGGTGCTGGAGAATACGCGCTTCTACCCCGGTGAGGAAACGAACGATCCGGCCTTTGCCGACGCGCTCGCCGAAATCGGTGACCTTTACGTCAACGACGCCTTTTCGGCGGCGCACCGCGCGCATGGATCGACCGAAGGCCTCGCGCGGCGGCTGCCGGCCTATGCCGGCCGCGCGATGGAGGCCGAACTCAAGGCGCTCGACGCCGCGCTCGGCAACCCGGCGCATCCGGTGGCGGCGGTCGTCGGCGGCGCCAAGGTGTCGAGCAAGATCGACGTGCTGCGCCATTTGGTAAGCAAGGTCGATCATCTGATCATTGGCGGCGGCATGGCGAACACATTCCTGGCGGCGCGCGGGGTCGATGTCGGCAAGTCGCTGTGCGAGCATGACCTGGTCGAAACCGCCAACGCGATCTTTGACGCAGCCGATGCCGCGGGCTGCACAATCCATCTTCCTTATGACGTCGTGGTGGCAAAGCAGTTCGCGCCCAATCCGCCGACGCGCACCGTGAATGTCCACGAGGTT
This sequence comes from Sphingopyxis sp., assembly GCA_016463225.1. Lineage (GTDB taxonomy): Bacteria > Pseudomonadota > Alphaproteobacteria > Sphingomonadales > Sphingomonadaceae > Sphingopyxis. The sequence continues at coordinate 20,511 of JAEMRT010000007.1, read as the reverse complement.
GCCGCCGACGAAATGATTCTCGACGTTGGTCCTGCCGCAGTCGAGGCGCTCGCCGACGTGCTGAAGAATTGCCGCACCCTGGTGTGGAACGGTCCGCTGGGCGCGTTCGAGACGCCGCCGTTCGACACGGCCACGGCCGCGCTGGCGAAGACCGCCGCAGCGCTGACCCGCGAAGGATCGCTGATCTCGGTCGCCGGGGGTGGCGACACCGTCGCGGCGCTCAACCATGCCGGGGTGGCCAGAGACTTCACCTTTGTTTCGACCGCCGGCGGCGCCTTCCTCGAATGGATGGAAGGCAAAGTCCTGCCCGGCGTGGACGCGCTTAAGGACTGAGTTTTCCGGCGTATTTACATCCCCCCGACGGGGCCGCTATGCGCACCGCCACATACGTATGCAAACCTACGGAGACGTTATGACCACCGCCAATGCCGCCATGCTGGACCAGATCAAATCGGGTCAGGGCTTTATCGCCGCGCTCGACCAGAGCGGCGGTTCGACGCCGAAGGCGCTGAAGGGATATGGGATCGAAGCCGACGCCTTTTCGAACGACGAAGAGATGTTCGGCCTGATCCACGCGATGCGCAGCCGCATCGTCACCGCACCCTGTTTCAACGGCGAGAAGGTGATCGGCGCGATCCTGTTCGAGCGCACGATGGACGGCGAGGCCGACGGCAAGCCGGTGCCGGCGCTGCTGTGGGAGCGCGGGGTGGTGCCGTTTCTGAAGGTCGACAAGGGGTTGGAAGACGAAGTTAACGGTGTTCAGTTGATGAAGGCCAATCCCGGTCTCGACGAATTGTGCGCACGTGCGGTCGCCAAGGGCGTGTTCGGGACCAAGATGCGCAGCGTCGTCAACCTTGCCAATCCGGCGGGGGTCAAGGCGATCGTCGAACAGCAGTTCGCCGAAGCAAAGCGCATCGCTGCGCATGGGCTGGTGCCAATCATCGAACCCGAAGTGAACATCAAGAGCTCCGAGCGCGCCGCCGCTGACCAGCTGCTGCTGGACGAAACGCTCGCGGCGCTGGGCGCATGGGACGGGGCGCCGGTGATGCTCAAGCTGTCGCTGCCGACCGAGGCCGGGCTGTTCCAGCCGCTGGTCGATCATCCCAAAGTTCTGCGCGTCGTGGCGCTGTCGGGCGGCTTTGCGCGCCCCGAAGCCTGTGCCGAGCTGGCCAAGAACCCCGGCATCATCGCGAGCTTTAGCCGCGCGTTGCTGGAAGATCTGCGCCACCAGATGAGCGACGACGAATTCGACAAGTCGCTCGGCGGCGCCATTCACGAAATTCACGCGGCCTCCGTGGCCTGAAGTGATGGGAGAGCGGTGGCAAGCCGTTGACGACTATATCGCCGCAAAATTGCTCGGCGATGACGATGTGCTTGCCACCACCCTTGCCAACAATGCCGCACATGGCCTGCCGCCGATCGATGTATCGGCGGCGCAGGGCAAGATGCTGTTCCTGCTGGCGCAGATCGCGGGCGCCAAACGCATCCTCGAGATCGGGACGCTTGGAGGCTATTCGACGATCTGGCTGGCACGGGCGCTGCCCGAGAGCGGTAGGCTGGTCACGCTGGAACTCGAGCCGCATCATGCGACGGTAGCGCGGACAAACCTTGATCGCGCAGGGGTATCGAGCAAGGTCGATATTCGGGTCGGTCCGGCGGCCGATAGCCTGGCCGCGATAACCGACGAACCGCCTTTCGATTTCGTGTTCATCGACGCCGACAAGCTGAACAATGCGCATTATGTGCGCGAGGCGATCCGGCTTGGGCGCTCGGGGACGACGATCGTCGTCGACAATGTCGTGCGCGAAGGTGGCGTGCTGGACGTCGACAGCGACGACGAGCGGATCGTCGGCACGCGTGCGCTGTTCGACATGCTGAGCGCCGACCCGCGGCTCGATGCAACCGCTGTGCAGACGGTCGGCGCGAAGAAATGGGACGGGTTTGTGCTGGCGCGGGTGCGTCAAAGCCCGCCAGCGAAACGGAACGAGAAGCGATAATCCTCAGGCTTCAGCTCGACGTTGGTCATCTTGTCGGGTCGCACCGATTCCAGCGTGATGCTCCCATCTGCAATTGGCGTCGATTCGCCCAGAGTGATTTCAAATGGCTGTTTCTCGCCATTGCCGCGGATCCACAGCATCTTCACCCGCACCCGGCCCGCCCACACGCAGCGCGCGTTCATCGGACAGCGACTGTCTTCCAGCACTTCGACCGGCTGAATAATCGGGCCGTCGGCATAGGCTTGCTGGCCCAGCGCAACATTGCCGGCGTCAGCGAGCGGCGTTTGCGCGGAAGTCATGGCGCATGCCGACAGCCCAAGGGCAACGAGGACGAGAGGGGCGGCAAGGCGGGTGATGTTCTGCATTTGCCGGTTGCTAACCGCGCCGCTATGAACGCGCCATGACCCGCACCCCCTGCCTGCTTTACCTCATCTCGCCGCTCGATGTCGGCGGCGATTTTCCCGACCGGTTGACCGAGGCGCTCGACGCCGGGCCGGTGGCGGCGTTCCAGTTTCGCGTCAAAGGGCTGGAGCAGCATGAGACGGCGCGGCTGGCCGAGCCGTTACAGGCGATATGCGCGGCGCGCGACGTGGCTTTCATCGTCAATGACGATGTCGCGCTGGCGAAACGGCTAAACGCCGATGGAGTGCATCTGGGGCAAGGTGATGGCGATCCTCGCGACGCGCGTCGCGAGCTGGGTGCTAACGCCCAGATCGGCGTGACCTGTCACGCGAGCCGCCATATGGCGATGGAAGCGGGCGAGGCGGGAGCCGACTATGTCGCCTTTGGCGCGTTTTTTTCGACGACGACCAAGACGGTCGAGCATCACGCCGATCCCGAGATCCTGGAATGGTGGCAGGGCATGTTCGAACTGCCGTGCGTGGCGATCGGCGGGATCACGGTTGAGAATGCCCGTGAGCTGGTCGATGCGGGGGCCGATTTTCTGGCCGTTTCGGGCGGGGTGTGGGCGCACCCCGACGGCCCTGCAGCAGCGGTGCAGGCGTTCAATGCGCTATTGAAAGATCAGCCAGCGGGATAATCGCGCCCCGGTTTTTCCGGCGGTTCGAGGGACGCGATGGGCGGCGCAACATCCTTGCGCCAGCCAAAAAGGCCGGCGCAAGGTGCTGCGCGACGCGGCGGTAAGGCGCCGCTACCGCGTGGTCGGGGTGTGACACCAGAAAGATCGATACTCATCATGCTGTTGATATGCCGGGAACGAACGCCTCCATATTGGATCGATACGTCAAATCGGCTTCGGTTCGTCGCTTTTCGGCTAACCCAAATTTGGACTTGCACAAGGCGCGGCGGGTCGCGACACAGCGGGCGGGGAGAGACACATGACCGATAGTACAACAGCCGCTGCACGCGGGCGCGAACTGACCCTTCGCGCAATCGTCCTTGGCGGCGTCCTGACGCTGATGTTTACCGCCGCGAACGTCTATCTGGGCCTGAAGGTCGGGCTGACCTTTGCCACGTCGATCCCCGCGGCGGTGATTTCGATGGCGCTGCTGCGCTACATGGCTGGGTCGACGATCCTCGAAAATAATATCGTCCAGACGATCGCAAGCGCTGCGGGTACGCTGGCGGCGATCATCTTCGTGCTGCCGGGGCTGGTGATGGTCGGTTACTGGCAGGGCTTTCCGATGCTGGAGACCACCGCGATCACGATGCTCGGCGGGATATTGGGGGTGCTGTTTTCGGTCCCGCTGCGCCGTGCGCTGGTGGTCGATTCGGACCTCCCCTATCCCGAAGGCCGTGCGGCTGCCGAAGTGCTGCAGGTCGGAGCAGCCAGCGCCGAGGGGGCCGAGGAAAACAAGGCGGGCTTGTCGGCGCTGCTGTGGAATTCGATTATCGCGGCGGGCTTTACGCTGCTCACCCAGATGAAGCTGGCGGGCGCCGAAGTCGCGCGCTGGTTCGCCGTCGGCAGCGGCGCGACGGGTATTGCAGGCGGGCTTGCGTTTGCGCTGTTCGGGGTTGGGCATCTTGTCGGCCTGTCGGTCGGCATGGCGCAGCTTGTCGGTCTGGTAACCGGCTGGTGGATGCTGCTGCCGATCCTCACCCAAGGCGGGGCAGGAGACGCCGAGACACTGGCGAACACCGTGTTCCGCGCCGATGTGCGCTTCTTTGGCGCCGGAGTGATTGCGGTCGCCGCGATCTGGACGTTGATCAAGATTGCCGGACCAGTGCTGGGCGGCATCCGTTCGGCGATGGCGGCCAGCCGGGCGCGGCAGGGCGGTGCGGCGATGGCGATCGAAGAGCAGGACATGTCCATTTCGTGGGTGTTCGGCGGTTCGCTGGCGCTGATGCTGCCGATTGGCTGGTTGCTGTGGGCCGAGCTGGCAGGTGGGCCGCTTGCGGCATCGTCGATGATTCTGGTTGCGGGCGCGATTCTGTTCATCATCGTCGTCGGGCTGATGATCGCGTCGGTGACCGGCTATATGGCGGGCCTGATTGGCGCGTCGAACTCGCCGGTGTCGGGGATTGGCATTCTTGCGATCATCGCCTCGTCACTTCTGCTGCTCGGCCTGCTTGGGCGCGGCGGCGGGGAGGCCGAAATCGACGCGATGGTCGCCTATGCGCTGATCGTCACGGGCCTCGTGTTCGGCATTGCGACGATTTCGAACGACAATCTTCAGGATCTGAAAACCGGCCAGCTCGTGGGGGCGACGCCGTGGAAGCAGCAGGTCGCGCTGATCATCGGTGTGATCTTTGGCTCGCTGATCGTGCCGCCGGTGCTCAACGTGCTCAACGAAACGGTGGGTTTTGTCGGGGTGCCGGGCGCCGGGCCAAACGCGCTCGCCGCGCCCCAAGCCGGGCTGATCTCGTCGCTGGCGCAGGGGGTGCTGGGCGGCGACCTCAACTGGACGATGCTCGGCTATGGTGTGCTGGCCGGGGTCGGCTTCATCATCGTCGATGCGCTGCTCGGGCGCGCGGGCAAGCTGCGCTTGCCGCCGCTGGCGATTGGCATCGGTATCTACCTGCCGATGGCGGTGATCCTGCCGGTGGTGATCGGCGCGGTCGGCGGCTGGTTTTATGACCGCTGGGCGGCGAAGCGCCCGAACGCCGGTTTTGCGCACCGCATGGGCGTGCTGACGGCAACCGGGATGATCGTCGGCGAAAGCCTGTTCGGGGTACTGTACGCCGGGATTGTCGCGGGCAGCGGCAGCGATGCGCCGCTGGCGGTGGTGGGTGAGGGCTATGCGCCGTTTGCGCCGTGGGTCGGGCTTGTCCTGTTCGTTGGGCTCGTCTGGCTCAGCTACCGGCGGACGCGGCAGATGGTCGTCGCAACACCCTGACTTGCCCTTGGCCGCGTCTAAGGCTAAGGGCGCGCACCTGATACCGATGCCCTGCGGGGCGCCGGTTTGCTCTTTCCATCCTTGAACTGTGAGTGTGCGCGATGAAAATCACCGGCGTTGAAATCCGTCCCGGCAATATTATCGAATTTGAAAAGGGGATCTGGAAGGTCACCAAGATCCAGCACACCCAGCCGGGCAAGGGCGGCGCCTATATGCAGGTCGAAGCCAAGAATCTGATCGACGGCCGCAAGCTGAATAACCGTTTCCGCAGCGCCGACACGGTCGAAAAGGTTCGCCTCGACACCAAGGATTTCCAGTTCCTCTATGCCGAGGGCGACGACCTGGTGTTCATGGACAAGGACAGCTTCGAACAGATCAATATCTCGAAAGACGTCGTCGGCGATGCGCATGAATTCCTGCAGGACGGCATGGATGTCGTCCTCGAGCTGTGGGAAGAGCGCCCGATCTCGGTCGAGCTGCCCGAAACCATCGAAGCGATGATCGTCGAAGCTGATGCGGTGGTGAAAGGCCAGACGGCCTCGTCGTCGTACAAGCCCGCCATCCTCGACAACGGTGTGCGCGTGATGGTGCCACCGCACATCACCAGCGGCACTCGGATCGTCGTGCACGTGTACGACCGCGAATATGTCCGCCGCGCCGACTGATGCCTAAAATCATCACCGACGCGCGTAGCTTTCGGGCCGATCGTGCGTGGGGCGCGCGCGATGTGGTGGAAATCGACGGCGCTAGCGTCCGCCTGCATTGGACGGATCAGCCCTACAAATGGCATGTCAACGATGGCGCTGAATTGTTCTGTGTCATCGCCGGGACGGTCGACATGCATTATCGCGAAGCGGGTGAGGTGCATGTTGCCCGCCTTGATGCTGGCGACATGTTTGTAGCCGACGTCGGAGACGAGCATGTCGCGCATCCGGTGGGCGAGGCCCGCATTTTGATCGTAGAACGCAAGGGATCGATATAGTGGCCATATCCGGCATCATCACCGTCATGGAACGCGCCGCGCGCAAGGCGGGGACCAAGCTGCGCCGCGACTTCGGCGAGATCGAGCATTTGCAGGTCTCGCAAAAGGGGCCCGCCGATTTCGTGTCGAAGGCTGACCAGGCGGCCGAACGCACGCTGTATGACGAGCTTGGCCGCGACCGTCCGGGCTGGGGCTTTGTGCTCGAAGAGGGCGGGGTGATCGAGGGCGATCCGGGCAAGCCGCGCTTCATCATCGATCCGCTCGACGGCACGTCGAACTTCCTTCACGCGATCCCGCATTTTGCGATCTCGATCGCGGTGCAGGAACCCAAGATCGGCGGCGGCTGGGGCGATATTACGTCGTGCCTGATCTATCAGCCGGTGACCGACGAAAGCTATTGGGCCGAGCGCGGTCGCGGCGCGTGGCTGCACGACCGGCGCCTGCGCGTCGCGTCGCGTCGCCACCTCAACGAATGCCTGATTTCGACCGGCATTCCGTTCATGGGCCATGGCAATATGCCGCAGTGGAGCCGCATTTTCGGTGCCGTCGCGCCCGAAGTTGCGGGCATCCGCCGCTTTGGCGCCGCCAGCCTCGACCTCGCATGGGTCGCGGCGGGCCGTTACGACGGCTTCTGGGAAAGCGACCTTAAGATCTGGGATGTCGCTGCGGGCATGCTGCTGGTACGCGAAGCCGGCGGTTTCGTCAGCGATTTCCGCGGCGGCGACCGCGCGATCGAGCGCAGCGAATTCATCGCGGGCAGCGCCGCGGTGCATTCGAAGCTGCAGAAACTGGTCGCGGGGGCGCTGCGCAACGCTTGATCGCGCCTATTTCTTCTTCTTGGCGTCAGTGCCGTCGTCGAAGACGAACGAGTCGAAATCGGCCATAACGTCGGTCCATATCTGCAGGTTTTCGATGAATTGGGGGCGCGGCATGCCTCCGGCGTCGAGGTAGATATCCATCTCGACGACCGGGTCATTCTCTTTATCGACATAGGTTCGACCGTAGCGGTTCTTGGCGTTCCACTCGTTCGTCCGTTCTATGGGGAAGGGCTTGCCGGTCGTGAAGCCTGTATAGAATTCAATGGAACTGCAGGGTCCCAGCTTTACCCCGCCGTTGCACCCGAGAAAATAGACTGTGAAGTTGCGTCCGCCGCTACCCGATTTGATATAGGGTGTGCCATCCTTCTCGGTTTCGATCTTGGCGCGATAACCCTCATCTGACAGCAGCTTGGCGATTTGCCCGGCGTCTGCCTTGATCGGAACATTCGACGCCGCCGCCTCCTGGAGCGGCGCTGTATTTTCTATGGCACCCTGCGCAGGTGCGGCAGGCAATGCAGCGAGCATCGCTACGGCAAGCAGTGTTTTCACAAATTTCCCCTTGTTCACCCGCCGCCCCGGCGGGTCGTCATCATTTCTCGAACACATACTCGCGGAAACTGTCCATCAGCGTTGCCCAGGTATTGAAGGTTTCGCCGACATTCTCCCGCGGAATGCCCGCGAAATCCAGGTCGACGTCCATTTCCAGCACCGGATCGCCCGCGTCATCCTTGTACGCACGGGCGAAGCGCTTGTCCTTGTTCCACTTGTTGAGCTTTTCCAGCGAGATGTCCTTGGCGTCGCTGAAGCCCATATAATATTGCAGCGTCTTGCACTTCTTGCCCTCGTCGCAGTTCATGAACAGGACGAGGAATTTCAGGCCGCCCCGATTGCTCTCGATATAGGGATCGTCGCCGGGCTTGGTGACAATCGTTGCGGGCCAGCCCTGCGACTCGACGATCGCCTCGATCGTCGCCGGGTCGGCGGCATTGACCAGCTCGGCATGCGCCGGCGTCGCCGCAAGCAGGGCGGATGCGCCAAAGGCAAAGGCGGCGCGCTTGGCAAATGATCTCATGAAACTCCCCCTGTTTGAACCGCTGTCGAAATCGCCCCCGAAAGCGTCGGATACACCCCAATTCCTGTGGCGTATCACAGCGATAGGCGCTGTCACCAGCGGCGTTTGTGCTTTTGGTCACCTGGCGCATGAAAATCATGCCCGCGGCGCTTGCGACGGGCGGCGGGCTGGCCTAAAGCGCCCGCATAACGGGTGGCAAACACCTCAAAACAAGACTGCGAGTTCCCATGGTCGATCTGACGCAATATCTGCCGATCCTGATATTCCTGGTCATTGCGGTCGGGTTATCGTCGGCGTTCGTATTCCTGCCGATGGGCGTGGCGCGGCTGACCGGGGCGCACAAGCCCGATCCCGCAAAGCTGACCGAATATGAATGCGGCTTCCCGGCGTTCGAGGATGCGCGCAGCCAGTTCGACGTGCGCTTTTATCTCGTCGCCATTCTGTTCATCATCTTTGATCTTGAAGCTGCGTTCCTCTTTCCCTGGGCGGTGAGCCTTGAGGAAATCGGCTGGGCCGGTTGGGCTACGATGATGATATTCCTCGCCGAACTCGCGATCGGCCTTGTTTATGCATGGAAGAAAGGGGCGTTGGACTGGGAATGAGCAGCTCGATCATCCTGCCGCCCGGCCAGATGCCGGTTGCAAGCCCTCCGGGGACGAACCCCGACATGGCCTATTTCGACGATCTCAACAGCGAGGTCGGCGACAAGGGCTTTCTCGTCACCTCGACCGAGGATCTGTTCAACTGGGCGCGCACCGGCTCGCTCTGGTGGATGACCTTTGGCCTTGCGTGTTGCGCGGTCGAGATGATCCACGTCAACATGCCGCGGTACGACATGGAGCGTTTTGGCGCCGCGCCGCGCGCCTCGCCGCGCCAGAGTGACGTCATGATCGTCGCAGGGACGCTGTGCAACAAGATGGCCCCCGCGCTGCGCCGCGTTTACGACCAGATGTCGAACCCGAAGTATGTGATTTCGATGGGCAGCTGCGCCAATGGCGGCGGCTATTATCATTACAGCTATTCGGTGGTGCGCGGTTGCGACCGCATCGTGCCGGTGGACATCTATGTTCCTGGTTGCCCGCCGACCGCCGAAGCCTTGCTCTATGGTGTGATGCAATTGCAGCGGAAGATTCGCCGCGTCGGAACGATCGAACGCTGATGGCCCACGCCGCTCCCCTGATTGCGCCGCGCGCGACGCTGGCGGCCGAGCTGAAGCAGCTGCTCGGCGCCGATCTGCTCGCGCACGATTTCGCTGCCGACGAGGACAGCATCACGGTCGATCGCACGGCGATTGCCGGGGTGATGATCGCGCTGCGCGATAACCTGGAATATCAGCAGATGATGGAGATCGCCGGGGTCGATTACCCCGAGCGCGCCGAGCGGTTCGAGGTCGTCTATCATCTGCTCAGCGTGACGCGGAACCACCGCCTGCGCGTCCGTGTGTCGACTGACGAGGCGACGCCGGTGCCGACAATCGTCCCGGTGTGGCCGAACGCCGGTTGGCTCGAGCGCGAAGTGTTCGACATGTATGGCGTGCTGTTTGCGGGCAATCCCGACCTGCGCCGCATTCTGACCGACTATGGGTTTCAGGGCCATCCGCAGCGCAAGGACTTTCCGCTGACCGGCTATATCGAGCTGCGTTACAGCGAAGAGGACAAGCGCGTCGTGTATGAGCCGGTGAAGCTGGCGCAGGATTTTCGCAACTTCGACTTCCTGTCGCCCTGGGAAGGCGCCGAATATGTGCTGCCCGGCGATGAGAAGGCTGGCGGCACCGGCGAAGCACCGGGCAAGGGTGCGCCGACGCCGATGACTGCAAAGGAAGTGAAGGCGTCCGACGACAAGCCCAAGAAGGCCTCGCCGCCGCCGACCCCGAAGACGACCGACAGCCCCGCGCAGACTGGCGCCGGCGCCAAGGTCAACAAGGCCGCGTCGAAGACCAGCCGCGACGGTGCGAAATCCAAAGTCGCGACCAAAGAGGCGAAGACGCCCGCGACGACCAAGGCCGAAAAGGCGCCTGCCAAGCCGCGCGCGCCGCGCAAGCCCAAAACGGGAGGTGAGGCATGACCGACACCCCGACCATCCGCCACCACGGCGGCGACATGTTCGAAGGCTATCCGGTCGACACCGCGAACACCGCGGGCGATCAGGCAGTCACCAACTACACGATCAACTTCGGCCCGCAGCATCCCGCGGCGCACGGCGTGCTGCGGCTCGTGCTCGAACTCGACGGCGAGATTATCGAGCGCGTCGATCCGCACGTTGGCCTGCTCCACCGCGGCACCGAAAAACTGATCGAGTATAAGACCTATTTGCAGGCGCTGCCCTATTTCGATCGGCTCGACTATTGCTCGCCGCTCGGCATGGAGCATAGCTATGTGCTCGCGATCGAGAAATTGCTCGACCTCGAAGTCCCGGCGCGCGCGCAATATCTGCGCACGATGTTCGCCGAGCTGACGCGCATCTGCAATCACATGCTCAACATCGGGAGCCATGTGATGGACGTCGGCGCGATGACCCCGAACCTGTGGGTGTTCGAGCTGCGCGAGGACTGCCTCAACTTCTTCGAGCGCGCTTCGGGTGCGCGCATGCACAGCGCCTATTTCCGTCCCGGCGGCGTCCATCAGGATGTCCCCGAAAAGCTGCTCGTCGACATCGGCGAATGGGTCGAAACGCGCCTGCCCAAGCTGTTCGGCGACGCAATGAGCCTCGTCATCGACAACCGCATCTTCAAACAGCGCAACGTCGACATCGCGACAGTCAGCAAGGAAGACGCGCTGGCCTGGGGCTTCTCGGGCCCGATGATCCGCGGCAGCGGCATCGCCTGGGATTTGCGCAAGTCGCAGCCCTATGACGCCTATGCGGCGATGGAATTCGACATTCCCGTCGGCACCCGCGGCGACTGCTACGACCGTTTCATGGTCCGCGTCGAGGAAGTCTATCAGTCGGCGAAGATCATCAAACAGTGCCTGCGCGACATGCCCACCGGCCCGATCGCCAGCCTCGACCGCAAGGTCGTGCCGCCCAAGCGCGGCGAGATGAAGCAGTCGATGGAATCGCTGATCCACCACTTCAAGCTCTATACCGAGGGTTTCCACGTCCCCGCCGGCGAAGTCTATGTGGCGACCGAAAGCCCCAAGGGTGAATTCGGCGTCTATCTGGTCAGCGATGGCACCAACAAGCCGTACCGTTGTAAGATCCGCCCGACAGCGTTTTCGCACCTGCAGGCGATGGACATGATGTCGAAAGGGCACATGCTCGCGGATACCACCGCGATCATCGGCGCCATTGACGTGGTGTTCGGGGAGTGTGACCGGTGAGGGTGTCGCGTGTCACCCGATCTCTTGGAGCGTGTGTCGGCTTCATTGCGTGCTGTTCCACCGCGCATGCGGCACAGCCCGGTCCTGCGGCTGGTTTCATTGCAAAATTGTTTTCTGGCGAAGCTGCAAATGCAAGAACAATGATCGATGACTCGGTCGGCCTTTCTCGACCTCTGCCAGCTTTCCCGGGACAATACTCCATCGACGGCGCGGTTTTCGTCGAAACGATCCGAAATTGCGATGTTGAAAGGGTTCGGAGCACGGTGTCCACAGGCGCTGAGAGCAAGAGCTTTGAAGTCATTTGGAACTGTAGCGGAGCCAATTGGAAAGCGCAGATTTCGGACATGGGCCCGTCGGTCACGATCTCGAACTTTGGCGGAGTGGTTTTTGCTCCACCGGCGCCGCCAATACCCGGTACACAGAGTGGTAAGCAATAATGGCTGACGCACCCCAAATCCCCGACGAAGCCGAAACCCGCGCGCGCTGGGGCGCTTTTGCGTGGACGGCGGAAAATGCCGAGAAGGCGAAGGCGATCATCGCGCGCTATCCCGCGGGGCGCCAGCGTTCGGCGGTGATGCCGCTGCTCGACCTTGCGCAGCGGCAGGTCGGCGCCGAAACGCAGACGCAGGGCTGGTTGCCCGTGCCGGTGATCGAATATGTCGCGGCGCAGCTCGATATGCCGTTCATGCGCGCCTATGAGGTCGCGTCCTTCTACACCATGTATAATCTGGCGCCGGTCGGTCGCTATCATGTGCAGGTGTGCGGGACGACGCCGTGCCTGCTCCGCGGGTCGGACGATGTGATGGCAGCGTGCAAGAACCGTGGGATGACCAAGGGCAAGACCACCCCCGACGGGCTCTTCACGCTGACCGAGGTCGAGTGCATGGGCACCTGCACCAACGCGCCGATGGTCCAGATTAACGACGATAATTACGAAGACCTCGATTTCGACCGCATGGCCGCGATCCTCGACGCGCTGGCCGCCGGTGAGAGCCCGAGGGCGGGGACGCAGATCGAGGGGCGCCATACCAGCGAGCCCGAGGGCGGCCCGACGACGCTGAAAGAGATGGTCAAGGCCAACCATGATTATCGGAAGGAGTGGGGGGCATGACCAACGTCCTATTTCTTCGTCATGCCGGACTTGATCCGGCATCCACCGCAGCGCTGAAGTCGTGGACCCCGGATCAAGTCCGGGGTGACGACATAGGGGAAGGCGCATGAGCCTCCACGACAAGGATCGCATCTTCACCAATATCTACGGCTTCCAGCCGTGGAACCTGAAATCGGCGCAGATGCGCGGCGATTGGGACAAGACCAAGGATCTGATGAAGCGCGGCCAGGACGCGATCATCGAAGAGATCAAGGCGTCGGGCCTGCGCGGCCGCGGCGGCGCGGGTTTCCCCACGGGGCTGAAATGGTCGTTCATGCCCAAGGAGCCGCGGGCCGATCGCCCGAGCTTCCTCGTCATCAACGCCGACGAATCCGAACCCGGTTCGTGCAAGGACCGCGAGATCATCCGCCACGATCCGCACAAGCTGATCGAAGGCGCGCTGATCGCGGGCTTCGCGATGCGCGCGCGCGCCGCGTACATCTACATCCGCGGCGAGTTCATCCGCGAGGCCGAAACGTTATTCGCGGCGGTGCAGGAGGCGTATGACGCCGGCCTGCTCGGCAAGAATGCGGCGAAATCGGGTTACGACTTCGACGTCTTCGTTCACCGCGGCGCGGGCGCCTATATCTGCGGTGAAGAAACCGCGATGATCGAAAGCCTCGAGGGCAAGAAGGGCCAGCCGCGCCTGAAACCGCCGTTCCCGGCGGGTGCGGGGCTTTACGGCTGCCCGACGACGGTCAACAATGTCGAGAGCATCGCGGTCGTCCCGACGATCCTGCGCCGAGGCGCGCCGTGGTTCTCGTCCTTTGGGCGCGAGAATAACAAGGGTACCAAGCTCTTCCAGATCAGTGGCCATGTGAACACGCCGTGCGTCGTCGAGGAAGAGATGAGCATCCCGTTCCGCGAGCTCATCGACAAGCATTGCGGCGGCATCCGCGGCGGCTGGGACAATCTGCTCGCGGTGATCCCCGGCGGATCGTCGGTGCCGCTGGTTCCTGCAGCCGAGATCATGGACTGTCCGATGGATTTCGACGGGCTGAAAGCCGTCGGCTCGGGCCTCGGCACCGCCGCCGCGATCGTGATGGACAAGTCGACCGACGTCGTTCAGGCGATCAGCCGCATCAGTTACTTCTACAAACATGAAAGCTGCGGCCAGTGCACCCCGTGCCGCGAAGGCACCGGCTGGATGTGGCGCGTGATGGAACGGCTGCGCACCGGCGACGCCGACATCAGCGAAATCGACACGCTGTACGACGTGACCAAGCAGGTCGAAGGCCACACCATCTGCGCTTTGGGCGATGCCGCGGCGTGGCCGATCCAGGGCCTGATCAAGCATTTCCGCCCCGAAATCGAACGCCGCATTCGCGATAATGGCGGTGTGCTGGAGGCGGCGGAGTGAGCGGAATGAAGCAAATGCTGCTCGTGGCGGTCTTGCTCGGAGCGCCTGTGCCCTCTCTGGCGCAAGGTTCGCCATCGCCGCAGACCCAGACAATGACGCCGCCGTCCAGCATGGGACGCTGGGATGAGCATCGCAAACTCCGGGAAAAAATGAGCCGGCAGGATGAGGCGCGCTCGGCGACGGCGCGGCAAATTGTGCCGAAACAAAGTGTGATAAATGATTTCGCCGCGTGCATCTGGCGACAGACCCCTGACAAGGCGCGTGCCGCGCTCGGTACTGCGGTCGATACCCCGGCCGAGCACGCGGTGCTCCGCTCGATTGCACAGTTTGACGCCTGCATCGACGCGCCGTACCTCAGCGGTAGAAGCGGCGAGCTTCGTGGCGCGTTGGCCGAGAACGGGATTCACGCTGACCAAGGCCGCAGGGCGAGGCTCGCCGCCCTGGCTCCCGTCCCCGCGGTCCGCGTTCCCATTGCTTATGGCCGCGCTTTTGTCGCCAGCTTTTCCAGCTGCATCGCCGCGGCCGATCCTGCCGCGTCGCTAGCGCTTCTCGCGACGACCGTCGGCTCGTCCGACGAGGTTGCGGCGATGCGTGCCATGGCCGCCGCATTGTCCGGTTGCATGCCGGAAGGAGCAGAATATCGCGTCGACGTCCGCGACGTGCGCAATCACATCGCTGATGCGTTGTATCGAATGAGTGAGGTGTCGGGTGCCTAAAGTCACCGTAGATGGCGTCGAAATCGATGTCCCGCAGGGCGCCACCGTCCTGCAGGCGTGCGAGCTGGCGGGGAAGGAAATTCCGCGCTTTTGCTATCATGAACGCCTGAGCATCGCCGGCAATTGCCGCATGTGCCTCGTCGAAGTCGCGCCGGGGCCGCCGAAGCCGCAGGCGTCGTGCGCGCTGCCGACTGCCGAGGGGCAGATCATCAAGACCGACAGCCCGATGGTGAAAAAGGCGCGCGAAGGGGTGATGGAGTTCCTGCTCATCAACCACCCGCTCGACTGCCCGATCTGCGATCAGGGCGGCGAGTGCGACTTGCAGGACCAGTCGGTCGCTTATGGCCGCGGCGCGACGCGCTATGACGAGAATAAGCGCGCGGTGACCGAAAAGTACATGGGGCCGATCGTCAAGACGGTGATGACCCGCTGTATCCAGTGCACGCGCTGCGTCCGTTTTGCCGAGGAAGTCGCCGGGGTCGAAGACATCGGCGCGATCGGGCGCGGCGAGAATATGCAGATCACGTCGTATCTGGAGCGCGCGGTCGCCAGCGAACTCAGCGGCAATGTCGTCGACCTCTGCCCGGTCGGCGCGCTGACCAGCAAACCCTATGCGTTCGAAGCGCGGCCGTGGGAGCTGACCAAGACGCTGGGCATCGACATGATGGATGCGGTCGGCACCAATGTGCGGATCGACGCGCGTGGGCGCCAAGTGCTGCGCGTGCTGCCGCGGATCAACGACGATGTGAACGAGGAATGGGCGAGCGACAAGACGCGCCACCATGTCGACGGCCTGACCCGCCGCCGCCTCGACCGGCCCTATGTCCGCCGTGACGGCCAGCTGGTCGAAGCGACCTGGGCCGAAGCGTTCGAGGCGATCAGCGCGGTCAAGGCGGGCAAGTCGGTGGCAGCGATCGCGGGCGACATGGCCGATTGCGAGACGATGTTCGCCGCGAAGGCGCTGGTCGGCGCGCTCGGCTCGACCTTGCTCGAAGGACGCCAGACTGGGCTCGACTATGACGTCAGCAGCCTGTCGGCGGTCAATTTCAACACCGGCATTGCTGAGGCCGAGAATGCCGATGTGATCCTGCTGATCGGCACGAACCTGCGCTGGGAAGCGCCGCTGATCAACACGCGCATCCGCAAGGCGGTGTGGAAAAAGGGCGCGAAGGTCTTCGCGATCGGCGCCGAGAAGGACCAGACGTACAAGGTCGCGTGGCTGGGCGACGATGCGTCGCTGGTGGCCAAGCTGCCCGCCGCGGCTCTCGACGCGCTGAAGGGCGCCGAACGCCCGTTGATCATCGTCGGCGGCGGTGGCCTCGCGGTCGCTGGCGTCCATGGTGCGGCACTTGCGCTCGCCAAGTCGGTGAACGCGGTCAAGGACGGGTGGAACGGTTTCAGCGTCGTTCATATGGCGGCGAGCCGAATGGGCGGGCTGATGCTCGGCTATGCGCAGCCCGGCGGGATCAAGGATGTCGTCGCGGCAAAGCCGAAGCTGGCCTTCTTCCTCGGCGCCGACGAAGTCGATTTCACCGGCTTTGGCAAGACGCTGAAGGTCTATGTCGGCCATCATGGCGACAAGGGTGCGCATGCCGCCGACGTCATCCTGCCCGCGGCGGCGTGGCCGGAGAAGGATTTCACGACGGTCAACACCGAGGGCCGGGTCCAGCGCAGCGAAAAGGCGGTGTTCGCACCGGGCGACGCGCGCGAGGACTGGAGCATTTTCCGGGCTTTGGCCGATACGCTCGGCGTGTCGCTCGGCTTCGACAGCTTCGACGCGTGCCGTTCGGCAATGGCTGCTGCGGTTCCCGCACTTGGCGTCGAAGGCCTCGCTGACTACGGCTGGGCGGCACCTAAATTGCCAGCCAAGCCCGAGGCGCGCGCGATCCCTTCGCCGATCAAGGATTTCTACCTCACCAACGCAATCTGCCGCGCGTCACCGACGATGCAGCGCTGCTCGGACGAAATCCTCCACGGCGGTGAGTATGCGGAGGTCGCAGAATGAACCTCTATACCAAATCGATGCGTAAGGGTTCGATCATTTTGTTCTGGGCTGCGATCATCATTGCTGCGATGACCTTTGTCGGCGTTCTTGGCAGTCAGTGGGATATGGTGTCGAGCGGCGTTGCTTCGCCTTATGAGGCGCACAGTCAGAGCGCGATTTTGGTCATTCTTACTGCGTTGGCGTCTGGACTCTCTTCGGCCGCTTGGCCTTTCTTCGGCGCGGCGCTTTTGTGGTTTCTCGATGCACGCTTCCCATACAGAGGAGCAGGGGAATGACTCCGCTACATGCGATCGCCAGTGTGCTGCTGGCCGGGATGAGCTTTGCCGTCTGGCGCGGCTTTAATCCGCGCAATAAGTCCGAGAAGCCCGGGCCGCATAACGGTTGGCGAAATCAGGACGGGACGCGGAAATGACCGAGACCTTTCAAAGACCACTCTGGACGCCATTCGGTTATTGGGACTTGGGCCTCGCCCCCGATACCGCATGGGCGCTCGCTACCATTGCGGGTATCCTCCTGATCGCGCTGCCGCTGATGCTCAGCGTTGCGATGATCATCTATGCCGACCGCAAGATCTGGGCCGCGATGGCGCTGCGCCGCGGGCCGAACGTCGTTGGCCCCTTCGGCCTGCTGCAAAGTTTTGCCGACGGGCTGAAAGTATTCCTGCAGGAAACGATCATCCCGACCGGCGCGAACCGCGGGCTGTTCCTGATTGCGCCGATCATCACCTTCACCGTCGCATTGATGGCATGGGCGGTGATCCCGTTCAATTCGGGCGCAGTGCTCGCCGACATCAACGTCGGATTGCTCTACATCCTCGCGATTTCGTCGCTCGGCGTCTATGGCGTGATCCTGTCGGGCTGGGCATCGAACTCCAAATATCCCTTCTTTTCTGCGATGCGCGCCTCGGCGCAGATGATTTCTTACGAAGTCTCGATCGGGTTCATCCTGATAGGCGTCGTGTTGTTCGCCGACAGCTTCAACATGAACGAGATCGTCAAGGCGCAGCAGGGCCATGGGCTCGGCATCGTCAACGCGTTCGGCTTCAACCTGCTGCTCTTCCCGCTCGCGGTGATGTTCCTGATCTCGTCGCTCGCCGAAACCGCGCGCGCGCCGTTCGATTTGACCGAGGCCGAGAGTGAGCTCGTCGCGGGCTATCAGACCGAATATTCGTCGATGGCCTTCGCGCTGTTCTGGCTCGGCGAATATGCCAACGTCCTGTTGATGTGCACGCTCAACGCGGTGCTGTTCTGGGGCGGCTGGCTGCCGCCGCTGAACATCGACCTGATCCCGTGGTTCGACATTCCGGGCTGGGTGTGGCTGTTCATCAAGATCCTGTTCTTCTTCTTTGTGTTCAGCTGGGTCAAGGCGACCGTCCCGCGCTACCGCTATGACCAGCTGATGCGGCTGGGCTGGAAGGTCTTCCTGCCGATTTCGCTGCTCTGGATCTTCCTGATCTCCGGCTATCTGATGCTGACGAGGTACTCATGACTTCCATCTCTCACCTCATCAAAAGCTTCACCTTGTGGGAATTCGTGAAGGCGCACGCCCTCACGCTGCAATACTTCTTCAAGCCGAAGGCGACGATCAACTATCCGTTCGAGAAGAACCCGCTGTCGCCGCGTTTCCGCGGCGAGCATGCGCTGCGCCGTTATCCGAACGGCGAGGAACGCTGCATCGCGTGCAAGCTGTGCGAAGCCGTGTGCCCGGCGCAGGCGATCACCATCGAAGCCGAGCCGCGCGAAGACGGGTCGCGCCGCACGACGCGCTACGACATCGACATGACCAAGTGCATCTATTGCGGCTTCTGTCAGGAAGCCTGCCCGGTCGATGCGGTGGTCGAGGGGCCGAACTTCGAATATGCGACCGAAACGCGCGAAGAGCTGCTCTATGACAAGGCCAAGCTGCTCGCCAATGGCGACAAATGGGAACGCGCGATCGCGGCAAATCTTGCCGCCGACGCGCCCTATCGATAAGGGCGCGCGCACATGATCCAGCTTATCGCCTTTTACCTGTTCGCGACCATCGTCATCGCCTCCGCGGCGATGGTGATTTTCGCGCGCAACCCAGTCCACAGCGTCATGTGGCTGATCCTCGCCTTCTTCAACGCGGCGGGGTTGATGCTGCTCGCGGGGGCCGAGTTTATCGCGATGCTGCTCGTCATCGTTTATGTCGGCGCGGTCGCGGTGTTGTTCCTGTTCGTCGTGATGATGCTCAACATCGATTTTGCCGAATTGCGCGCCGGTTTTGTGCGCTATCTGCCGCTGGGCGCGCTGGTCGCGATCATCCTTGTTGCCGAGCTGATCTTCGCGCTGGGCGCCTGGAGCGCGGGCGGGGTCGATCTGGCCGCGCGTGCGGCGCCAGCGGTGACCGACAAGAGCAATATCCAGCAAATCGGTGAGCTGCTCTACACGCGCTACATCTTCCTGTTCGAGGCGGCTGGGATCATCCTGCTCGTCGCGATGATCGGCGCGATCGTGCTGACGCATCGCCAGCGCGGCGGGGTCCGCACCCAGAATATCTCGCACCAGAACCAGCGCCGTCCGCAAGACGCGACGCGGCTTGTCGATCCGGGCGTCGGGCAGGGGATGGAATTGTGATTTCGCTCAATAAAATCCTCCCCGCTTGCGGGGAGGGGGACCGCGAAGTGGTGGAGGGGGTTCGCGTCCTCACGCCAAGTCCGCTGGCCTCGACACCCCCCTCCGTCAGCCGCTTCGCGCCTGCCACCTCCCCACAAGTGGGGAGGATCGGTCAATGATTTCGGTCGGCCATTATCTTGCCGTTTCGGCGGTGCTGTTCACGCTCGGCGTGCTCGGCATCTTCATCAACCGCAAGAACATCATCGTCATCCTGATGGCGATCGAGCTGATCCTGCTCGCGGTGAACATCAACCTGGTGGCGTTTAGCGCGGCGCTGGGCGACCTGGTCGGTCAGGTGTTCGCGATGTTCGTGCTGACCGTCGCGGCGGGCGAAGCGGCGATCGGTCTCGCCATTCTTGTGATTTATTTCCGCGGCCGCGGCACCATTGCGGTCGATGACGCCAACCGGATGAAGGGGTAAGCCGGTGATTCAGGCGATCGTTTTCCTGCCGCTGCTCGCGGCGCTTGTCGCAGGGCTGGGCCAGCGCGCCATCGGGCCGTTCGCGTCCAAGCTGATCACCACGGGCGCGCTGTTCACCAGCGCCGCGCTCAGCTGGCCGATCTTCCTCTCGTTCGTGATGGGAAGCGGCGAGGCCGAGGTCGTGACGGTGCTGCATTGGGTGTCGTCGGGCGCGCTGCAGTTCAATTGGGAACTGCGCGTCGATGCGCTGACCGCGGTGATGCTCGTGGTCATCACGACGGTATCGGCGCTCGTTCACCTCTATAGCTGGGGCTATATGGAGGAAGACCCGGATCAGCCGCGCTTCTTCGCCTATCTCTCGCTCTTCACCTTCGCGATGCTGATGCTCGTGACCGCGAACAATCTGGTTCAGATGTTCTTCGGTTGGGAAGGCGTCGGTCTCGCGTCCTATCTGTTGATCGGTTTCTGGTACAAGAAGCCGAGCGCCAATGCCGCGGCGATCAAGGCGTTCGTCGTCAATCGCGTCGGCGATCTGGGCTTCATGCTTGGCATTTTCGGTACCTTCCTGGTGTTCGGCACCGTCTCGATCCCCGAGATTCTGGCCGCCGCGCCGGGCATGGCGGGAAGCACGATTACCTTCATGGGCATGCGTCTCGACACGATGACGATCCTCTGCCTGCTGCTGTTCATCGGCGCGATGGGCAAGTCGGCGCAGCTTGGCCTGCACACCTGGCTTCCCGA
>JAEMRT010000120.1:716-13253 GCA_016463225.1 Sphingopyxis sp. | reverse complement strand
CGCAGCAGGACTATCCCGCCGCTACCGTGGTCGAATATTGCTCCGCCGTTCTCATGTAGCAAAGTCCCACGACTCGGCGCTCGGCCCCGGCGAAACCGACCCATCTAAGCCATTCCAGGCCCAATTCTTGATGTCCAGGTCCTGACTGTCCGCTATCCCCGTAGCCATCGACCAACGTCGGTCATTTCCTGCGCTCGATCGATTATGCAGCCACGCCTAGCACCAGCGACGGTTCAACCGAGAAAATGCCTCAACATAACAATCTAAGTTGTAGACTTTCAGGCCAGACCATTCAGGAATTCGACGCGGGTCAAAGCGCCATTCGAGCCATTAGCAGCATCGACCAGCGCGACGACGACTCGCCGCGCGAGGCGGCGGGCCAGGGTTCGATCCTTGCCCGATATCTTTCCGGCGATTGGCCGCCCGTGCACGAAGGCACTGCGCAGCTCGAACAGGTCGGCATAATCCTGACCAGCCTGCGGGTCGCCGAGCAGAATTGCCACCCGCTTGGCGAGTCGAGCCGTCGCGCCGATCTGATCGTGCTTCGGTCGTCCCTTTTTGCTGAAATCAGACTGCAGGCCCAATGCTGCTTCGATAGCGGTCATGTGTGCCATAACCTGATCCATGCCGTCGCTGGCGGCGGCGCGTACTAGGAAGTGCTTAATGGGCGTCTCGAACAGCGGGGTCGCGGCAGCGCTTTCAATCCGCGCCCACCAGCCCTGATCGCAGGCAGCGAGAATTGATTGTGCCACGTCGTCGAGCGGCACTGCGACAGGGCGCTGATATTCGACCATCTCACCGTCATGGTCTTGGAAGGCGGCATCTTCCCACGTCAGCGTTCCAGCGGAAGGAACCGGTTTCGGCCGGGCAAAGAGATCGTCAGTGACAAGGTGCACCCAAGGGATGGTGAAACCCGCCCAGTCGGTATCAAGGGTGTGCCAGTCTTCCCAAGGCGCGAGGAGCAGCGCGAACAATGCGTCCGCGACTACGCCAGGGTGGGCGCCGGCATGCGGATCGAATGCGCCGAAGTCGCGATTCCAGCTTTCGTAAAGCCAAGGTAGTGCGCGTTGGCCCGCTCGACTGGCGGCCGGCACAATTTCCTCAACGGTCAGCCATTGAAACTGCGCGAGGTCGCTTGCGTCGAAGGTTTGGCTTGGAAAATATCGGGCGAGACGCGCTGCATCGAACAGCGTGGCGAGCTCGTCGTTGTCGTAGCGACGAACAGTCGCGTGCCCGAACACCATTGGCGGCAATGTGTCGGCTAAATCCAGCGGGCAGATATACGTCCGCCGAACGGTACTCGCCTCAAAAGCTGCGATGATCGCGCGCGCGCCCTCTTCCAGCGTGCTGGCTAGGCGAGGTTCTGACATAAGGCAGGGAAGACCTGCGCCACGCAGCGCATCGGAGAGGCCAAACGAGAAGCCAATTCCCTTATCAGCTGCAGGAAAACTGTTGGCGCAGAACTGCCTGAACGCGACATAGGCGGACGACTGGCTCAGATTGGTCGGACCGGGGGAAGCTATCGACCACAAAGGTGCCAGCGCAGCCTCTGTCCGCGCGAGAATTTCGTCGCTCATCGGCGCAGCCTCGTGGCTGGACGACCAATCATTGACGCGCGATCATCGTGCGGATCTGCTCGACCTGAAAATGGGGGCGTCCGAAGGCGTCGGCCATCTCGTTGGTCACCTCCAGCATCAACTCGTCAATCGCGGCCTCATCCCATTTCCGGCGCGACTGACTTACCCTGACCCGATCTATCAACGCGTCACTGCGCTCGTGCTGGAACTGGCCGGGCCACTGCGTGCCAAGAAGCCCAACCGCACCGATCTCGATCCGAATTTGCCCACTTGCACCCAGCGCATAGAGCATCTCCAGTCCCCGGGCGAGAAAGCTGACGACCTCCTCCACCAGCGTACCGATGTAAAAGCGCTCCTTGCTGAGACGCGCCGTGTCGAATGACCATAGCTCGCCGGTTTCGCGAAACCACTGGGTGGCGGTCCAGGTCGTGGTCGGTTCGCCCCGCTGAGAGGGGGCGTAGCGAAGAACGCCTTCGCCGTTCAGCCCACCATCAGCACTGGTCCAAGGACCCATCGGGTCCAACCCCGACTGTCCATGATGCCCCTGAAAGCTGTGCACTCTGAGAGCCTTCGGGATACCACTCTTGAACTTCTCGGGAACGATCCTGGCATAGAGGCGCCGGCTCTCGGCGAGCTGCACCCGCTCGATGCCCCCGCCGCCATGATAGGGCTGGTGCTGAAGCACCGCGTCTTTCTCGAACCATATCGACGGATCGCCTTCGCGGCTGGGCATGCCCGCAGGCCCCGGCGCGCTGGCTATCGAGGCCAGCCATTCACCGAGCGACGTCCGGATCGCTTCTTGGAACGCTTTCGCCAATTCGAGCGTGGCCGCCTCGATAGCGTCCGCGTCGGCGGTCTTGGCGAGCGTGAAGAAGATGACCGCGCGGCGATGGCGGATGTCGAAGGGGAGATTCTCGGCCTTCTTCGGCCCATAATATTTGTTAGCGACGAGAATGATGTTCTCGTGAGATAGATGCGCCCACGCCCAGCCGAGCTCGATTAAGACGTTGGGGTTAGGCAGCTCGCGCCCGCCATCGGACTTGCCAGCGGTGGTGATGTCGCCCACGAAAAGCGCGGACGTCCTGATTTTCTCGAAGATCGTATCTGCGATCGCCGCCATGCCCTTTGCATCTTTCGTGTCGTGGTCAAGCTGCGGCCCTTCGCTTGGGTCCAGCTCCAGCTCGTTGCTGAGCGCGGCCAGCGCGCGGCCCAGCGCGTCCTCGATAACTTCACGATTATACTTGGCTGCGCGATCGCTCTGCCAAGACCAGAATACCTTCACTAAGCCTCTCCAAATTACCCAACAATAAGAAGCCGCATCACCTCACTTAATTCACGGCCGCGCCGACCGATAATCTCAGCGACGCCATCGGCGGGCAGGGCCGCAATAGCCTCTTTACTCAAGTGACCGGCATGAAAGAGGGCCAGAATTTCACCTCGTGTCAGCGGGAAGCCAAGTGCACTCAGCGGCAACGCTTCCGCTGGAAGACCGAGATCAAGGCGCGTGAGCAACAGCGCTGCCGCCTCTTGGTCCACGGCTCGCTCGAGCAAGATCGCCGCTATGCGTAGGGCGGACTCCAGTAGGAAACGAGAGCCATCTGCGTAACCACGAATGTCGCCGTGCCCTACCCTGACAAAGGCATTAGACGAGTACCGAGCCTCGATATCATTGGTCGGTTCGCCAGCAATCCAATCGCTCACGATAAGCGCGCGCTTGCATCGGCCATAGAACGCGACATCGCTTTCGGCACGATGCTGCAACGCGCGACCCACGCCATGTCCGAAGCGGCCAAGGGCGGCCTGCTGCCACCGCGGCTCACCATTGCGGGTTTGCGGTGTGTAGTCCTCGTCACGCTCCGGCAGACATTCGACGAGAACAAGGAGAGCTTCTAGCGTCGCGTCGGCCGGATCAACGCGACGCAACAGCTCAACGAGGCGCATCGCGGACTCAAGTGTGAGGGGAGATTCGCCGCAGGCACGCCCAAGCATGGTCAGGCGGAGATTATCGGCGTCTGCTTCGATCAGGCCATCCGCGATCATGCGGTCCAACAGCCGCTCCAGTGTAGGAACCATACGATCGCGCCATGCCGGATTCTGGAGGGCGGCGAGATAACCTCCATAGGTGTTCGCGATCAGGTCAACGACGGCACCGCGCGGAACATCTCTAACCTGCGTAAGCAAGCGGATCACCCAGGTCCCCGGCTGGTTCGGATTGAACGATGACCGGATGACCTCCGGCTGACCTTGCACATACTGCCGGAACAGCTGATTGCGCTCCATGGGGGTATCGGCGAGCAGGATTGCCTTTCCCTCGGCCTCGAACCCTAACCGACCGGCGCGGCCCGCCATGTTCTTATACTGAGCCACCGTATAGGGCTGCCGCTCCCGCCCGGGGAAATCCGTCTCGGCGATGATAACGGTGGATGCGGGCGTGTTCACGCCCGCGGCAACCGTGCTGGTCGCGACGAGTGCCCTGATTTGGCCGTCTGCCCGGCGAAAGCCGCGCTCGACGGCGACGCGCTCATCGCGGGTGAGATCGCCGTTGTGAAACGCAATGCCACCCTCGAGCGATCGGCGAAGGCTCTCCGACATTTGAGAAAGATCGCCTTCTGGCAGTGCCTCGATCACGTCTTGCGCCGCCGGAAGGCCAAGTTCGGCGGCAAGATAGTTTGCGCACCCGCTCGCCGGACCACGCGCGTTGCGGAAGATGATGACCTTCTCGCCGGCATCAATGAGATGGCGCACCAGCGGCACGATTACGTCCTGCGATGACTGCTTTTGCCCGCGCTGGCGGATGGCAAAGCGGTCGAGGAGCTGAATGGTTTCGGGACCGTCCGGCCCGAGGCGCGTAAGTGCGCCGGTTCGGTCGAGTACGCCTTCCACAAGCGGAACCGGCCGATGATCGGTTTGCAAGAGCTCGCAACCGAGCCAGCGGTCGAAATGGTTGGCGTGGCCGATAACCGCGCTCAGTGTGATGAGCTGCGGAGCAACGCCGCGCTGGCGGGCGCTCACGAGGTTGGTGAGCAACAGTTCGACCACCATGCCGCGACCTGGCTCGGTGATGAACTGCGCCTCGTCGAGCACGACTAGGCCGATCTGATTGAGCATGTGCGCGGAGGCGACCGACATGCTGAGGAATTTTTCGTAGGTGAAGAAGGCGATGTCGTATTTGCCGCGCAGGACAGTTCCGACCTGATCCTGCCAGTCGCCGGAGCATCGGGCGATCCGGAGCCCCAGACGATCGCCGTAGAGAGCGGAGAAGTCCTCGAACTTCTCGTTCACGAGCGCCTTGTATGGCAACAGAAACACAGCCTTGCGACCATCCGCGATGGCTTTGAGCGCCGCTAGCTCACCGATGAAGGTCTTTCCCGCACTGGTTGGTGCCACGACCATGAGCGAGTTGCCGTCCAGCACCCCCTTTTCGTTGACCGCTTCGATCTGAAGTTCGTTGAGCCCTTGAGGAAAGTGCTCGTGCCACGCATCGACAGCTTCTTGCGGAATACCTGCTGCTGCCAATTCGCGGATGTCGCCCGTCGTCTGAAAATTTACCCGTTCCGGAAAGGCTTCGCGATACCGCGCGCCAATCTGGCCAGGAGGTAAGACAAGATCACCTTCGGTCTGACCGAACATGGTGGGGGATTGGATATAGCCAAACCGCCCAGCGTTTGCCGTGACGAGGCGAGTAACGCGGTCGACGAGCTCAAGCACCCCTAGAGGGGCGTCTGCCTCCAGCAAAACGTCAATGACAGCCTTGGTGAAGAGCCCGTGCCGCGATTGGGGATCCTCGAGCGCCTCTTGATCGGCGGCGGATGCGGCGAACAGGATACGTCCCTGACCAGCTACCTCGACGAGCGGGAAAGCCACAGCGTCGCGGGGGACCAGGCCGGCGTCGATTACGCGCGCCGGAGCACCGCCACTGAAGCAGCAATCCAGCAAGAGGATGACGGCACGCGCTCTGGTCCCTCGAAAACGCTGAGCCAGCTCGTCCATGCCGAGCGTCGTATTCGGCAAATCGGCTACGCTCGTATCATGCAGAACCAAGCGGTGGTCCTGCGTGCCGTGTCCGGCGAACCCGAGAATCACCACATCGTCTTCATCCGCAGCGCCGAGCGTCGCGTCGATAACATCGCGCATCGCGGCCAGTGTCGCCGCATCGTCCGTGATGAGGGGGGCGTCTAGGTCGGCGATGCTGTCCGACAGTACCGCCCACAACGCGGTGGCGTCACGCGCGGCTCCCGTCAGATCACCGATGAAGGGATCCGCATGCCGATCGATGCCGATGAACGCCCCCCGGATCATCAATCAGCCTCGCGTCACCTGAAACGACGCGAAACCAGGTCGTTCAGCTTTGTCCAGCGAGACAGCGGCGAATGTCTCCCGCGAGGCGACTTGCTTGTTGCCGACCTTCTCAAACCATACGCACCAAACTGCGGTGCCTTCGATCGACCAATGCTCGCCGATCTGCTCAACCGTCATGATCGGTCCGCCCGATTTCAGCTGGACTCTGTCACCCGGAGTGAACTCCATGCTTGCCGCCTCCGCTTGGACCGGATCTGCACCGGTCGTGAGTTGTCCATGGTAATGAGCCACATAATGGTTCTGCAGCAGGGTGCCGGCAGTTCAGGCAGCTTCATCGTCGCCTAAATCCTGATGCTGGCCAGCTTCCATCTCGGCGACGTCGTCGGTGAAGTCGAGAATGATCTGGATCGGCTGCTCGCCCGGACGTTCGTCATTGAAATGATCAATGTCTTGCTTGATCTGGAAGCAGTCGCCGACGATCGCCTGGCGGCGCTGGCCAAAGGATTTTTCCAGGAATTCCCGTGGAGCAGTATCAATATCGGCCCAAAGGCTCAATTGCTGCCCTCCGATCCAGGTCCGCACTGAATGCTTGGCGCGGTATCTGCGGCCCTTCGCATCAATACGCTTCTCCTGGCGCAGGCTGTCTGCAAGTGCGTCACGGCAGAGCTTAGCCACATCGCGCGGAGCGGGACGGAACAGGCCCTCGTCGATCGCCCAAGCAGCGACTTCGTCGAGCGAAACCGGGTTCGGGCTCACTGTTGCCAGGTAACGTTCGAAAATTGCCTGCATCTGCTCGCTATGTTTCGCCATTGGTATTGTCCTACAGATGAGCTTCGGCGGGATTGCCCCAACCATCGATGACAGCATCCTTGAGAAGATGCCGGCGCACTGGAACCTGATATTTGCGGAGATAGTCGTAGCGCTTCATCCGCTTCTGCAATTGCCCAACCACGATGGCAGGGTGAACAGACATAAGCGCCGCAAAACCAAGCACGTCGCGCTCCGAGAAGTAGGGGTGCTTTCGGGCATAGAAGGAAGCCATCTTAACTGCTGGCACGCAGAAGTCTGCGGCTTCCGCATTGGCGACCGCTTCCTCCTCAGTTTGGTTCGTTTCGTCGGCGGCGGTGTCACCAGATAGAAGATCGACCATCCCGATTGACTGTTTACCATGATCGCGCAGTACGTGCTCGATCTCGTGGCGTAAGACGAACCAGAAATTATCCAGCCGGTCGTAAAGCGTCGATATGCCGATCACCGGCGATGCGTCATCAAGCCAAGTGCAAACACCGTCGATTTTGGCGTTGGGCAAGACCTCGACAACGACAAAGCGAACCCCAACGCCGGCCAGGAGTCCGGGGACCGCTGCGACCGCCTCGGGGTCGACCATCAGCGACCTAAGCTTGGGCAGTAAAGCCTTGAGGCGATCCGCCTCGTAGGGCTCTACTGCGATCTGCCGGGCGAGTTGTCGCACCCTGAATACCCAAGCCAACTGGTGCGGTGGAGTTTCGTCATAATGGGTGCGTTTGGCGGCGAATGCGACACCACCCGACCCACAGTTACCGTCGTTTGCGGCCTCGAAGAACCGGTCCATCTGGAGTTGGAGAAGCGACGCTTCGCCGTCATGTATCCAGCCACGACGGATCATATCACGCACTGGAAAGTGCGCCTGTAAGCCCGCCCGAGTGCGAACGGCCGGATCGGGCTCCTTGGCGTTCTGAAGGTCATAGCGCCCCTGCAAATTCAGGAAAAATTGAGGCGATGTACCGAACGCATCACCGAGTAGTCGCGCCATGTCCGGAGTGATCCCGCGCTTGCCGGACAACAGCGGATTGAGCTGCTGCTCAGTCTGTCCGAGGATGAACGCCAAGTCGCGCTGTGACCAGCCGCGCGCCTCGAGCTCCATCTTGATGAACATTCCCGGTGGATCGATCGCCACTTGATTGCCATTCGCCATCACGCGGCCCCCCGCAGTCGCTCTTCCAACTTCTTCACGATCACCGTCATGGCATTATTCTTTTCTATAAAGGTCACGACCATCGCCCAATGAGGTGACAGCGTCACTAGATGCTCCGCCGGTTCAGGACTCGGTTGCAACCCGAGGCTCCTCCATGCTTTCGCTGTCTGAAGATCTGGAGCTGCCCGTAAAATGCAGAGACGATGCCGAGCGAACTGGATAACAGCCACCGGCAGCCGCGTATCAGCGGCGGCTTCCGTCTCGATCATCGCAAGGCGGCTATCTTCGAAATCGATGTCCATTGGGTGCGAACAATAACAGCGCGCCTAAGAATGTCAACACGACTTAACGCAAGCCGTTAAGTCGTTTATTGAGAAGGGCCGAGGCTTGCGATGGCAAGCCCTGAGGTGAACGAACTTGGCAAATGCCGTACGGCATATTCCTACAGCCCAGTGCCAGCCTGATGAGAGCCAATCTGCTAGGATCAGAGTTCCGAGCCCGCCGATGCGGCATTTCCATCGTTCGCTGATTTCCCGGGCAGCAGGATGGAACGCCACGCAATTTGCTGCGGCATCGCGCTTTCCAACAGTGCGCGAAGGCCCTGATGTTCGGGATGGACTTCAAAGGCGCGGCATATTTCCTGCAGCGCCTTTTCGATCTCGCCCTCGGCACGATATTTCTCAGCCAGCGTGAGGCACATGGCGGCTTCGAACAATCGTGGAGCACGCACCCCGTTCTTGCGTGTCCGCTCGGTGAAATAACCGTTCAAAGTTGCGGCATAGGTATCGGACGGCCAGCCATCGACAGCTCCGAGGATGGTCGCCACCACTAGTGTCTCATGAGAAGGCTGCCCCGCCTCCTCGGCGTGACGTTCGTAAAAAGTGTCGAAATTCTCCGATCGTTGTTCGGGGACGAGAAAAAGGTTGAAGAGAAAATGGAGCGACAGCAAGGCGGGTCGATATTGCGCGGGTGATTGCGGCAACAGCCTTTCCACATCCGCTAGTGCGGTCCCCATGTCGATAAGCACAGCGTCTGGCTCTCGCGTGAGCACGGAAGCGACCATGGCCAGCAGACCTTCCAGCCGCCGGCGCGCGTCGCGCGGGTCTGCAATCGGCGCGCCAGCCCAATATTGCGGCGCAAGCTCGATTTCAATGACACCGGCTCTTTCCAGCGAATAATTATAGGGTTCGACGGCAACGGCGGGTTGGCGCTCCACGAAGGATCGGATCACATGCGCGGTGACCCTGTAGAGCCCCTGAAATGTGAGCGCGGGCTTACGGTCTATCTCCGTGGTCTCGCCATATTCGTGGGGGAGGCTCAGAGCAGTCGGAAGAGCCCGCAGCTGATGGATATAGGCCGACCGGAGATTATAGGCCCGCCTTATCCCGGGTTCGAGTTCATAGCGGGCCATCGGTCGGCCGGCTTTCCGGGGCGCGCGGAAGAAACCGTCATCGATATGAGACAGGATGAAGTGCCGGTAGCGCCGCGACAGGGCTAGATGCTCGTGACCCAATATGGCAGCTCGGACCCGGTCCGACGCGTCGTCCTCTACCGCTTTCAACGCAAGGTTGACCGCCTTTCGCTTCTTCTCGTCGATATCCGCCCAGACCGGGGCATAGCCATCAAAATCCTGGGCAAGAGACTCCACGGCCGAAACCATCATCGTATAGGCATGAGCCAGATTGTCCTCGACACGGTGAAGGGCCGCAACACAGGTTCGCATCGCCTGTATGGCGCCCAGAAAGCTCTTGCGTTCCAGCCCGAGCAGCGTCGTGACGAAAGACTGGAATGCGGCGACATCCTCGTCAGTAAGATAGAGGGTGCGGTCGAAAAATCGGAAGATGAAGCTCTGAGGCGCATCGTGGCTCGAGAGGCCCGGCCGGCCGTCTGTGAGTGCCCGCACGATCGCGGGTTCGCGAGACACGACGCCACCCAGGCCGAAGGAGGGAATGACTGCGAAATCGTCGAGATAGGGGCCGGCTGTATGCGAGATGAGAGCACCCGGGCCATCAGGGCCCGCTTCGATGCGCTCCTCCATTTCGAAGATGACAGCAAGGTCCGCCGGTCCAGAGCCCGTACCGCGCAGCGTCCCCGCCGCAGTGACTATGTCCGTCTCATGCGGCAGCCGCAAATTTGTGTAGAGCACGCCGGTCAGACGATTGGTGCGTCCAATGCCTCGAGTGAAAAGCTTGCCTGTGTTGATCTGAAGCATGAAATCCTGTCCTGCCACCGCCAGAGACAGGGCCGCCGCAGCCCCTGCTCCCGTCGGGAAGAATGGTGTGCGCCTACGCCTCTGTCATCAGGAAAGACCAAGCTCATTGCGGTGCCGGGACGACCCGCTATAGTGATGCGAGGGGCGATATGACTACAAGGTTCAAGGCGCGAGTCGCGTCTGCTGAGATCAGCACTACTTGCTTCGTGTGTGATGTCGCTCCTGCCATCGGCGCTCGCTGATGTATGCTCTGCATTTCAGCCGCCTCAAGACCCGGGACGATGTGATCAGTGCGCTCACGATCGACGAGGCGCTGTTCGACAAGATCATCGCGTTCGAGCCCCCGCCGCCGGCTGCGCCGCGAAGCGCTGAGCCGCCCGTACCCAAGCCCGAGGCGGCCGTTCAGACGATCGTTCTGCGAGAGCCCCCGGTCTTCTTCCGCCACGATATCCCCAAGAAGAACAAGGCGCGCGGTCATCGTACCGTCTGGGAGCCGGTAAATTCGATGCCGACCTACAAGGCGCTGGCGCGGCGCCTGGAAGCATTTTTCACCATGCTGCCGGACTATCCCCATGAGTGCGCCTATGGCTATCGCCCGGGCAGGAATATCCGTGAAAATGCCAGCGCTCACAGCGGAAACAAATTCCTGTTGTCGCTGGATATCAAGGATTTCTTCCCGTCCATCACAGTGGAACGGGTTCGCTGGCTGTTCGAGGCAATGAGTATCGAGGCGTACGTGGCGGATCTTCTCGCCCGCTTCGTCACCATCGGCGGGGCTCTCCCCCTCGGCCTGCCCACAAGCCCCGTCATTTCGAATATGATCGCGCTCCCCCTCGACGACTTGCTGCGGGATCTCGCTGGTCAATATGAGGCTGTCTACACCCGCTATTCCGACGACATCACCTTTTCGGGAAATGGCGATCTGCCGGACATTGAAGAGATCCGGCCTGTCCTCGCGGCCTTCGACTTTGCCATAGCTGATCGCAAGACCCGTCGCTCCAAGCGCGGTCAGGCGCATTTCGTCACCGGACTGAGCATCAGCGACCCCGCGCAGCCCCATGTGCCGGCCGACAAGAAGCGGAGCCTGCGCCAGACGCTCTATTTTGCAGGAAAGTTCGGCCTAGCTGAACATTTCCAGCATCGCGGCATCAATGACCAGAAGGTCATCCAGCGCGAGGTCAACCGGCTGGACGGGCTGGTGAAATATGTAGCGCATCATGAGCCGCGCATGGCCACCAGCCTGAAGGAACAATGGCGGCAAATCTTGGCCGACAGTGGCATGAAACCGAGCTTTACACCCAGAGGCCAGTATCGGGCGCCATTCTATCTCTTGGTGGACGAAGCCGAATATCGCCGTGGGGACGACAAGATGCTTGGCCTCGCCATGGCGGTGACCCAACATCCCCAGCGGCTGGCGGATGAGACTAACGGGATATTGACGCGCTTCCTCGCCGATCTCTGGAGTGATGGTAATGATACCGCGCTTCGGAAAAATGGTCTCCATTATACGGATGCGACGGAGGACCTGCGCTCCGCTTATGTGAAGCAATTGGCGACCATGCCCTTCGAGGGCTATGTCGCTGTTGGGCCACTCGATGCAGATGCCGGTTATGAGGCGAGCTATCTGCGGCTATTGAAGGCCCTCATCTCACGCCGCCTGATGGCCGCAGAAAGCCAGTTCGCATTTCTCATTATCGAGAAAAACGGAAAGGTCGCCCAGGACGCGATAAAGGCCTGTGTACAGGAAGCCTTTGACGCCTTGAAACTTGCAGACAATCGAAGGCCCACAGCGTTCGGTGTCAATTTCGTCGCAAAGCCCAACGCCCTGATCAGCGTGCCCGATTTTCTCCTCGGTGCATTGGGCAAGTATCTCCAATCGAAACCCGCCGCGCCGGGCCGACCCGAACCGCGCGAACGGCTCCTGTTCGAACGGCTCCGCGACAAATATCGCCTAATCGTCGATGTCGATCCCTGGACGGAATTCACCCGGCGCAATCCCGTCAAGCCCTGGTCATGATGAGAGGTCCATCAAGGGATCGGTTGGTGGGCATAGAAGGAGGGAGAGATGTCACCTATGGTGGTCGCTCGGGGCAATTTCAGGATGCCTCGGCCTGTAGGCGGAGAACATCCACGGGATGGCCGCCGTTGAGCGGCTCACGAAGATCGGGCCTGATCAAATTATTGCATCGAGGCTCGGCATTGCGGCCCTTACCATTCACCAAAAAGCGCTGGGCCTCAGACCTTGTAAATGTCGGCTTTAGCTGTTTGGTGTCCGTAACCTGCCATTCTGGAAAGTCCCAGTCCTTGCCGTCTAACTGCTCAGCCGGCGGGCCGAGGATTACCTCGCACCCTTCGTGTCGCATCGCGCCGCCACCCCGCCCACCGCCGCCCGGTAATGTCGACACACCCGGTCCTCGCGCATTCCAAAACGCCGCGATACTTCCCCCACGCTCATTTTTCGCCCGACGACGAGAATGAGTATACCACGCTTCAGG
>JAEMRT010000120.1:0-706 GCA_016463225.1 Sphingopyxis sp. | reverse complement strand
GGCTCCATTTCGGCGACGACTTGCCTGATCCGCGCGGCTTCCTCGTCGCCGCCCAAGCCTATCGGTTCGGCCATCATCCGCACGTCAACAGTATCGAGATAGCGGTCAATCCGCGCACAGCAATGGTCATCATCCGCCAAGTTTCGAACGCACAAAATCAAATTCGCCAATGCCTGGCTCAGGACAGGTAGAAAGGTCACAACAGGACACTCCGCAAATCGGGTTTACTCCCTCCCGGGACACCCAACCCGCTCTCCCTTCCCTCCTAGTGCCCGGCGACAATGCTGTTACTCGAGCGGAAGGCATCACGCGTCCCGCCTGTCCCCTACCCCTTTCCCCTCGCCACTTCCCAGCTTCACACTTCGCCCTCACCGCCGCGACAGCGATCATCGCCCGGAGGGCCGGGATCGCCGTAGCCGAGACAAGTCGTCGCGACGGCACGCCGTGCCGACACTAGCGCGATGCCCGCTCAGCGGGCAGTCGCTCACCCCTTCCTTCAGCGGCTAATTCGCTTCGTAAAAACGTCATAATGGGTTTCTTAGGGGGTTGCGCTGCCTCGCAAATCCGGCAAGGTAGCCCCGCTTCCGCTGAAAGCGCGGAGGCGGGGCGTGGAAACCCCTCTACTCATGCTCGGTCACAGTTTCACTGGGGCCGGGTGGCATGCGCGCATGTCCAGCCGGCAACGGTAAAGGCGCATGCGCCTGTG
>JAEMRT010000218.1 GCA_016463225.1 Sphingopyxis sp. | reverse complement strand
CATGAATTCACGTCGCTCGTCCTCGCCCTGCTCCAGGTCGGCGGCCATCCGTCCAAGGCCGCGCAGGACCTGATCGAACAGGTCAAGGGGCTGGACGGCGACTTCGCCTTTGAAACCTATTTCTCCCTCTCCTGCCAGAATTGCCCGGACGTGGTGCAGGCGCTCAACCTGATGAGCGTCCTCAACCCCCGCATCAGCCACGTCGCCATCGACGGCGCGCTGTTCAAGGAAGAGGTGGACAGCCGCAAGGTGATGGCCGTTCCCACCATCTTCCTGAACGGCGAACCCTTCGCCAGCGGCCGCATGGAACTGGAACAGATCGTCGCGAAGATCGACAGCGGCGCGGCCATCCGCGCGGCGGAGAAGATCAAGGCGCAGGCACCGTTCGAAGTGCTGATCGTCGGCGGCGGCCCAGCGGGCGCTGCGGCCGCCATCTATGCGGCGCGCAAGGGCATCCGCACCGGCGTGGTGAGTGAAAACATGGGCGGGCAGGTGCTCGACACGATGGATATCGAAAATTTCATCTCTGTGTCCCGCACCGAAGGGCCGAAGCTCGCCTCAGCGCTCGAAGCCCATGTGAAGGATTATGATGTCGAGATCATGAACCTGCAAAAGGCGACCAAGCTGATCCCCGCCCGCACCGAAGGCGGCTATCATGAGGTCGTGCTGGACAATGGCGCCTCGCTGAAAGGCCGCACCCTCATCCTCTCCACCGGCGCGCGCTGGCGGCAGATGGGCGTGCCGGGCGAGGATGAGTATCGCAACAAGGGCGTGGCCTATTGCCCCCATTGCGACGGCCCCCTGTTCAAGGGCAAGCGCGTCGCGGTGATCGGCGGCGGCAATAGCGGCGTCGAAGCCGCGATCGACCTAGCCGGCATCGTCGCCCATGTGACGCTGATCGAATTTGACAGCCAGCTCCGCGCCGACGCGGTGCTGCAACGCAAGCTCGCCAGCCTGCCCAACGTCAAGATCATCACCTCGGCGCTCACCACCAAGGTCGACGGCAATGGCGAACGCGTCACCGGCCTGTCCTACAAGGACCGCACCAGCGGCACCGAACATGACGTGGAACTGGAAGGCATCTTCGTCCAGATCGGCCTGGTCCCCAACACCGAATGGCTCAAAGACGCCGTCGCCCTCTCCCCCCGCGGCGAAATCGAAATCGACGCCCGCGGCGAAACCAGCGTGCCGGGCGTGTTCGCGGCAGGGGATTGCACGACGGTCCCCTACAAGCAGATCGTCATCGCCATGGGCGCAGGCTCGACGGCGGGCCTGTCGGCGTTCGACTATCTGATCCGTTTGCCCGCCAGCGAAGAAGCGGCGCAGGCGGCGTGATGGGGTGAGTTCGACAGCGAGTTGGACATATATGAAGCGGTCGATCCGGGGACGGGTCGGCCGTTTTTTTGTGGGGTGGGGAATGGCCGAGTTGCGCCAATGTCGGTCACTCAAGCGGCAATCACTATATAATAAAAGTAAAATTCGGAAAATAATCTGCCGCCTAACTCATACGAGATTTTAGAGCATCGCATACTGCTTTGTCATACGCCACAATTCCGCTAACAATTGTTGTTAAATCTGTCTCAATGGCCGTTAATGTTTCAACTCTCTTAACTATGAACTTATGCGCTACATCGCCTCTTTTTGCACCGAACGAGTGCAAATTATTTTTTAGTACCAAATCAACGGAAGCAGGATCGACTCCTATAGGAATTAGAATACTGTTTTGATCCTTTTCAACAATTCCGTTATTTGAGTTTATGACTTTCCGATAGCGGTTGAATGCCTCTTTCGAGAACTCTTCGATATTGGACGTTAGCTCCGACGTTAGCTTATTTTTGCTTTTTTCTGGTAGATCGTTTACTAACTTTGACGAGATGAGGGCTACTAAAGTTTTTGTTATCACGCCAGAATTTGCATAGGTGGATCGAGCAGTCTGGGCCGCTGACAATCCTAACTCCTCAATGTACTGTTCAAGCGCCGCATGACAAAGTAAAATATAAGACTGCAATTTGAGATGTTGCAGGTCCGTCTGACATCCAAGCTTATTTATTCCACCCGTGATTAGTTTAGCCTTTCTAAGAGAGGCAACCAACTTCCGATAGTGGGGTGTAGGAAATTTCACTGGTTAATATCAGTATTGGGCATTTTAATGTCGGGAATTGGCATTCGTATGCCGGTTGCATTCTCGACAGCGCCATACCAAATCGCAAATCGATTGCGCGTTGACTCTGGAGATTTCGTAGTCGTCTCAACCGCTCTGAGGAACTCGGGGTGCTGCCCGCATATATCCTCGTAGAGTTTTTTCATGGCACCCAAATTGCCAAGAGTCCATTGTCGCACATCAACACGGGACAATGCTCCGACTAATACGTCGAACAATGCTCTATTGAACCGATTTTCGTAAGTGCCGTCAGAGTATTTACGGCAGAATTGTCGTTCGCCAAACTCATATATTCCAATATTTATTGCTTCATTCATGTGTAGCAATAGATTTTTCGTGTCATTTTCTTGATGAACATCAGACAAAAATTCAGAATTTTTCTTCTTACAAAATTCATCCAGAAACAATTTCAGATCGCCAGCATACTGAGTATTCTGATCTTTGAAAGCGAGATATCTAATGGCTAATTCGACATCTGACATGCGCGCATCTGGCTGCCGTTTCCGAAGCAAATGATGAATGGGGCCAATCACCTCTGTCCAAGATATGATGAACTTGAGAAACTCGCCTGGCAATAGCGACATACGAAGTTCCATAGGAGAGAGCTTTACGCTTCCTGAATTGAGCCTATAGAATATCTCATAAAGAGCAGACTCATTTTCCCAACCCCGGAGAACGGTAGTCCTAAGTGGCTCATTACTAAGCCTATCGGCCCAATCATCACTATTTTGCAAATCTTTCCAACTCATTCCTTCCAAAGAAGTGAGTATGCGCAGACCTTTAAGTTTAAAGACCCGACCGTCAGATGATCGCCCGTCGAGAAATTCTTTAATTGTTGAAAGTCTTTGCTTACCATCAAGAACCAAAAACGAATTTTTTTGTCCGGCTTTTGACGCAAGCAATATTTGAGGTATTGGTATTCCCAATAATAATGACTCAATGAACTGCGACTTTGCTTTAGTCTGCCAGACATTCCGTCGTTGATATGCTGGATCGAGTTGAAGCTGCTTCCCTATCAGGTCATAGATAGTGCTAACGGTCCAATCGCTAGGAGCGATAAGGAGGCGTTCGAAATCAGAGGCTGCAACATGGATGTCGTCCTCATTCTCTACAGCGGCATCGTTCTCAAAATCGTCCCGGTCATCCCAAGAAATCTCAGCGTCGTTCGTGGTCATTGAGCATACCTTGTTTCCAGCCGGCTTAAGAGTAATTAAATTGCCAAAGCTGACGATTTTAAGTTGGTTGCTAACTCCTAGGATTAGTCAAACCGCGGTTCAATCCCAAACGCTAGCAGCAATTTCGTTTTGCCAAGCGGCGCGGAAAGAACCCAACATTCCCAAATCGGCCGATCCCCGCCCGGTCCCTCAGCGCCGGCCCCAGACCCCGAAAATATCCGGGTCGATCTCCAACATCGGCACCCGCG
>JAEMRT010000119.1:9589-13690 GCA_016463225.1 Sphingopyxis sp. | reverse complement strand
CAATAAGCTCAGTTCATTCGAACACTCCTTCTTCTTCGCGCCACAACGGCGCACGCCCATTCGGGTGACGAACCCGCTTGCGGGATTCCCCCGGTGAGGTTTGAAATCCCTATTCCTCTCTTGTGTCTGCCTAGTTTGGCATGCGGGGTTGGCAGTCCGTCGAGGATGAGCGGTCCCCCCAATTTTTTCGTGCGGCCGCTGCCGCGCCCACCCGAAAAAAATCGGTTCCCCCGCTCCCCGCTGGTGCGGCGTCAACCGGGGTCCGGCCGCGGCCGGCTTCCCGGTTAACGTCCCCGACCTCCCTGACCGCCGCATGTCCTGAACAAGGCCTCATCGCGTGGATGAGACATCCAAAAGCCACGGAGGCCAACATGTCCAAGTCCTTCTCGAACTTCGCCGATTTCGCCAGCTTCATCGCCAGCGAGACGGGAACCGACCAGCGTAGCCCGCTCTACGAAGCCGCCTTCATCGAGCATGACGAGCGCGCCAAGCTTTCGCCTGTCGACGAGAGCGAGCAACTGGAAATGCCCGATCCGGAACAGAGCCGAGCCGCCGTCGAAATGGTGATGGCGACGCTCTTCGATGTGTTCCGCGACACCCGCCTCGAACCCTTCGCGAGCGATCTCGCCTGGGGCTTCGTCAACAGCTTCCATGTGGTGGCGAAGCGCATCAGCGACCGCGAGGACGATGCGGCCAAGGAGCTTGGCGAACTCGCGCGCAGCTTCGATCCCAGCGAAATCTACGCATCGCAGATCGAGGAGGCGCAGCTGCTCTGCCAGACGCTGCAGGGGTGCCGGGATGCCATGGAATGCATGCGCGACCACGCCGCCGACGTCTACCGGGTCGAGACCGGACGGCCCTATTCGCCGACGCGCGGCAGCCGGGTCTCGAAGGGCGTCACCGCCTCGATGATCGACGCCCGAGACTATCTCGCCGCCCGGATGCGGGAACGCCGTGAGCAGTTCGCTCCGGAAGGTCCGGTCGTTGCCTTCTCGGGCGGTCAGGTCTGGGAGGATCATGACATGCTCTGGAAGGGTCTGGACTCGATCCTGGCCCGCATCCCGGAGATGATCCTCGCCACGACAGCACAGACCAAGGGCTGCGATGCCATCGCGCAGGCATGGGCAGCAGCACGCGGCGTGAAGGTCATCATGTTCCGCCTCGACCGCCGGCTGGGGGCCAAGGCCGCCTTCGTCCGCAACGATCGGCTGCTCGCCCTCAAGCCGGTCGAAGCTGTCGTCTGCGAAGGCTCCGGCATCCAGATGAACCTCGCCCAGAAGCTGCGGCAGGCAGGCGTTCCCCTCCACATCGTGAAGCTCGAACCGTCAGCCAAGCCGCAGCCCGCCCAGCCCACCGGCAGAACCGCAAAGTCGCGGGACGAATTCGATCCCTGGACCCAGGACGACTATTACGCCGCCATGGTGAACGGCGGTGGTCGCCGTCGTCGGTGACGCGTCCGGGAGAGGCTCCGGCAATCGCCGGGGCCTCTCCTGCTTTTTCGCTGCGAGGATGCGGTGCGCGGGGGCATCGAACCCCCGCGCACCGCCGGGCGCTGGCGCGCGCCGCACGGACAATACCCGAAAGGGCCAAGGAAAGAGGGGAGAGGCGAGGCGCTTTCAGCCGAGGAGACCAAGCCCGTGTCCATCCTGTTCCGCATCACCGAGCCGGCCGACGATACAGCCTCGCCCAGCGCCATCATCACAGCCCGCAAGCTTGCGGCTTTCCGCCGGTTCCTCCGTTCCGAAGGAGATCGTATCGGCATCGCGCTGCTCGAACCCGACGAATATCTTGGCGACAGCTTCGAGGCGCGCGTCTGTCCACTCGCGCTCGCCGCGATCACGGGCATTTTCGACCACGAGGCCACTGTCATCGCAGTCGTCGAGGAGGCCCAGTTCAGAGGCAAGCGCATCGCGATCCATCACTGCCCGAGCAGCGCCGAGATCATCCTGCGCGTCGCCCTCACGTCCGATCAGGGCGTCGAACTCGATCTCGCCTACGGCAATGCCTACGCGCTGCTCGAAGCGCTCGCGATCGAGCCTGACAGCGTCGGTGACATCCCCATCGATCTCCTACGCGCCCGGCTGTCCGATCCGGCCACGCCGAGCCGCGCGGCGCTGCGCGGTGTCGGTCATTACCTGCCCCGACTAGAGCGTCTCGTCGCGAGCGCGCAGGAGCGCGAGGCTGCCCGCTTCGCATGGGCCTGACATGCGTTAGTCCCGGCAATTCTTCTCCGGCGGGATCCTGTCGGTCCTTCGACGCATGAGGCTGTCGATCGCCGCCTGTAAATGACAGGTCGCCATCTGCTCGCCAGCTTGCTCGAGCGCCGCCATCGCCTCACGCATCAGCACGACTGCGAGGGCCCGGCGGACGTTTGAATCGATTCCCTGCGGATCATATATGTCGATTGATTCCGGCGTGCGCGGTGCGGCTTTCGCGCGGCGGGGAACAATCTCTCGTCCCGAATTGGTCATCCCCAGGCTCCCCGCAATGCGCAAAGGTCGAACCCTTGCTCAAAACTCCCGCGCACGAGGCGCGGGAGCCGGGGCTGGTAACACGTCGAGACATGCGCCTACGCTTTTAGCACCAAGGCACCTGGACATATGCGCAGGCACCCCGGCGTGAGATCACACCGAGCTGCCTTTCTCGACGGGATTACCAGTCCCGGCGCCACGGCCTTCGCGGCGCAAACAGCCACCTATCACAGACATGGGAAGACACCAAGGTGGGTCGTCTGAACAGCGAGCCACAGTGCCTTGCCGGCAGGCACGGACACGTGCCTAAGATGGGAGACGGGACCCAAGCTCTCTCACATCTCGGCATCAGACGAGGCTTCATCGCCAAAGCATGACGCTGGGTGTCGATCGGCCGTCAAGGATCAGCGGTCCCCCCAATTTTGCCGGCCGGCGCGCTGCGCTTCCCGGCGACAAAATCGGCTCCCCCCGCTGCCCGCTCACGCGGCGGCCATGCCGTCCCTGACCGCCTCAACACCGCGTCCAGATGAGCCCATCCTCATCGATGCGAGATGGGGAGCGCACCATCATCAACGGAGGCTTCGATGGACAATCTTCACCACTCCCTGCGCACGCTGTTCAGCACCCCATTCTGTCCAAACTGCACGACCCTCTTCGACGCCGAGCAATATGATCATGTCGACGAACGCGCGCGCTGCTCGCACTGCGGAACCGTCTATCGGATCCCCGACGACCATGTGCCGGACAATCCGGATGACGACATCGACGACGTCCGGCCGGATACCGCCCATATTGTCCAACCGCACGAGCCGGGCTACTGGCCAGCGCAAGCGACTGGCTTCCGGCTCATTCGCCTGCTCGAAAGATATCTCGCACTTACCCAGACCTGCGGGCGCTTAGTCAGCGTTGCCCAAACCTCCACCGAACGGGATTTCTTCAGGGCCGAGCATGACCGGCTCTACCGCCTAACTTGCCGCATCGCACGCCAGGTCGCCCGATCGAACGGCTACGCGATCCTTCGAGCACTCTCGGACGATAGCCCGGCCTATCGCGTGGTGATCCAGAACCAGCCTATCGCTCTATCCGGGGGTTCGTGCATCAAGGAGACGCCGCAGTTTCTGACCCTCGAACAGTTGCGTGCCGACGCGGAACGGCTCGCCGAAGCGGAGATGCGGGCCACCGCCGGCGCGACGTACGAACTCTACGCCCGCCAGTTCTCCACGGCCTGTGCACGCGCCATCAACAAGCTTGATCCGGACCTGCGCCGCTACGCCGTCAAGATCGCCAATGACCACGGCTACATCGCGGGCGAGGACGAGCGATATGCCGACTTCGGACCCGGCCTATGCTCCCTGACCGGCATCGACGAACACTATTGCCATTGCGGCCGTCACCCCTGACGGCAGCCGGGACCGGGCCACGCGCTCGGTCCCGTTCTTTCGACGAGATGGCTCGATGCCCCGGCTCGCTCGCGTGCCATGCGGACCCTTCGGTCCGCACGTCGCTACGCCTCGGCCGAGGTCTCCCGACGAGAGGGAACATCTCTCACAGTCTTCCCATTCTGTCAGACGTCCGAGGCCGCCTGACGCGCCGCTCCTGTCATTCAAGACAGACAGGAGCGAATCCATGC
>JAEMRT010000119.1:2843-9579 GCA_016463225.1 Sphingopyxis sp. | reverse complement strand
AGAGGGAACATCTCTCACAGTCTTCCCATTCTGTCAGACGTCCGAGGCCGCCTCAAGGACGGCGGGGCCCCACGATTTTCTTCGGCGGATCGAGGGGAGGCGCTCGTCCTTCGGCGTGGTGGCCGCCGAAGAAAATCGTGACCCCCACCGCCGCTTCGCGGCCCGCTTCGCGGGTCCTTGACCCGGCCTCGGCCGCCTGACGCGCCGCTCCTGTCATTCAAGACAGACAGGAGCGAATCCATGCAGATGATCTCGACCAGCGCCGCCGCCGACAACGCCGCCTTCTTCGCAGCCATCGCGAACGCCGAACGCCGCGCGCTTCACAGCTACTTCGACCAGCACGTCGTGGCGGACGACGAGGCGGGCTACATCACCATCGACGAGGGCGATTACGGCGCGCTGCCGATGACGATCATCGACCGGATCGTCCACAGCGTGCCGGGCGGACTGCTCGACGAATATTGAGGCAAGACGGGGAGGGGCGCGCACGCGCCTCTCCCTTTTTTTGTGTGGCGATGTTACGGGCATGGGGGGCATCGAACCCCCCATGCCCGTGCCGCGACAAGGGTCGCGGCGGGGGCTGTTCAGGCCGTGAGGCGCTTTTCCACTTCGTCGATGCCGAGCGACCGGATACGGGCAACGAGCCCACCCAATCGCTTGCCGTCGAGCTTCAGCAGGCCGGTCTTCTCAAGAGCCTGGATCGCGGCCTCGCGTTCCTTCTCTTCCAGCCGTTGCCGTCGCTCCTCGAGCTTGCGGCCTTCCTCTTCTATCGCTGCTCTTTCCTGTTCCAATGTGCGTGCCATGAAGGGCCTCTCGGTTCACGCTGATCGGGCTATGAACAGGCCCACTATAAGCGCTCACCGGCCATGCCGGAAGCACGGAATGCGCGCCCGCCAAGCGGTTGGTCAACTGCCGCAACCATGGCTTTCCTTCCGTCCACCGGACGGCCTGGCGTCCCGCCGGAGGCGCTTCCCCATGCCATTTGATCGCGTCACAAGACGCCCCGGGGAGTGGATCAGCCCTGGTGCAGAGAAGCACACCGAACGCACCTCGGTGCATTGGGTTCTGGAACAATTCCAGCGACTTATGGCGGTCTTGGTGCGTGTGCGGCTGTGGGACAGGATTTCGCTGCCCACAAAACACACGAAAATCGGCCATTTCAGCGTGTTACACGAGAACACGCTCCGCGCCGCGCATGCGATTTTCTTGCTCCACCGACACGATTGCGCTATAAGTCGGATCGGTTTCTGAGACCCCACCAGCCTCCCTGCTAGGAGGCTCGGTTTGACCATTCCCTACAAGCATTGCTCGGTCCGGCTCGACCGGAGCAAATATGATCGCCTCGTAGCGCTCGCCGCGGAGCGCGGATGCACGCCGTCCGACCTGCTGCGCGCGGCCGTCGATGCCTTCCTGGGATCCGGCCAGCTCTTGACCTCAAGCCACCGTCGGATCGCCCGCATCAGCGAGTTCCAGCATCTCGCGCTCGACATCATCATCCGCGAACAATTCCCCGAATATCGCGACCGCATCATCGCGGAAACCGACAAACGTCTGGAGCAATATCATGGCGCGTGAGGACATCCGCACGGACGGGCGTCCCGTCCCGCTCACCCATCATTCGGCGCGCGGCCGCGTGCAGCGCAATGCCGGCAATTTCACCCGCGGCAGCCAGCTACTCACCCATGAGATGCTGATGTGGTTCTCGGGCGCCAAGCTGCCCTTCATCCTCTGGTTCTTCGCCTTTCTCGCCGCCTGGTTCATCATCATGTCGCTCAAGCTCGACGAGCATGGTTTCCAGCTCGTCTGCATGAAGGTCTATGCGACCCTCTGGAACTGGATCGACCTCAATCCGAACAAGCGCGTCAACGTCACGCTGCCGAACGGCGACCTCATGCGCACCGTGATGAAAGCGGTGCCCTATATTCCCGAGGTCATCACAGCCTGGGCCGTCGCGATGCGGGGCCTCATCGGCGCTTTCCTGATCTCGGTCTTCATCACCATTCCGGCCGCCATCTGGTTCGTCGACATCTCGCATCGGCGCGGCCGTTCGATCCTTCAGGAACGGCATGAACGCGGCGCCATGCTGGTTGATCGCAGCGTGCTTCTGGTGGAGATCAACGAGCATAACCGGGTGAAGTTCGAAGAGGAGGCGGCCGACCTCTTCCCCGGCCTGTCCTCGCGGCAGGTTCTCGCGCTCCCGTTCCGAGCGCGCAAGGAAGCCGGCATCCATCATCCCTACACGCTCGCGGGCATCCCCTTTCCGCACCGCACCGAACAATCCCATGCGATGCTCATCGGCACCACCGGATCAGGCAAGACGACCGAGCTCAGAAGCCTCGTCACCCAGATGCGCGAGCGCCAGGACACGGCCGTCATCTTCGATCTCACCGGCGCCTATGTCGAAGCCTTCTACGATCCCACACGCGACACGATCCTCAATCCCATGGACGCGCGCTGCCCGGCCTGGTCGATCTTCAACGATTGCCGCACCCACAGCGAATTCACGGCCGCCGCGGCGGCGCTAATCCCTTCGGATGGCGGTTCGTCCGAACCCTTCTGGGCGCTCGCAGCGCGCACCCTCTTCATCGAGATGTGCATTCGCCTGATGGAGCGGGGGCAGACCAGCAATCTGGCGCTGTCCGAGAACCTGATGACGGCCGACCTGAAGCGCGTCCACCGCTTCCTCGCCAACACCATCGCCGACCCGCTCACTGCCCCCGAAGCGGCCCGCATGGCGGAATCGATCCGCGCCGTCTTCAACACCAATGCGCAGGTCCTTCGCTTCCTTCCCGACGAGGGCGAATCCTTCTCGATCCGCGACTGGATCACGCGGGACAAGAAGCCCGGATCGATCCTGTTCGTGACGTCGAACTATGTCGATCTGCCGATGAACCGGGCGCTGCTCACGCTGTGGATGGATCTCGCGATCAACCGGCTGATGACGCTGCCGCGCACCCGCAGCTTGCGCACCTGGTTCATGTTCGACGAGCTTGGCGCACTGCATCGCCTTCCGGCGATCGAGAATGGTCTCCAGACGGCGCGCGCGTTTGGCGGCGCGATGATCCTGGGCATCCACAGCTTCGAGAAGCTGGTCGAAGTCTATGGCGAGCAAGGGGCACGCAATCTCGCCTCGCTCGCCCGCTCCAAGCTCATCCTCGCGACGGCCGATCTCGACACGGCCGAGCAGTGCGCGCGCTAC
This sequence comes from Sphingopyxis sp., assembly GCA_016463225.1. Lineage (GTDB taxonomy): Bacteria > Pseudomonadota > Alphaproteobacteria > Sphingomonadales > Sphingomonadaceae > Sphingopyxis. Next base: position 6,380 of record JAEMRT010000119.1, on the reverse strand, counting down.
ATCGGCAACCGCGAGGTTCGCCAGATGGATGAGGCCTATAGCTACGGCTACAATAACACCCGCGACGCTTCGACCCTGACCCCGCGCAAGCAGGTCGAACCACTCGTCATCGCCGATGACATCACCAACCTGCCCTCGATGCACGGCTTCGTGAAATTCCCCGACGGCTTCCCCGCCGCGCGCATCCTGCTCGAGTGGAAGGACTATCCCCAGGTCGTCCAGGGCTTCGTCCAACGGCCCGATGTCGGGCCGGTACGCTCAAGGCGCGGAGAGGAGGTGTTCGAGGAAGACGGGGCAGGGGAGGCGGGCGGGCGCGACGGCTCGTTGCAGGTCGTGGAGGAAGTGGCCGAGATCACCAATCTCGCCCGCGATCTCGCCGCACGGATCCTGTCGGCCGAGGTCGAGGAGGAGGACGATGCCGCCCGCCGCGCGGCGCAGCGGGCGGACGACCGGGACGAACAGGCGACGCCTGGCACGCATAGCGCGGACAGGGCGCAGGCGGCGCGCGCCAGCGGCGAGGAACAGCCGGTTTCCGCGCGCGACCGGGACGATCGTCGTGATGGCCACCGGCACGGGGAGACGAGCCCACAGGTCGAGGACCAGACCCTGATCGAGCTGCGCCACGACTTCTCCACCGGCCGCGAGGATGACGGCATGGACATGGGCATCTGATGCTCTCGGTCGCCGGCGTCCGCTCCGCTTCCGGTGCCGCGAACTATTTCGCGAAGGACGACTATTACACGGTCGAGGGCTCGTCCGAGATCAGCGCCTGGGGAGGGGAGGGCGCCGAGGCGATCGGCCTGTCCGGAGAAGTCTCGAAGGACGCCTTCGAGGGCGTGCTGAACGGTATCCTCCCAAGCGGCGAAGCGGTCGCCCAGGTCGAGAACCGGCGCGCCGGCTACGACCTCACCTTCTCCATGCCGAAGTCGGCTTCGGTCATGGCCTATGTCGCCGGCGACAAGCGCGTGCTTGACGCCAATATGGCCGCGGTCAAGGCGACCATGGCCTGGGTCGAGAAGAACCTCGCGGAAGGGCGTCGCGACATCGAGGGGCGCAAGGTCCCGGTCCAGACGGGCAATCTCGTCTACGCGCTCTTCCAGCACGACACGAGCCGGGCGCTCGATCCGCAGGCCCACATCCACGCCGTCATCGCCAACCTCACCCGCATGCCCGATGGCAAATGGCAGGCACTCCACGCCGACAAACTCTGGAGCCACAACAGCATCATCGGCTCGATCTACCATGCTTTCCTGCGCGCCGGGCTCGAGCGGATCGGCTATCAGGTGGACCTCAAGGGCAAGCATGGCACCTTTGAGATTGCCGGCGTTCCCAAGGCGGTCATCGGCGAATTCAGCCAGCGCCGCGAGGAGATCCTCGATCACGCAACGCGGCTCGGCATCAAGTCGCCGGAGGGCCTGCGCGAAATCACCAAACGCTCGCGCGATCCCAAGCTCGACGTCGAGGACCGCGCCGCGCTGAAGCAGGGCTGGATCGACCAGGCCGCTGCCCACGGCTTCGACGGCAAGGACCTGCGGGCAGCAGCCGAGGCGCGCGCCGGGATGGCGTCTTCGGAAAATGCTCTCGAGCGCGGCTACCGCGCCATTGTCGATGCCGTAACTGGTGCCCGCCAGACGCTGGGTGCGCTGCTCCGCCCCCAGGACCCTTTAGTGGACAATGCGCTCGCCCGCGCGGTCAAGTCGCCAGCGGAAGCGCGCGCGCAGCTCGCGGTCGCGTCCGCCGTCCGGATCCTCTCCGAACGTGAGGCCGCATGGCCCGTCAATCTGCTCGGCAAGACCGCGCTCGATCTCGGTCTCAAGGGCGTCACCGTCGACCTGATCGAGAGGCGGATCGACCGGCTCGTGCAGAACCGTCAGCTCATCCCGGGCGTCGCGACAGCCGCGGACCGGACTGGCCGCATGGTGACCACGCAGGAGGCGCTGCGGACCGAAGAGAAGATTCTTGCCGCCGTCGAGGAGGGGAAAGGGAAGTCCGAGCCAATTGTGGCGGCCGCCGATGCGCCGCAGCGATTGCAGGATGCCGCCGAACGGCCGCTCAATCCTGGGCAGCTCGCCGCCGCGACGATGATCCTGTCATCCGCCGATCGTACCGTCTCGGTGCAGGGCGCCGCCGGCACGGGCAAGTCCACCATGCTCCAGGCGGTCGCGCGGGTCGCCGAGGAGGAGGGCGCCCGGATCACCGGACTTGCCTTCCAGAACAAGATGGTCGCGGACCTCGCCGAAGGGGCGGGCATCAAGGCCCAGACGATCGCTTCCTTCGTGCTCGCCAACGAGCGGTTCGTGACCGAGCGTGACACGCTGGGATATGAGGCTGCGCGCGAGAAGCTCGCCGGTACCATGCTTCTCGTCGACGAAACCTCGATGGTGTCGTCGAACGAAATGCTCAAGCTCCACCAGATCACAGCAGCCTTGGGCGTCGACAAGCTCGTTCTGGTCGGTGACCGGCAGCAGCTCTCTTCGATCGACGCGGGCAAGGCCTTCGCCATGATCCAGGCGGGCGGCGGCACGATGGCGCGGATGGATCAGAATATCCGCCAACGCACCGACCAACTGCGCACCGTCGCGGCGCTCGCCAATATCGGCAAGGCCGGCGCGGCGCTGAAAGTGCTGGGGGACCGTGTCGTCGAGGCGGGGGAGCCGGCCGCCGCTGCGGCCGACATGTGGCTCGAGCTCTCCCCTGGCGAACGGGAGGCGACCGCTGTCTTCGCTTCGGGCCGCGACGCGCGCGCCGTCATCAACCAGCGCATCCAAGATGGCCTGATCGCGGAAGGGAGCGTCAAGGGCCAGGCGATCCATCTCACTGTCTTTGAGCGGGTCAACACCACGCGCGAGGAGCTGCGCTATGCCTCGACCTACCGTCAGGGCCAGACGCTCGAGGTCGGCCGCGGCGGCGCGCAGGACGTCGGGATCAAGGCGGGACGCTACGACGTCCTCAAGGTCCACGCCAACGGGAAGGTCGAACTGTCGGACGGTCGGCGCAGGATACGCTTCGATCCCCAGAAGCTGTCGCCGACCGAGCAGCGCGATCGCCTGCAGCTTTCTGAAAAGAAGGACCTTCAGCTGCGCGAAGGGGACCGCATCCGCTGGACGGCCAACGACAAGCAGCGCGGCCTGCACAATGCCGCGCTTGCGCGCGTTGTGGGCGTCGATGCCGATGGCGTGAAGGTTGAGACTGCGGACAAGGTGCTCCTCACGCTCAGCCTCGGTGACCCGATGCTATCTCGGCTCGACCTTGCTTATAGCCTTAATATGCACATGGCCCAGGGGATCACCACCGACAAGGCGATCACCGTCATGTCGTCGCATGAGCGCAACCTCTCGAACCAGCGCCTCTTCAACGTCGGGGTCACGCGCGTGCGCGACGAGCTGACAATGGTCGTGGACGACAAGGAGAAGCTCGCGCGGCAGCTCGACATGAATCCCGGCAACAAGACCTCCTCGCTCGAGACGCTCGGCCGCCTCGATATCGACGGCAGGAAGGGGCCGGGCGCGCAACCCCGCGAGAAGTTCGATCCCGGTC
>JAEMRT010000119.1:0-2833 GCA_016463225.1 Sphingopyxis sp. | reverse complement strand
ATCCCGGTCCGATCGACGGCGTCAACCTGTCCGATCTTGCTCCCGTTCCAAGCGATCTGCCGCCTCTGCCCGATGGCGCGGCATCTGCGCCGGCCGCGAAGGCCCCACAAGCGCCGCCCGATCTGAAACCCGATCGCGGCGATCCGCTGCCACCGCTGCCCGAGCGCAGCCTCGGGCTCGACTTGTGAATGGAGAAGTCGCCGGCGTGGTGCCTGCGGCGAAGAGAAGGAGACGAACGATGGGTTGGGAATTCGATGAGGCTGGCAAGTTCGGGAGCGAACGGGCAGCCGAAGACTATGCGAAGCGCAACAACATCGATCCGCGTGATGTCCAGCTGACCCGCAAGGGTGAGGAGGTCGAACTCAACATCCGCCGGTCGGCCCTCGATGGCCGTAAGCTGCGCGACAATGGCGAAGGTCGCCGGGACGGCTGGGGCTGAACGGAGGGCTACAATGAGCACATTTGAATTTCTCGCCTCGCTTCTGCTGGTGGGCGTCATCGTCGCGCTTGGCTGGTCGAAAATGTCCCGAGGCTTCACTCCACAGAAACCGCTCGACCCAGTGGCGCGGCCATTCATGACGCAGCGCGAGCAAGCCATGCTGGCCGCGCTCGAGCACATCCTGCCCATGTACCGCCTCCATGCCCAGGTCTCGATGGGAGCCCTCCTCAAGGTTCCATCGGTGCCGGGCCGGCGGCCGACCCCAGCGGACTGGAATCGCTTCCAGCGAAAGATCATCGACTTTGTGGTCGAGGATCCCACGACGGGAAGGGTGGTCGCCTTGATCGAGATCGACGATCGTTCGCACGATCCCGGCAAGGATCGGGAGCGTGACGCGATGACCGCCCGGGCCGGCTATCACACATTGCGGATCCCCGCTGGTGCAAGCCCCACGGTACAGACGGTGCTCGGTTTCGTGGGTGACCTTCGCGACGGTGCGGCGAGCGCCGCATATCAGGGATAACCGGCATGGGGCTCAAAGATCGCGACTATATGCGCGAGCGCTATCGCGCGCGCGCGAAGGGAACCCGATGGAACGATCGGGCCGGGCGCGTCGAGGGCGCCTGGTTCGATCCCGTCAACCGCGGTTTCGATTATCAGCGCGGCCGGTTGAGGGGATCGCGCGGTAATGCCGGCGGGATGCTGCGCTGGATGTCGCTCGCGTTGAGCCTGTTTCTCATCGCTATCCCGGTGTGGCATTCGCTGAAGCGGGAAGGCTGGCTGGCGGATAGTGAACCCGGATTACCCTTCCCCGAAACGGGCAGCGTGACGGTCAACCCCGCATTGGATCCGGCCGGGGCGACATCGCGGATGGCAGTCACGACCTCCGATGCGAACGCCGTCGTTCAGCTCTTCGACCCTCAAAGCGGGCGGCATGTGATCTCGGTCTATGTCCGCAAGAACGATCGGGCGATAATCGCGGTTCCACCTGGAACCTATCGGATGAAAGTGGCGGAAGGGCAGCGTTGGCACGGCCCGGTGGACTTTTTCGGTTCGTCAACGACCTATGACGCCGTCGTGCCGCTGATGGTGTTCACCAGACAACGGGGCAATGGCATCGACCTGCACAGGCGTCCGAACGGCACATTGCCGACACGGCCCAACTGGCGCGGTCCAGCGCCCCTGTAACGAACGATCATGCGGAAGCGCGGCCGAAGACCCGGTCCTATCGAGCGGCGGGCGCCGATACCTCTTCGGTTTTCAGCGCATGGGCAATTTCGAAGATATGAAGAATGATCGGGTCCTTCTCAGCAGATCGGATCGCTGCCTGCAACAGAATAGGAGGCGGTGACTGATCGAAAACGCGAACGATCTCGCCACTAGATATCTTCTCTCCCACCATGTTGAGAGGAAACAAGCTTACGCCGCCGCTGGACACGATGATATCGATCAGAGAATGCAGGTCGTTGCAGGTGTTTATCTTCCCGTCATGATATCCCAGTCCACCCAAGGCATCATGCATGATCGCATGCATGGGGGAGCTTCGTGCCAATGACCAGAACAGCAGGTCTTTTGGGGGCACGAGTCGCTGCTCCAGCATGTTCGCGAGGCTGGGAGACGCGAGCCATATCAACTCGACCTCGCCGATCCGCCGCGTCTTGATGCCGGGCATTTCAACGGGACCGATCGCGAAAACCAGATCGGCCGCGCCACTTAGAAGTCCATCGATCAGTTTCGATGTCAGGTCGATTTCGATCTCCAGTGAAAGCCCTGGCATCTCCTGACGGATCGCATTCACGAAAGCGGACAGGCAACTGGCGGCCGCAATTTCACCCGATCCGATACGGACGATGCCGGCCACGCTGCTGAGGTCCACCGGATTGAGCAGGGCCTGTTGAAGCGACGGCCACACCTGCTCGCATCGGCGCACCAGTTCACGGCCCTGGACAGACAGGATCATGTTACGCCCTTGTCGCGCGAACAACGGAATTCCCAGGTGATTCTCAAGTTCGCGTATTCGCGCGGAAATGCCCGGTTGCGTGGTGTTGAGGCGATTCGCTGCCGCGCTGAACGAGCCAAGGCGGTTGATCCAAAGCAGGGTTTCCAGATGGTAGAGCGCGATCCGATTCATCACCATTGGTTATACATACATCGAATGAACTATGATTTGAACTGATGTGACATTTATCTCATGGCCAGACCCCGAAAGCGCAGCAGGCAGGGGAAGGGAAGGGTTCGTGGCCAAAGAGCAGCATGTGAAGGCAGAGAGCCGAGCCGGGCCGGCAAGGCGGGCTTCGGTTTCATCTGGATCCGCCTCCAATCGCGAACGTCCGGCCGAGCCCGTCCGCTATCAGGCGACCAATGCGGAGATGCTGGAACTCTACCGCCAGATGC
>JAEMRT010000118.1 GCA_016463225.1 Sphingopyxis sp. | reverse complement strand
CGCCCGACCCTCAGATTCGTAGTCTGATGCTCTATCCAGCTGAGCTACGGGTGCGTGGAGAGGCGCCTTTAAGGGGCGTCGCGTGGGCGCGCAACCCCCTATTTCAGCTTTGTGACCGTGGCGCAGGATGATTGGCGGCGCACGACGTCAAGGCCACCGATTTCCTTGGGGTCTTTCAAAAGCAGACGGATCAGCGCGATGCCGCGGTCGTGGTTCGTGCGAACAATCTCGGCGCCCGCAGGGACCGTCTGCCCTTCGCGCGCGAGGACGATTCGGAACGGCTTGCCCCCCGCCTGAACATCGTTGCGGACAAAGATCACGTCGGTCGCGGCGTCAAAGATGCTGAGCGAGCTGTAGCGGCCCGGAACAGGCGTCACGTCGATCGCCAGCGGCCCTTTCGACAGATCATAGGGACAGCTGGAGTAAGCGAGATCGGGGCTCGGCCTGACGACCGGTTGGCGTGCGGGCGTCGCCAGATTGCCATGGGACATAGTATTGACGCCGCCCTGCCCCAACCGGTCCGCAGCGACCTTCATCAGACCGTAAGGGATGGCACCGATCGCTGCCCAGCTGGCTGCGGCCGCGATGAGGACACCGACGAGGAGCGGGCCGAGCCAATTGCGCATGTCAGCAGCCCTCCTTGACGATTTGCGGCAGGACGGCCTGCGCCGGATTGGCACGAAAAACCTTGCCCGGATTGTACATGCGAAGCGTCAGATGGAATGGCTGGCCCGCAGTACCCGGTAGCCAGGCGGTGTCGGCGGGCTTGGTCGGCGAAATGGTGACGCGCCATTCGCCCCTGGCGTCGAGCGCGACATTGGCGCCATTGACCGACCAGATGTCCGCAGGGTTGGCGACCAGATAGCCCGCCTCGTCATAGATGGTGACGCTCCACCAGCGCGCATCGAGCGGCTTGCCCGACAGACGGTAGCGGCAATTACCGTCGAGCGCCGCGCCCGCCGCGTCTGTCTTCGCCGACCAATAGACGGTTTCCTTTGCGGGAAGCGCAAGTAGTCCCGCGCGCGCCACCGCAGCACGGGTCACCGGATCGGTCGCCTTGGTTCCAAAGCCGAGCGAGGTTGTCCATGGGCCATTGACGATGGCGCCGCCACTGAGGCCGCCGCCGGTTATGGCCCATGCCGCGCCAAGCCCCACCGCTATTCCGCCCACCAAAGTGATTGCGTAGCGGTGCCAGCTCTTCATCCGCGTTCCTCCGTTATTTGCCCTTTTTCAGCGCAGCCTGAGCGGCCGCGAGGCGGGCGATGGGAACACGGTAAGGTGAGGCGCTGACATAGTCGAGGCCGGTTTTTTCGCAGAAATGGATGCTCGGCGCGTCGCCGCCATGTTCACCGCAGATGCCCAGCTTGACGTTGGGGCGCGTCGCCCGGCCGCGATCGGCAGCTATCTCGATCAGCTGGCCGACGCCCTCGACGTCAAGGCTGACGAACGGGTCGGTCAGGAAGATGCCCTTGTCGACATATTGGGTCAGGAAACGCCCCGCATCGTCGCGGCTGATGCCGATCGTCGTCTGGGTGAGATCGTTGGTGCCGAAGCTGAAGAATTCAGCCGTTTCGGCAATCTCGCCCGCCATCAGCGCGGCGCGCGGCAGTTCGATCATCGTGCCGACCAGATAGGCGATCTCGCGGCCCTTTTCGGCGAAAACCGCCTTGGCCTGCGCATCGACGACCGCATTCATCAGGTCAAATTCGCGGCGCGTCGCGACGAGCGGGATCATTACCTCGGGGATCGGCGCCGCGCCGGTGGCAGCGGCAACATCGCAAGCGGCCTCGAAAATCGCGCGCGCCTGCATCTCGTATATTTCGGGATAGGTGACGCCCAGACGGCAACCGCGATGGCCCAGCATCGGGTTGAATTCGTGCAGTTCGTTGGCGCGCGCCTTCAGCGCCTCGATCCCCACCCCTGCCGCGGCGGCGACGTCAGAAAAATCCTCTTCGCGCGTCGGCAGGAATTCGTGGAGCGGCGGGTCGAGCAGGCGAATGGTCACCGGCAGCCCCGCCATGACCTCGAAAATCCCCGCGAAATCCGCCCGCTGTTCGGGAAGCAATTTGGCAAGCGCGACGCGGCGGCCCGCTTCATTCTCGGCCAGGATCATTTCGCGTACCGCGGTGATCCGCGCCGCGTCAAAGAACATATGTTCGGTGCGGCAAAGCCCGATGCCCTCGGCGCCGAAATCGCGCGCGACCTGCGCGTCCTGCGGGGTCTCGGCGTTGGCGCGCACCTTCATGCGGCGGACCTTGTCGGCCCACACCATCAGCGTGCCGAAATCGCCGACCAGTTCGGGCAGCAGGGTCTTGACCTCGCCCGCCATCACTTCGCCGGTCGATCCGTCAAGCGTCAAAATGTCGCCCTCGTGCAATTCGCGACCCGCGACGCGGAGCACGCGCGCATTGCCGTCGATCGACAGCCCACCCGCGCCCGAAACGCAGGGGCGCCCCATGCCGCGCGCAACCACCGCCGCGTGGCTGGTCATCCCGCCGCGCGCGGTCAAAATGCCCTTGGCGGCGTGCATGCCGTGGATGTCTTCGGGGCTGGTTTCGACGCGGACCAGAATGACCGCTTCCCCCATTTCGGCGGCTTTTTCGGCCGCATCGGCGGTGAACATGATCTTGCCCGACGCGGCGCCGGGGCTGGCGGGCAGCCCCTTGGTCAGCACGTCGCGCGGAGCATCGGGGTCGAGCGTCGGGTGGAGCAGCTGGTCGAGCGCGCCGGGATCGACGCGGCCAACCGCTTCCTCCTCGGTGATCAGCCCCTCGGCCGCCATATCGACCGCGATCTTCAGCGCCGCCTTCGCGGTGCGCTTGCCCGACCGCGTCTGGAGCATCCACAGCGTCCCACGTTCGACGGTGAACTCGATATCCTGCATGTCACGGTAATGGGTTTCGAGCGTGTCAAAGACGCGGCCCAGCTCGCCGAAGGTTTCGGGCATCGCCTCTTCCATCGACAGCGGCTTGGCCCCCGCCCGCTCGCGCGCGGCCTTGGTCAGATATTGCGGGGTACGGATGCCCGCGACGACGTCTTCGCCCTGTGCATTGATCAGCCATTCGCCGTACCAAGCCCGCTCGCCGGTCGCGGGATCGCGGGTGAACGCGACGCCGGTCGCGGAGGTGTCACCCATATTGCCGAACACCATCGCCTGGACGCTGACGGCGGTACCCCATTCACCGGGGATCGAATTGATGCGGCGATAGACTTTCGCGCGGTCGCTTTCCCAGCTTGCGAACACCGCACCGACCGCACCCCATAGCTGGTCGTTCGGTTCCTGCGGGAACGGCGCGCCGGTCTCGCGCTCGACGATCGCCTGATATTCCTTGACCAGCGCCTGCCAGTCTTCGGCCGACATTTCGGTATCGAGATAGAAGCCGCGGTTTTCCTTGGCGATTTCCAGCGCTTCCTCGAACTCGGCATGGTCGAGCCCCATGACGACGTCGGCGTACATCTGAACGAAGCGGCGATAGCTGTCCCACGCGAAACGCGGGTCGCCCGAGGCTTCGGACAGGCCGACGACGGTCTTGTCGTTGAGCCCCAGGTTGAGGACGGTGTCCATCATCCCCGGCATCGACACCCGCGCGCCCGAGCGGACCGAGACGAGCAAAGGATCGGCGGCGTCGCCGAACTTCTTGCCCGTGATGCCTTCGATATGGGTGATCCCTGCGCCCACCTGTTCGATCAGGCCCGCGGGAAATTGTTCGCCATTGGCGTAATAAGCGGTGCAGACGTCGGTGGTGATGATCAGGCCCGGAGGCACCGGCAGGCCGATCGAGGCCATTTCGGCAAGGTTCGACCCCTTGCCGCCCAGCAATTCCTTCGAACGCTCGGCCGTCGTGGCCGCGCCGCCGAACAAATGCACCATCTTCGTCATGTGTAGCTCCTGCTGCCCCGGGGAGGAGGTTGCGCGGGGGAATAGGGGGGAGATTGTCGATCGTCGATTCAGATTTACTTCGTTCGTTATAAGCAACCCGTCATCTCAAACCCCGTTCGCATCGAGCGAAGTCGAGATGCCTATCGGTCGTGCTCGCCTTCCCGGTGTCTCGACTTCGCTCGACACGAACGGGAATGGAAGGTCGGTTTACCCCTCGATCTTCGAGAAATCGGCCACACCATGCACCGCGCCGGTAAATCGGGCGAGCAGTCCGAGCCGATAAGCGCGCACCGCCTCGTCGGGATCGTTGACCATTACGCCATCGAAAAACGCGTCTATCGGCGCGCGGAGCGAAGCAAGCGCGGCCATAGCGTCGGTGAAGCGTTCTTCGGCGACCGCGGCGGAGGCGGCGGGTTCGGCGGTGTCGAGCGCGGCGAGGAGCGCCCGATCCACATCCGTCGCCCCCGCGAAGGCGGGGGCCGTTGTGTTGGGCGCGCCAATGCCAGCGGCCCCCGCCTTCGCGGGGGCGACGGAAAAGTCCGCCTGCTTCAAAATATTCGCCGCGCGCTTATACCCCGCCAGCAAATTCGCCCCATCATCAGTCGCCATAAACGCCTGCAACGCCTTCACGCGCGAAAGCAGCCGAACCAGATCATCCTCGCCACCAAGCGCAAACACCGCGTCAATCAGGTCGTGACGAACACCGGCTTCGCGTTGCTGGACCTTTAGGCGCTCAATGAAGAAATTCACCAAACCAGCATCATTGGTGCAAATTTCACCGATGAAGTGAGACAAAAGTTCGTTTTGGCTTTCTGACAGATTGTCACCCCTCAGAACTACGTCGCCAGCAAGGGTTTCCAACGTATCGTCCAAACTGAAGCGAAGCAGATTATCCTGAACGATACGGATTGCACCGAGGACGGCGCGGCGCAGAGCAAAGGGATCTTTCGAGCCAGTGGGCTTTTCACCGATGGCAAAGAAGCACATCAGCGTATCAACCTTATCCGCCAACGCCACAGCCACCGTCACCGGCGCGGTCGGCACATCATCGCCCTGCCCGACCGGCTTGTAATGGTCGCGGATCGCGTCGGCGACCGCATCGGGCAAGCCTTCGGCGCGGGCGTAGTAGCCGCCCATCAGGCCTTGCAGTTCGGGGAATTCGCCGACCATCTCGGTGACGAGGTCAGCTTTGCACAGGCGCGCGGCGAGTTCGACCTGGTCGGCGAGTTCCGCCGTCGCCCCCGCGGAGGCGGGGGCCGCAAGAGAAGCTTTTCCATCATCGCTGCGTAAACCGCCAGCGGCCCCCGCCTTCGCGGGGGCCACAATATTCTGTTCGACCAACCAGCGCGCCAGCTTCGCAACGCGCTCGACCTTGTCCGCAACCGTCCCCAGCTTCTCGTGGAACGTAATCCGGTCCAGCTTCTTCGCGTGATCTTGCAGCTTGGTCTTGCGATCCTGCTCCCAAAAGAAGCGCGCATCGGACAATCGCGCCGCCAGCACCTTGCGGTTCCCCGCAACGATCTCTGCGCCGCCATCGACCGCGTCGACGTTCGCGGTGCAGACGAAGCCGTTGGCGAGTTTGCCGTCCGCGTCGTTCACGACGAAATATTTCTGGTTCACGCGCGCGGTCAGCTGGATGACCTCAGGCGGGACCTCCAGAAACGCTTCGTCGAAGCGGCCGAGCAAGGGCACCGGCCATTCGGTGAGACCGGCGTTCTCGATCACCAGCCCCTCGTCCTCGACCAGAATGAGGCCGGCGTCGGCTGCGGCCTTCGCGGCGCCGTCGCGAATGATGCTCTGGCGTTCCTCATGGTCCACGATGACGTGGCAGGCGCGCAGCTTTTCGGCATAGTCCGATGCCGAGCCGATGGTGATCTCGCCCGGGCAATGGGAACGATGGCCACGCGTTGCGAAACCGGCGGAAATCCCGCTAACTTCACACTGAATCAACTCTTCGCCGAAGATCGCGACGATGCCCGACAGCGGGCGAACCCAGCGCAGGCTTTCGCTGCTCGCGCTGGCCTTGCCCCAGCGCATCGACTTGGGCCAGACAAAGCCGCGAACGATCGCCGGGATCGCGTCGGCCAAGACCTCGGCGGTCGCGCGGCCGAGCTTGTCGATCACCGCGAACCAGACGCCGTCGCGGTCTTCGAGCTGGTCCTGCGTCAAGCCGGTCTTGCGCAGGAAGCCTTCGAGCGCCTGGAGGGGCGCGCTGCTGCGTGGGCCTTTGAGTTCTTCGCTGACCGCGGCGGTTGCATCGGGCAGCCCCTTGGCGATCAGCGCAAGGCGGCGCGGGGTCGACCAGATGGTGAGATCGCCCGTTTCGAGGCCGGCCGCGCTCATCTGCGCGCGAAACAGTTTTTCGAGTTCGGCGCGCGCGCTGGCCTGCATCCGCGCCGGGATTTCCTCGCTGCGCAGTTCGAGAAGAAAGTCGGTCACAGCGTCCACCCCGGGTATTTTGCGGTCCAGCGTTCGGACTGGCTGTCGATCCACGCCTTGCAGCTACCTTTCGCAAGGTCGCGGACGCGCGCCATATAATTGGCGCGCTCCTGCACGCTGATCACGCCGCGCGCCTGAAGCAGGTTGAACAAATGGCTCGCCTCGATTGCCTGGTCATAGGCGGCCAAGGGCACGTTCGCCTCGATCGCGCGCTGGCATTCGGCCTCGGCGGCCTTGAAGCCCGCGAAGAGCGTATCGGTGTCGGCGACCTCGAAATTCCATTTCGAGAACTGCTTTTCATTCTCGAGGAACACGTCGCCATAGCTGACCGCCGCGACATCGCCGACCGCGTCGGAAAAGCGCAGGTCGTACACATTGTCGACATTCTGGATATACATTGCGAGGCGTTCGAGCCCGTAGGTGAGCTCGCCCGCGACCGGCTTGCAGTCGAAGCCGCCCATCTGCTGGAAATAGGTGAACTGGGTGACTTCCATCCCGTCGCACCAGACTTCCCAGCCCAAGCCCCACGCGCCGAGCGTCGGCGATTCCCAGTCGTCCTCGACGAAGCGGATATCATGGAGCAACGGGTCAATGCCGATCGCGGCCAAGCTGCCCAGATATTGGTCCTGCAGGTCGGCGGGCGACGGCTTCAGGATCACCTGATATTGGTAATAATGCTGGAGCCGGTTCGGGTTCTCGCCGTAGCGGCCGTCGGTCGGGCGGCGGCTCGGCTGGACATAAGCGACGTTCCACGGCTCGGGACCGAGGCTGCGCAAGGTGGTCGCGGGGTGGAATGTCCCGGCCCCGACGCGCATGTCATAGGGTTGCAGGATCGCGCAGCCGCGCGCCGCCCAATATGCGTGCAGCGTCAGGATCATGTCCTGAAAGCTGAGTGGTGTCTTGTCCGCGCCGTCGGCCACAGCCGCAATTCCTTCGCAGGTGCAAAAAATCGTCGCCGCATTGGCCCAGCAGGGCGGCAGGGTCAAGGCTCGGCGCTCTGACAGCAGGCGCCAAAATGCGCCACATTGTCAGGTCTTCAAAACTTTTTGTAAGGCGTTGTTGACATAGTCAGCGAATCGCGACATATAGTCATGCATACCTGATATGAAGACAGGCAAACGTGACCCACGCCAAGTTGAACCAAGGAGTTTTAGACATGATGACCCGCACCCTGATCCTCGCCCTCTCGCTTACCGTCGCTGGCACCCCCGCCATCGCCTCCGAACAACCCTCGGCCGAAATTCGCATCGCCGACCTCGACCTCGCCACTGCGCAGGGCCAGCAGCGCCTTGAAACGCGTGTAAAGAGCGCGGCGCGCCACCTGTGCAACACCGGGGCGCGCGGCGTCGCCGCGATGACCCGTCAGACGCAGTGCATCGCCGACGCGATGGCAAGCGCCAAACCGCAGGCCGAGCGCGCCATCGCTCGCGCCGAAGGTAGCACCCAGCTTGCGCTGCTAATGGTTCGCGACGCCCGTTGAGCATGGTGCGCGCGGTTTCGCGGTTTCGTTTCGACCGATGCTCCCCGGTGTTGGTCGACGACCTGAGCTGGAGCGCCCGCTACGGCGCCGGCGCTCCAGTCTCTTGCCCCGCGGCCTCGATGGACCCCGTTGACCGCAATTCGCAAATTGTCCTTGGCCGGGGTAGCACTGTCCTTCATGGCGGCGTGACCCGATCAAGGAACAGGCTGGCGAGGCCCCTATGAACAACAAGCTGAAAGTGCTGCGCGCAATGCGAAACTGGAGCCAGGCCGAACTGGCCGACCGGCTCGACGTGTCGCGGCAAGCGGTCAACGCGATCGAGACGGGGAAATACGACCCGTCGCTGCCGCTCGCGTTCAAACTGGCGCGATTGTTCGCGATGCCGATCGAGGAGATTTTTGACGATGGCTTTGAAGGAAGCAACGATGCTTGAGGCCGACATGATCAAACCGCGCCGCCGCCTGTCGCCGCGTCAGCGCCGCTACCGCTTCGCGCTCGGCTTTGCCGCCGTCGTCGGCGGGATCGTGGGCGGGTGGATGGTCGCCGACCAGCCCGCCGGCCGCGACGGTCTCGAAATGGCGTTCAGCGGTTCGCTCAGCGCGGGGTTCGCGGTCGGCGCCTCGCTCTTCTGGGTGCTTGGCCTCGCGATCTCCATGACGATCTACCACCGCGCGATCGACGATCATGAAGAGCGGGCATGGTTGTGGGCGGGACTGGTCGGCTGGTACGCCTTTATCGTTCCGGCACCGGTGTGGTGGGTGCTGCACCGCGCCGATCTGGCTCCCCCAGCCGACACGATGCTGCTGTTCGCATTTTCGATGATCGTGAACGCCATCGTCTGGCTGTGGCTCAAATTCCGGTAAGAATTTTCACTCTCCCCTTCCCCAACCCCTCCGGCCATAACGGCCATATAAAAAGGACATCTTCCATGAAGAAATGGTTCAAAACGCTTGCCGCCACCTGCGCGGTCATTCCCTTTGCCCAGTGCGCCGTGCTGCCCGGCAGCAATGTCGCCTCGGCGGCGGAACCTGTCGTCGCCGTTGCCTCCGCGACCACCACGACGACCACAGACGCCGATCCGGCGCTCTGGGTGGTCAAGGACGCCGACACGACGATCTATCTGTTCGGCACCGTCCATGTGCTGAAGCCCGGCCTCAGCTGGTTCGACGAAGCGGTGAAGACCGCGTTCGACAAATCGGACGAGATGATGCTCGAAATCGTCATGCCCGAAGATCAGGCCGCGGTTGCCAAGACGATGATGCCGCTGGCGATGGACACGACCGGCAAGACCATCCCGTCGCGCCTGACCGCCGACGAGCTCAAGGCCTATCAGGCCGCGATGGTCAGCGTCGGGGTACCGGCCAATGCCTTTGACAGCTTTGAACCCTGGTTTCCGGCAATGACGCTGTCGGTGCTGCCGCTGACCAAGCTTGGTTATGATCCCGAGCAGGGTGCCGAAAAGCTGCTGACCAGCTTTGCCAAGGCCGACAGCAAGCCGATCGCGGGCCTCGAAACGCTCGAAGAACAGCTCGGCTTTTTCGACAAATTGCCCGAAACGCAGCAGGTCGCCTTCCTCAATTCGGTGGTCAAGGACATGGACAAGCTGGGGCCGATGCTCGACAAGATGGTAGCGCTGTGGGCGAAAGGCGACCCCGACGGGCTGGCGGTCGCGATGAACGAAAGCATGGCGGCGACCCCCGAACTCGCCCAGATGCTACTGTATGATCGCAACGCGCGCTGGGCCGACCAGATCAAGACGCGGATGGAGCAGCCGGGCACGGTGTTTATCGCGGTCGGTGCTGGACATCTGGCGGGTGACAAGAGCGTGCAGGATTATCTGAAGGCGCGCGGACTGACCGCGACGCGGGTCCAATATTGACGCCAGACGCGCATCTTTGCCGACTTTGGGGTCGCCGCTTTGCGGCGGCCCTTTTGCCGTTCCTGCTGGCCGCGTGCGGCACTGGCGAGCCGACGCCAAAAGCGCGACCGGCGATGTGGCTGGTCGCTGATGACGATACACGGATTTATCTCCTCGGCACGATGCACGCGCTGCCGCGCGGGACCGATTGGGACGGCGACAAGATCAAAGCGGCGATCGGGTCGGCCGACGAACTGGTGATGGAATTGTCGCCCGCCCAGCTGGCGGCGGCGGGCGCCGAATTCCAGAAACTCGCGCCGCGCAGCACACCGCTCGCGATCGACGCGCGGCTGCGCGGCAAGGCGCTCGCCAATTATCGCGCGCTGGAGGACAGTGGCAAAGGCTTTGGCGGCGACACGCTCGACGACTGGGCGGTGATGGTGCTGATGGGGCAGCGCGTCGCGCAGGACGCCGATCTGTCCGGATCCGATGGCGTCGAAAGCGGCCTGACCCGACAATTTCAGGCGGCGGGCAAGCCGATCGCCGGGCTGGAGACCGCGCGGACGCAGCTGATGCTGTTCGAAACACTCGACGCACCGACCCAGCGCGCGCTGCTGACCCGCGCTGCCGAGGGTGCGGATGACGCGGTCGAGGAGATCTCCGCGTTGACCGCGGCGTGGAGCCGCGGCGATATCGCGACGCTGGAAAGAATGATCAACGAGGATGTCGATGCGGTGCCCGCAGCGCGCCGGGCGATCATCACCGACCGCAACCGGCGCTGGAGCGCGTGGGTGCAGAAGCGGATGGCGCGGCCGGGGACGGTGCTGATGGCGGTCGGTGCGGGGCATCTGGTGGGCAGTGACGGCGTCCCGGCGATGCTGGCGGCCCAAAAGATGACCGTCACGCGCGTGCAGTAACCGCGCATGGCAATCAGCGCCGGTGGCTGCTGTTTAGCGCAATGACTAGTGCCCCTTTTCCACTGCACGCGGCATAGATGTCCGGGGCCGGCGCATCGCGCGCGGCTGCCGGCAAGGTGGAGGGACGCATGGGCTTTTCAGGTCCGGTTGAAGACCGTATCGCGCTGCGAAATCTGCTCGACAGCTATGCCGATGCCGTATGCCGCAACGATGCCGATGCGTGGGCCGCGACATGGGCCGACGACGGCCGATGGGAGCTTCCGGGTTTTGGCACATTTTCTGGCAAGACCGAAATCGTCGAAACGTGGAAGGCGGCGATGACGGGGTTTCCCGGCATCGTGTTTCAAGCATGGCCCGGCGCCATGACGATCGAAGGCGACAAGGCCATCATGCGATCCTACGCATCCGAAATCTATTCGCGCGGAGACGATGTTCACCACGATCTGGGAGAATATGCCGACGCGTGCATGAAAATCGAGGGTCGCTGGTTTTTTGCAAGCCGCCGGTTCCGTGCATTGCGTCGGCAGGAGGGCGTATCATGAAGATCGTCGTCGAAGCAAAAGTCGACATCGATCCCGCGCGCCGCCAAGAGGCTTTGGCGGGTGCCAGGCCGTGGATCGAGGGCGCCCAGGCCCAGGATGGATGCCTCGGCTATTTCTGGACCGCCGATCCGCATCATCCCGCGCGGGTGCATGTGTTCGAAGAGTGGGAAAGCGAGACGGCGCTTGCCGCGCATCTGGCCGGGCCGCAATATCGCGGCATGCTGGCGCATATTTCCGGGTTCGGTTTGACCCATGCAACCAGCCGGAAGTTTGCGGTCGCGCGCGAAGGCCCGGTCTATAATAGCGCCGGTGTCGCCACGGCGGAATTCGATCCGGCGGTGTAAGTTTCGACCGAGCATGATACGCAGGCGCGCTGCCGCGCTTGCATTTTGCGCGCTCCCCCGCTAAGCGCCGCCGCTTCCGACCATGGTCATCCCTGGAGGCGTGGCGGACTTTGAAACTTTTCTCGGAGAAAAATGATGAGCGACCAGCTGGTGCTGTCGGCCGAGACGCGTGATCGGGGAGGCAAGGGAGCCTCGCGTGAACTGCGTCGTGAAGGCCGTGTCCCCGCCGTTGTCTATGGCGGCAAAGAAGAACCCCTGATGATCCACGTCGAAGAAAAGCTGCTGATGAAGCAGCTGATGACGGGTCACTTCATGAACTCGGTCGTGATGATCGACGTCGGCGGCAAGCAGATCCGCACGCTGCCCAAGGACGTCGCGTTCCACCCGGTCAAGGATCGCCCGATCCACGCCGACTTCCTGCGCATTTCGAAGGATTCGAAGGTTCAGGTCGCAGTGCCCGTGGTGTTCATCAATGAAGAAGCCTCGCCCGGCCTGAAGCGCGGCGGCGTGCTCAACATCGTTCGCCACGAACTCGAACTGATCTGCGACGCGGACAAGATGCCCGACGACATCCAGATCGACGTCACCGGCTTTGACGTCGGCGATTCGATCCACATCAGCGCCGTCACCCTGCCCAAGGGCAGCGAAAGCGCGATCACCGATCGCGATTTCACCATCGCGACGATCGTCGCTCCGTCGGCGATGAAGTCGACCGCCGGTGACACGACGGTGGACGAAGGCGAAGCTGCCGAAGGCGGCGACGAAGCCTAAAATCATTCGGGCGGCCCCTCCCCCAGCGGGAGGGGCCTTCCACGAAAGGCAGATGCGATGCAGCTCTGGGTCGGCCTCGGCAATCCCGGTCCGCAATATGCGATGCATCGCCACAATGTCGGCTTTATGGCCGCCGATGTCATCGCCGATGTGCATGGCTTTGCGGCACCCGCGAAGAAATTCCAGGGCTGGATCCAGGATGGGCGCATCGGATCGCAGCGTATCCTGCTGCTCAAACCCGGCACCTTCATGAACGAAAGCGGCCGCAGCGTGCGAGCCGCAATGGATTTCTACAAGCTCGAAACCCCGGACGTGACCGTCTTTTACGACGAGCTCGACCTGATCCCGATGCAGGTGAAGGTGAAGCGCGGCGGCGGCGCGGCGGGCCATAACGGCATCCGCAGCATGATCCAGCATATCGGCGAGGATTTTCGCCGCGTCCGCATCGGCATCGGCCATCCGGGCCACAAGGACCGCGTCACCGGCCATGTGCTGGGCAATTATCACAAGAGCGAGATGGAACCGCTGATCGACCTGCTCGGCGCGATCGCCGCCGAGGTGTCATGGTTGGCCGAGGGCAATGACGTGCGCTTTCAGAGCGATCTCGCGTTGCGTTTGCAGGGCTGACGATCGTGCAGCGCGTGCTGATCATCGGGCCGTGCGGCGCCGGGAAATCGACGCTGGCCGCCGAACTGGGCCAGATGCTCGAGCTACCGGTCTTTCACATGGACCAGCTCAACTGGCGCCCCGGCTGGGTCGAAAGCAGCAAGGATGATATCCGCGCCCGGCTCGCCACCATCACCGCCAGCGAGCGGTGGCTGATCGACGGCAATTATGGCGGCACGCTGGACGCGCGACTGGCGCGCGCCGACACCGTTATCTATCTCGATTTTCCGATCCGGCTGTGTGCCTGGCGCGTGCTGCGACGGATCTGGACCTATCGCGGGCGCAGCCGCCCCGACATGACCGAAGGCTGCCCCGAACGCTTCGATCTGGAATTCTTCCTCTATCTGCTCGCGTGGAACAGCGGGCCGCGGCCGCGCACCGAAGAAAAGCTGCGCGACTATCGCGGCGCGCTCGTGCGGCTCGAAAATCCGCGCGCGCTGCAGGAATGGCGCGCCTCGCTGGACAAAAGGACCGCCTGACCCCGGTTTGGCGGCGGCGCACTTGGACCGCTGGTCAAAGCGGTCCACGACGGAGGCGCTGCCATGTCACCAGAGTGTCATCGAAATCCTGCCTTTCTGACTTGGTGAAGCCATTTAGCTGACACGTCCCGCTGCCATCGGTGCGCCACCTCATTCCGGACAAGCCAGTCCGGAGGCTCAACCGAAAACAGGGGGACTGCATGTCACATCTTACCGACGACGCCCGCGCGCCTTATCGCGGCGAAACCACCAGCCATCACGCGGCGGACAGTCTGGAGGCGATCGTCGCCGAAAATCCGACGCGCCGCACCTTACTCCGCAACGGCC
>JAEMRT010000117.1:11798-13761 GCA_016463225.1 Sphingopyxis sp. | reverse complement strand
CCCGTCCGCTATCAGGCGACCAATGCGGAGATGCTGGAACTCTACCGCCAGATGCTGCTGATCCGCCGTTTCGAGGAAAAGGCCGGCCAGCTTTACGGCTTCGGCATGATCGGCGGCTTCTGCCATCTTTATATCGGGCAGGAGGCCGTCGCCGTCGGCCTGCAATCGGCTATGAGGGTGGGCAAGGACAGCGTCATCACCGGCTATCGCGACCACGGCCACATGCTGGCCTACGGGATCGATCCCAAGGTCATCATGGCAGAGCTGACCGGCCGCGCTGCGGGCATTTCACGCGGCAAGGGCGGGTCGATGCACATGTTCTCGGTCGATCATGGCTTCTATGGCGGCCACGGCATCGTCGGCGCGCAGGTGGGGCTGGGCACGGGCCTAGCCTTCAAGCATAAATATGCGGATGATGGCGGCGTCTGCCTCACCTATTTCGGCGACGGCGCGGCCAATCAGGGACAGGTCTACGAAAGCTTCAACATGGCGGAGCTGTGGAAGCTGCCGGTGATTTTCGTGATCGAGAACAACCAGTACGCCATGGGAACCAGCGTCAACCGCGCGTCGGCCGAGGACCAACTCTATCGGCGCGGCGAGAGCTTCCGCATCCCCGGCATCCAGGTGGACGGCATGGACGTGCTCGCTGTCCGTGGCGCTGCTGAGGAAGCCCGGCAGTGGGTGCTGTCCGGCAAGGGGCCGATCCTCCTGGAATTGAAGACCTACCGCTATCGGGGCCATTCCATGTCCGATCCGGCCAAGTACCGCTCGCGCGAGGAAGTGCAGGCGGTCCGCGACAAGTCCGATGCCATCGAGCATCTCAAGCAGGAGTTGGAGGCGGCCGGCGTCACCGAGGATGAGTTGAAGGCGCTGGAGAAGGAGATCCGCCAGATCGTTCAGGAAGCCGCCGACTTCGCCGAGCAGGCCCCGGAGCCCGAGCTTGCCGAACTCTATACCGATGTGCTGGTGGGGCAATATTGATGGCGATTGAACTGAAGATGCCGGCGCTTTCTCCCACCATGGAGGAGGGTACGCTCGCAAAGTGGCTCGTCAAGGAAGGCGATGCGGTGAAATCCGGCGACATCCTCGCGGAGATCGAGACCGACAAGGCGACGATGGAATTCGAGGCAGTGGACGAGGGCATCATCGCCAAGATCGTCATTCCTGAAGGCACCGACGGCGTGAAAGTGGGCGCGGTGATCGCGCTGATCGCTGGCGAGGGTGAAAGCGCCGTGACGGTCCAAGCCGCCGCCCCCGCTCCCAAGGTCGAGGCACCCGCGCCCAAGGCGGCGGAGCCGGCCCCGCAGCCGGTTGCGGCGCCTGCGCCCCGCGCGGCGGTTGCCGATCCCGATATTCCCGCCGGCACCGAGATCGTGAAGACCACGGTGCGCGAGGCGTTGCGCGACGCCATGGCCGAGGAGATGCGCGCCGACGACCGCGTCTTCGTGATGGGCGAGGAAGTGGCGCAATATCAGGGCGCCTACAAGGTGACGCAGGGCCTGCTGGAAGAGTTCGGCGATCGCCGCGTCATCGACACCCCGATCACCGAGTATGGTTTTGCCGGCATAGGCACAGGCGCGGCGATGGGCGGCTTGAAGCCGATCGTCGAGTTTATGACCTTCAACTTCGCCATGCAGGCGATCGACCACATCATCAACTCGGCGGCCAAGACCAACTATATGTCCGGCGGCCAGATGCGCTGCCCGGTGGTGTTCCGCGGCCCCAACGGCGCCGCCAGCCGCGTCGGCGCCCAGCACAGCCAGAATTACGGGCCCTGGTATGCTGCCGTTCCTGGCCTGATCGTGATCGCGCCTTACTCGGCCGCCGACGCCAAGGGGCTGCTGAAGGCCGCGATCCGCTCGCCCGATCCGGTCGTGTTCCTGGAAAACGAGTTGCTCTACGGCCAGAGCTTCGACGTGCCGAAGCTGGACGATCATGTCCTGCCGATTGGCAAGGCCCGCAT
>JAEMRT010000117.1:0-11788 GCA_016463225.1 Sphingopyxis sp. | reverse complement strand
CCCGCATCGCCCGCGCGGGGCGTGACGTGACCCTGGTGAGCTACTCCATTGGTGTCGGTGTCGCGCTGGAAGCCGCCGACAAGCTGGCAGATGAAGGTGTTGACGCGGAGGTGATCGACCTGCGCACGCTCCGCCCGCTCGATAAGGAAACCGTGCTGAAGTCGCTCGCCAAGACCAACAGGATGGTGGTGGTGGAGGAAGGCTGGCCGGTCTGCTCCATCTCCTCGGAGATCATCGCCATCGCCATGCAGGAAGGCTTCGACGACCTCGACGCCCCGGTGCTCCGCGTCACCAACAAGGACGTGCCGCTGCCGTATGCCGCGAATCTGGAAAAGGCCGCGCTCATCAAGGCGGATGACGTGGTCGCGGCGGTCAAGCGCGTCCGTTATCGCTGACGCCTGCGGAGTTTCGAAAATGCCGATTGAACTCAAGATGCCCGCGTTGTCTCCCACGATGGAGGAGGGTTCGCTCGCCAAATGGCTGGTGAAGGAGGGCGATGTGGTGAAGTCTGGCGACCTGCTGGCCGAAATCGAAACCGACAAGGCGACGATGGAATTCGAGGCGGTGGACGAAGGCATTATCGCGAAAATCCTCATCCCCGAAGGTACAGAAGGCGTGAAGGTCGGGACCGTCGTCGCCATGCTTGCCGCCGAAGGCGAGGATATCACCGCTATCGGGGAAGGGGCTGTTCCCGCGCTTCTGCCGGCCCCCGAGATTGCCGACAAGGTCGCTACATCCATTCCCGCCGCTGTTCCTGTCGCGTCGTCAGCCGCACCCGCAATTGGTGCCAGCCGTATCAAGGCCAGCCCGCTTGCCCGTCGTCTGGCGGAGGCAAGCGCCATCGATCTTTCTACGATAAGAGGCTCCGGGCCTAATGGCCGCATCGTCAAGGTTGACATTGATGGCGCGACGCCTGCCTCGATGCCGGCCGTCGCTCCGGGGGTCCCCGCGGCGTTTGCCGCCGCAGTACCGTCGATCGAACCCGACATTCCACACGAAGTCGTCAAGCTGTCAAACATGCGGAAAGTCATTGCCCGACGGCTCACCGAATCGAAGCAGCAGGTTCCGCACATCTACCTCACGGCCGATATCCACCTCGATCCATTGCTGAAGCTTCGGGCCGATCTCAACGACGGGCTTGCCGAACGCGGTGTCAAGCTCTCGGTCAACGATCTGCTGGTCAAGGCCTTGGCGGCCGCCCTTATCGAAGTGCCCAGCTGCAATGTGCAGTTTGCCGGCGACAATCTGCTGCGGTTCAGCCGCGTCGATATTTCGGTGGCGGTATCGATCCCCGGCGGCCTGATCACGCCGATCATCGCGGGCGCGAACGCCAAGGGCGTTGCCGCAATCTCCAGCGAGATGAAGGATAGGGCGGAGCGCGCGCGCAACGGTAAATTGCAGCCGCATGAATATCAGGGCGGCACCGCCAGCCTGTCGAACATGGGCATGTTCGGCATCAAGCAGTTCGAGGCTGTCATTAACCCGCCCCAGGCCATGATCATGGCGATCGGCGCGGGCGAAAAGCGGCCTTATGTAGTGAACAATGCGCTGACCGTTGCCACGGTGATGTCGGTAACCGGCAGCTTCGATCACCGCGCGATCGATGGGGCGGACGGTGCGCAACTGATGGCCGCTTTCAAGCGCATCGTTGAGAAGCCGCTGACACTGTTGGCCTGAATCTCAAGGAATTTCCGAACATGGCTGATAGTTACGACGTGATTGTCCTTGGCTCAGGCCCCGGCGGCTATGTCGCCGCGATCCGCGCCGCTCAGCTCAAGTTGAACACGGCGATTGTCGAGCGCGAGAATCTAGGCGGTGTCTGCCTCAACTGGGGTTGCATACCCACCAAGGCGTTGCTGCGCTCGGCGGAGGTTTTTCGCTACATGCGGCATGCCAAGGATTATGGCCTGGTCGCGGAGAAGATAACCGCCGATCTGGATGCAGTGGTGAAGCGCTCACGCGGCGTTGCCAGGCAGCTTAATCAGGGTGTCTCGCACCTGATGAAGAAGAACGGGATCGCCGTTTATATGGGTGAGGGGAAGCTCACCGGCAAAGGGAGGCTTTCTGTCACAGCGCCGGATGGTAAGACCAGTGAGTTGACCGCGAAGAATATTATCATCGCCACGGGCGCGCGTGCTCGCGATCTGCCGTTCCCGAAAGCCGATGGAAAGCGCGTCTGGACCTATCGCCACGCGATGAACCCGCCGGAAATGCCGAACAAGCTGCTTGTTATCGGCTCGGGCGCGATCGGCATCGAGTTCGCCAGCTTTTACAACGACATGGGCGCGGAAGTGACAGTCGTCGAGATGCTGGACAGGATCGTTCCGGTCGAGGATGCAGATGTCTCGACCTTCCTGGAAAAAGCGTTGGTGAAGCAGGGCATGAAGATCTTGACGGGTGCAGGTGTCCAAAAGCTCGATATCGGTGCCACCGGCGTAACAGTCGCGATCAAAGCCCGGGATGGCAAACTTGTTTCGGACGAATACAGCCATGTCATCGTGGCAATCGGGATCGTCCCAAACACCGAAACCGTTGGGCTTGAGGCACTGGGTGTGAAAACGGAGCGTGGCCACATTGTTACCGATGGCGCATGCCGCACCAATGTCGAGGGAATCTGGGCGATCGGAGACGCCACGGCGCCGCCTTGGCTAGCGCACAAGGCCAGCCATGAAGGTGTTATCGCGGCAGAAACCATAGCGGGTCAGCATCCGCACGCAATGGACCCCAGGAACATTCCCGGCTGCACCTATTGCCACCCGCAGATCGCTAGTGTCGGCCTCACCGAAACAAATGCGAGGGAAGCAGGTCACGAAGTGAGGATTGGCACCTTTCCCTTCATCGGCAATGGCAAGGCTATCGCGCTCGGCGAGCCAGAAGGCTTCGTCAAGACGGTATTTGATGCCCAAACTGGCGAGCTGCTGGGCGCACACATGGTCGGCCCGGAGGTGACCGAAATGATCCACGGCTTCACCATCGGTCGTACACTGGAAACAACCGAGGCGGAGCTGATGGAAACGGTTTTTCCGCATCCGACCATTTCCGAAACGATGCATGAAAGCGTGCTTGCTGCCTTCGGGCGCGCAGTCCATATTTAGGCTATCTTCCATATTTGGGAGAGATCATGCCTCCTTCTGCTGCCGAACCACGAGCGGCGAGGCGTCAAGGTCAGCTACGTACTCTTGAAAGAACCCGTGCGGCGACATTGCTTCGCACCGCGAGCTTTCTACCGTAACGTAGCGCGGTTGTCGGTGAACTCCATCGCAGCGCCTGCGCAATGCCGGCTCCGTCCTCTCCGGCGGCGAAGAGGTCCTGGGTCAGGCCAACGCGCAGCGAATGTGTGGACAGCGCCTGAACCGCATCGGCCAGCTTGCTGGCGCTCAGGTTGACCAGCCCCATTTCGTAGGCGGCACTCGCCACGCGCCTGTAGATCCCATTGACCCCCTGCCGACTGAGGGCCTCCTTGCCGATGGTGTAGGTCGTTCGGGCCAGTGCCGTTTCCGGATCGGAGCCGCGCGCGCGCCGGCGATAGACACCAACCCTGCGAAACAGCAGCCCGTCCTCGATCGCGCTTTCGGCCTGCCACAAGGCGACCCTGCGCATCGTCTCGGCCGACAGCCACGCCCACGCGCCTTCCTGCTCCTGGTCGGTTTTGGAGAAGGGGATGAACAAGGTCGCCGAGCCGTCGTCCTGCGCATCGATATGCGTGGCTTCAACCCTAGTGAGCTCGCTGACCCGGAGCCCTGCGTCATAGCCGAGCGAAAGCAACGCCGCGTCCCGTAACCCCTGAAGATCGCCGCCACACGCTTCGAGTAGCGCAGCCAGGGTGAAGCCTTTGGCGGCGTGGTGATCCAGCGCCTTGCCTAACCGCAGAGGCGCAGCCTGACGCTGAAGTGCGCCTCTCTGCCGGCGGATGGCCTTCAGCGCGGCGCGAACCATCGGGGCGTCGGTCGGCGCGGCGGGCGAGGCCAAGCCCAGCATGCGGTGGACCGAGGCGATGCTGGCGATGCGCCGCGCCAGCGTCGCGGGCTTCCTGCCTTTGGCGTCCAGCGCGTTTACATAGCGCACCATATCTTCGGGATCGGCTGGCAATGGCCTGCGGCCTTCTTCACCGCACCAGTCGCGCCAGCAGTCGAGATCGGCGGCTATCGCCGCCTTCGTCGCGTCGGCCATCGCCGCCAGGGTCGTCTCGAGACCGAGCTGACTGATCGGCGGTAGATCGGTCGGAATGATTTCCCCGATCGTGCGCAGCAGCCGCACATCGACGGATTCGGCGTCTGTCTTGCGCGATCGTGTCGGCAGAGCAGTGTCGTTCGTCCTGACGACGATGATTTCCATGGGGGAGGATTTGGTGGAACTCTCGGTCATCGTTCGCTATATGTCTTCCCGGAGGATATGATGCAGCTCAACTCGGCAAAAGCTCTGGCCCTTGGCCGGGAGGTCCGCGAAACCTTCGGCAGCTGGAAGAAGGCACGCGAGGCGGCCGTCCAGCGCGATGGCGTCTATGTCATCGATCGGGCGAAGATTCGTGCTGAAAAGGCCAAGAAGCTCGCCAAGACGGCCTGATCTCGAATGACATTCGGCTACGCGCTGCTTGGCGCTCTGGTTCTTCTGCTTCCCGGGTTTGCGGGTTATTTCGGTCTTCGTATTGGCGAGGCGAGTGATTTTGTGTCGCCGCGGCCCGACCGGCCCAATTCCAATCTCACCATTTTCCTGATTGTGCTGCTGGCGCTCGCTGCGCACACCGCCGGGGCGGGAATTTTTGCCTTCAACGAAGCGATAGCGGCGTGGAAGCCGCTGATCTCGCTTCCCTATGATCCCAATCCCTACAAGGCACTTCTGTCCGGCCAGGTCCCATCGGGGCTTTCCGCGCTCGCAATCGAACTGGAACTGCTGTTCTGCCTGGCGCTTTCCTTTGGGACCGGCTGGGTCTGCGAGAGAATGGCGCGCGCCAAGCCGATTACGACCCGAACCGCGCCCTTGCGCTTCGGATGGCTCCTGCCGATCGTCGAGAAGGTCGAGGCCGGTGGCCATGTCGCGGTCGGTTATGTGCGCACGACGAGCGGCCACAACGGTGCCTGGGTCGCCTATGAAGGCAGCATCCGGCGCCTGACGCTCGACGATGACGACGGAATCCGCATGGTGGTGCTCGAGCAGTGCGATCGCTTCATTGTCCGGATGACGGACGACAAGATCGAGCGGGTCGACATGGACAGCGCGCCGATCGCCATGATGCATCTTGCCGCCGACCAGATCGCCGATTTCGCAATCGAACTGTTCGAGGTTCCCGAGATCGGCGCTGACTGAGGCGAGCGGCGGCGTTCTGCTCAAAACATGCGGCACAAGGCGCGACACATCTGTGCCGCATGGTTTTTCCCCGTTCGTCATCATCCGCAAAATTTGCCCTTCCCTGCCGTTCCAGCAGCCCTGTACTTACCATAATCTCCCATTATGGTAAGTGAGAAAATCACGCGGGGAGGGCGGTTTACGCGGAGAATCGGCCTTGCACATCCCGCCTGGCCGGATAGCGGATTGGCGCCGTTCTTGTTTTGATAACGCCGAAGCGCTATATGCGCTGAACGATCCACGAGATCATGGTACAGGTTAGAAATGGCAAAGGCGGTAAGCTTGGTGTTGGCGACGGTGAACGCTCCTTATGGGGCGAACCTTTCCGCGCATCAACTCGCTGCGCTGATCGCCGACCCAAAGAGCGCGAGCGATTTCAACGCGCCCGTGTTTTCCTTCTTCTCGGAAGTAAGCCCGGCTCTGCAGCTGCAGTTCGTCGAGGAAATGGGTGTCGACGCCGACAAGGTCTGCGCGGTCGCCGACCAGTTCTCCCACCTCTCGGGCTACGCGCTCCCGCTGGCGGCGTAACGCATGGTCGAGCGCGGCCCAAGCCAGTGGCCGGTCCTGTTCGATCTTGCGATGGAAATCTTCGCCCAATTCGAGGAGAACGTCGGCTTCGTGCCCTCGTGGAGCTTCGGCGGCGGGACGGCGCTCATGCTCCAGATCGATCATCGTGAAAGCCACGACATCGATATCTTCCTTGATGATCCGCAAATCCTGCCTTTTCTCAATCCAGAGATCCAGGATTTCGCAATGACCCGTCGGCCGGACGAATATAAGAGCGACGGGACGCAGGCGCTCAAACTCGCCTTTGACGAACTGGGTGAGATCGACTTCATTTGTTCGTCCGCCATCCTCGATGTTTCCAGTGAGCGCCACGATGTGAGGGGGCGGACGGTCGACCTTGAAACTCCGGCCGAGATTGCAGCGAAGAAAGTTTACTTCCGGGGCTGGAACTTGCAGCCACGCGACATGTTCGATCTTGCTGCCATCGCCGAGCACCATGGTGACGACTATGTCGTGTCAGCATTGCGTGAATGCGGCCATGAGCGATGCCGCAAGGCGCTGGAAGTCGTCGAGAAGGTCAACCCGAAGGCTGTCGAGACGGTGATTGGCCAGCTGCTGTACAGGGAAAAGAACAGCCATCTGGTCGCAGAGGCGCAGGCGATTACGCACCGAATTTTAGGGGCTTCACTTTCCGATTAAGACGGTCGCAGCACGGGCGCGAGGAGCCGTTCGGCACGAGCCGAACCGTATTCCTTCACCGCACGCGCGAGCTGCGCGCTATTCATCTCCCCTGCCTTGGCAAGCGCACGCGGCAGGATGGCCACCTTGTCCTCGGGCAGCCTGTCGATGTTATGGAGGAGGTCGACAAGCAGGACTTCCTTGGACAGCCGCCTGGGCACCGACGGCCGCATCCGGAAATCGTACATCCGGCCATCCAGTTTGAACCGGCCATGGCGTTTGCGATTATAGACCACGGGCTCGTTGTGGAGCTGGGTCGTGCACACGCCAAGCCCATTGAATGCGCTTGGAGAGACCAGCAGGAACCGATCGTCGCCGAGAAATGTGAAGCTGCGATCCTACCGCGCCGCAGCCGCTCGAGGCTGAGCGTGTGCGCCTCGTACATAAGGCTGCCGCCGGTTTTCGCTGGTCACGATGCTCGGCTGAAGCGCGGCGCGGACCGCATCCGTGACCGTATAGACCGCATGACGCTGCGCACCGCGGTTCTCATGGTCCACGAAAAAGCCCTGGTAATGCCGTCTGATCAGTCCTGCCTTCACCAACTCCGACACCGCCCGGCTGATCGCCGTCATGCCGGTTTCGCGGATGCGCTCGCTGAGTTCCGCGTCGACGCGGCGCGCGGCCTCCACCGGATCGCCCGGCAATTCTCCTTTGGCTGCGAGCGCAGCCCGGACCTTATCGGCGGTGGCCCGGCGCTGGTGGTGACGCGCGCCGCTCGGCGCAATCGCCGCGGCCAGCCATTCGCGGATGGGCACCAGAACCTCGCCTTCTCGAACCAGAGGCCCCGCCTCCCCGTTCGTCCGGGCGGCCCTGGCGATGAGATCGAGCACCATGAAGGTGTAGCGCGGCCGACCCGAGTGCTCCGCGATGATGCGCACGATATCCGGCAGGCCAACTACTGGTGCTGGCGCCGGGGTTGGGATCGATGGCGCGAAGAGATCGAACTGAAGCATGGAACGAATCAAGCACAAAGCACGACTCTTGTGAATCCCCCAATCGCTCACAGAAACGACCGAAAGACGTTTTGCCATCCGTGTCACTTTACCCGACCGGTACCTGAAGGGTAAAGTGACGCAGCCGTCATTGATCGATGCATCTGCCCCGTGGCCACAATCATTGACATTTTGTGGCCACGCCCTATAACCATCGTCATTGGCAGCGAAGGTTGGTTGGTATGGACGTGCAGCTTCTAGCCGGAATCGAGAGGATCTGCTCCCTTCCAGAGCATCAGCTAGAGGTTGAACTCGGCAAACTGCTCGAAGGTCGGGCTCCGATGGCCACTATCACCATTCGCGCCGCGCGTGACAGCTTCACCAAGCTGCTTGCGCGTGCGCGTGACGGATCGGTTCAGCTTGTCGGCAAAGACAAGGGAGAGCAGACCGTGATCCTCTCGGTTGCGGCTTTGGCGAATGTCATTAAGGCAGCCGCTGGCGGTATTTCCGCCGGAGAATTTCTTGCCGCCACGCAGTTCCAGCCGTCACGCGGAAAGCTCGTCCATGTCGAGAGCGACGACGACAGCAGCCAGGAATTCACTGTCCGATCCGGAGAAGCTTCCTGGCAGCAGGCCAGCGCCTAAGCGGCCATGTATCTTCTTTCGACCCAATGCCTGCTTGACCGGATCACGGGTCAGGCGCCGGCCTCGATCGATGCGCTGCCTGCCCGAGAGATCCACCTGAGCGCGGTTTCCCTCGGGCAGGCGCTGCTGGCCATCGAGCAAAGCCCGGCGGGTGAACGCCAAGGCCACCGCGATGCGCTGCGCGGCTATGTCGGCATGGTGCGCAGCTTCGATAATATCGTGCCGTTCGACGAAAAGGCCGCCATGCTGTGGCCTGGTCTGCGGGCTCAGAAGCTGATCGCCACCAACCCGGCCGGTGCCGTGATCCCGGTCAGCGAGGCGACGACGATGGTCGTTGCCTCGGCTCTCGCTACCAATCTTGTCTTCGTCGACTATCCGCAGCCCTACCATAGCGGCGTCAGCGGGCTGACGGTGGTGAACCCTTGATATGACCGAGAGCGACGTCGGGATCAGGGAAGGTGCGCGCGCGCAGCCGGCCAAACGGTTCCGCATTCTGGCGCTGACCGGAGGTGGGTATCGTGGCCTCTTTACCGTTCGGATCCTCGAACAGATCGAGCGGACGATCGGAAAGCCGATCAAAGACCATTTCGATATCATCGCCGGCACTTCGATCGGCGGCATCGTGGCCATCGGCCTGGCCCAAGGCATTCGCCCAGCCGTGATCGGCGCCGCGTTTGAGAAGCACGGCCAGGCGATCTTCCCGAAGCGGGGTTTACTCGGTCGCTGGGGGCTGGCGCGCTCGCGCTATGACGCGGCTGGCCTCGCGCAGACGATCGACGCCGTTCTTGGCGAAGCGGGAAAGACGCCCCTGTCCGGCCTGAAGACACCCCTGATCGTGACCGCGGTCGATTTCGGCGCCTGGGCGCCGGCAATATACGAAACCACTGGCATGTCACCGAAGCTCGAAGGAACCTCGCTACGGGACATTGCCCTCGCCACCTCCGCGGCGCCAACCTATTTCCCCGACCATGTGATCGACGGGCATTCCTATGTCGACGGCGGACTGATCGCGAACGCTCCGGATAGTATCGCCCTGATGCGGGCGCTTGGGCGCTATGGGCGCACGCCCCAGGAAATCGACCTCATCAGCGTCGGGACCGCAGGAGAGCTGCGATGGGATGTGCCGCGTGCGCCCAGGCGCCGCGGCGGTGTGATGCTGATCGCAAAAGACGAGCTCGTGTCGAGGACGATGAAGGCGCAGGAGAGCCTGTCGCTCGACCTCGTGCAGTCCGTCCTGGGCTCGAGCTACGTCCGCATCGATAGGGTGCCTTCGCTCCAGCAGCAGAAGGAACTTGCGCTCGATCGGGCAACCGACAAAGCGGCCGAGATCCTGGGACAGCTCGCGCGCGACGCCTATGCGGGAGCCTCGGCGAGCAGCACGTTCAAAGCGATGCTTCGATAGGGGACGGGTGGCGGACTGACCAAGCCTTACGTTCCAGAAAATGCTGCCTGTCCGTCAAGCATCTGCCCAACATGACCTCAACACGGATCTACTCTGACGATGGCGAAGAAAACGACCAAAAGAACGCCGAAGGTCTTCCTGGATGCGAACATCGTCATCAGTGCCGGCAAACCACCAGGCGGGCCTGAAATCGCCCGTGTCGTCGATCTTGTCGATGCCGGTCTGATAACGGTGTTGACCACCGATCTCACCATCACCGAGGTTGCCAAAAAGTACATCCAGAGTGATTTCGACGCGATCAAGGAGATCAGCCAGCCGCATTTCCGGAAGATTGTCGAGGGAGCGACCGGCGTTGCGCTTCCCGCGCTCAAGCGGCCGGAGCTTCGCGCAAAGCTGAAATCGATCTACGATGAGTCGACTACGCAGATGTTCGATGCGCTGGAGGCCAAGACGCTCCAGATCGACGAGGTGAAGCCGTCGGCAGTGTTCAGCGCCTATGCGGCAGGGGAAGGTTTCTTCTCAGGCGACGGCAAGAAGGACCAGTTCCCCGACGCCTTTGCCTTCGAGTGCCTCAAGAAGGAGGCGTCGAGAAATAGCCCGGTGATCATCGTTTCGAACGATGGCGACTTTGATGGCCCGGTCGGGTCTGCGAAGCATATTTCGCTGGTGAAGTCGTTGCCCGAACTGTTCGCGGCGCTTGGCCTCGAGATGGCCGCGCCGCAACTCGATCCCTTCCTGGAGACGCAGGAGGAACAGATCGTCGACCTCGTCAGTCAGGAACTTACGAATTGGGGACTGCACAGTAGCGACGTCATGGATGCGGAGATCGACGAGATCACCGTCAATTCGGTCGAAGTGAAAAAACTCACCGCCTTCAAACCAAGTGAGGCAGGTAAATCAATCCTTGTGGTCGGCACGATCGAGGTCGCAGCATTGGTGTCTTTCACTCATCCCAACTGGGATGAAGCGATGTATGATTCCGAGGACAAGGTGCTTATCCCGTTCGAGGATGAGAGCGGGGAGACCGAGATCGAGCTTACCATCGACGTCGCCATGTCGATCGCGGTCGACGAGGCAGGCAATCCCGAGGAGATTGAAGCCTTGCGGTTTCGCAACAGCGATTTTCAGTATGTGACGCTCTATCCACCCGACATGTACAAATAGGGTCCGTGGATGAGACGATTCGAGGTCGAGAAGCAGTTCTGCGACATGGTCAGCCGGATCACATCGTTCAGGTCGAGTCGGCGACTCTGTTTCGGGTAGAAAAAAGCCGCCCACAAGGAGGCGGCTTGATAGTTGGGAGAGGATGCCTGAAAGGCCCGTCTCTTGTGCATTGCATCATAGAATATTGCAACTGCGAAATTCGCAACTATGGACACGCCTGATACCGGCGTTTGCCACTAGGTGCCGGCAAAAACTATCGCTCATGGCCTGTCCGGCCAATAAGCCGGAATCCTTCAATAAGGTCGAGCATTGAGATAGCGCCGCACGCTCCTCGCCACTATTAGAGGAATCCCGAAAAATTGCAGAAGGAACAGCATGATGAACAATAGCGACCTTGCCGATCATCTCGCCGGTGCGACCGGGGCCACCAAGGCTGATGCCCGCAAGGCGGTCGATCTCGTCTTCGCCGCAATAGCTGACGCCGCCGCCAAAGGCGAAGAGGTGAGCCTCAACGGCTTCGGCAAGTTCAAGGTCAAGGACGTTCTCGCCCGCGAAGGCCGGAACCCGGCCACCGGCGAAACCATCAAGATCGCAGCGTCGAAAAAACTCTCCTTCAGCGTGGCGAAGGCCGTCAAGGACCGGCTCAACAGCTAAAGCGGGCTTGACGCCTCGATACCAAGAGATCGAGGCGTCCCCCTTCCCCGCAAGAGGCTTCCCGCAAGACCGCCACTCGCGGCTTTAATGATCGAACGACGCGATAATCTCCGGGAAGAACATTGCAACGGCCTGTATCGGCGAACGGCGTGACCTGCCTGGACCTGCTGACACGACAGATCGCCATCCATGTTCCAGCATTGCAGGATTGGTCGTTCGTAGCGGTCGATGTCGAGCTGGCGGTACATGACATTGCCCCTCGCGAGCAAGGTACGCAAATTCTCGCGGCTATCGTAGGGATTGTCCCGCACGCAGAGCAAGTGCTGAATTCGGGCACGTCGATACCGTAATGTCAATCGGCGTGCAAACGGGACCCCCTATCGGCGCGCAAAAGGGACCCCCTT
>JAEMRT010000217.1 GCA_016463225.1 Sphingopyxis sp. | reverse complement strand
TATGTATTCTTTGCAGTCGCAGTTTATGTCGAGCGTGGCGGCAGGAGGCGCAGGTTTCCTTCGGTTTTCCATGATTTCACTCCAGATAATTACGGTTCCCTCGACCTCAACAAGTCGAAGGAACCAACATGCGATCAAGATCATCATTGCCGTTTCGAGCGGCCCCGCTCCGGGTCGACGACCCGCCCAGTCACGACGCTCTACTCACCGCATTCCTCTCCTCTCTGTCGCTCGACGAGAGGTCAGGCAGTGCGGTTCTGTTTGGCGCTGCGGCCCGTCATTTCCTGCATTGGATGGAACTGCACGGGATCGCGATCCGCACGATCGACGATCGGACCGTTCGGCGGTTCGAGAAGCATCGGTGCCGTTGCCACCGGTATTCGGCGCAGCAGCCAGTTTATAAGGCGGACATTGCAGCGCGGGTCAGGCGCTTCGTCCGCTTCCTGGAAGATCAAGGCTACGTCGATGTCGACGACGGGATGGACGATCTGCCACGGTACCTCGCCGACTATTTCGATGGGATCGATCGCTTGCAACTCGCGCAAGGACCGGCCCAGTCCTATCGATCCGAGGCCGAGCATTTCGCGGCCTGGCTTCGCATTGTGCGGCGGCGGTGGGCCGATATCGACGACACGATCATCGACCAGTACGGCGCGCATGTTTGTCGCTGTCCGGTCTGGCGCAAGCGAGGCAAGCTCGTTGCATCAGGTGCGAAGCGTCGACGGCGGTGCGCTCGGCACTTCGTCGAGTTTCTGCGGCGGCAGGGTGCCATCCCACCAGTCGAACCGGTGGCGGATGCTGACCCGCACATGGCGGCTTACCTTGCCTGGCTTCGGCAACATCGCGGCGCCACCGAAGAGACGATCCGCCGCTACCGGGCCGACATTCGTCGGCTCATGCCCATGCTGGGCGAGCCTTCGCAATGGGATGCGGCGGCGCTCAGGCGGGCGTTTGAACGACGAAGCAAGGAGACGCCGGGATCCGTCTCGCTGATCGTCACGATCATGCGGAGCTACATCCGCTTTTTGATTGGGCAAGGCGAGTGTCGACCGGCACTGTTGCACGCGATCCCTTCGGTCCAGCGATACCGCCTGTCGACGCTGCCCCGCCACGTCGACCCGGCAACGGTCGAGCAGATCATCGACGCCTGTCCGACAGGCCGCCCAGTGGAAGTTCGGGACAAGGCCATCATTCTTCTGCTCGCCAGGCTCGGCCTGCGTGCCGGCGATATTCAGGATATGCACCTCGAAGACATCGACTGGCGGTCCGGTCATCTGACGGTCAAGGGCAAGACCAGACGGCCAGACCGGCTGCCGTTACCCCAGGATGTTGGCGACGCGATCCTGGACTACATTGCCACGGCCCGTCCCAAGGCCGCCGATCCGCACTTGTTCGTACGCGCGCAAGCCCCGTTCCGGCCATTCCGTTCGTCCGCCGAGATTGCCGGCATAGTTGCGCGCACGCGTGAACGCGGCGGGATCCAGGGCGTGCCGACCGGATCGCACATCTTCCGGCATTCGCTTGCCACCAACTTGCTGCGCGCAGGCGCGGGGCTGGAGTCCGTCGGGACCATCCTGCGCCACAGCTCACCCGAGACCACCGCCATCTACGCCAAGGTCGATCTGCCGATGCTCATGAAGATCGCCCAGCCATGGCCAGGAGAACCGTCATGCTGAACACGCACATTTCCCGCTACGTTGCACTGCACCGCAGTCTTGGCCGGAAGTATGACGAACAGGATCGGCTGCTCCGCCTCTATGCAGCCTACGCAGGGCATTTCGGTGACCAACACACCCAGGTCCAGCGCATCTACGACTGGTGCCACACGGCGAGCTCGCAATATGTGGCACAGACCCGCTTCGACACCGTTCGCAACTTCAGCCTTTTCGCCCATGCCGAGGAACCCGCCCACGAAGTGCCTCCTGCTGGCGTCTTCGGCCGGGGTAAGCGTCCACGCCCGACCCCGTATATCATCGAGCCCGAACAGATCCGCGCCATCATGGCCGCGGCGCTGGACCTGCCGCCCAAAGGCACAATCAGCCCCCACACCTACCATTGCCTGTTCGGATTGCTGGCAGCGACTGGCCTGAGGATTTCCGAAGCCCTCGCGCTACAGTGTGACGATCTGGGCGAAGACGGGTTGATCATTCGCAATGGCAAGTTCGGCAAGCAGCGCCTCGTCGCGTTGCAACCGTCGACCCGGCAGGCGCTCGAAGCATATCTCGCGACCCGAGCGAGGCTCGGCGCCACGGGCAATGACCTGTTCGTCACCATCCGAGGACGGGCACCCCACAAGGTTCGCGCCCACATCGTGTTCGTCCGGTTGGCACGACAGCTTGGATACCGCGGACCGACCGGAACAGCGGGTATGCGGATGCACGATTTGCGCCATACCTTCGCCGTGCGCTCGCTGGAGTCCTGTCCGCCGGACAGGGAGGCCGTGGCACATCACATGGCCGGCCTCAGCGTCTATCTGGGACACGCGTCGGTCGCCAACACCTACTGGTATGTCGAGGCCACCCCGGTGTTGCTGCGCGACATCGCGGTCGCCAGCGAACACCTTTACCTGGGAGAAGCGGCATGACGGCACTCGCCCCTTATCTCTCGGCGTACCTGCGCGAACATCTTCCGCGCGACCGCGCCGTCAGCCCGCACACGGTGAAGACCTACGCCAACTGCTTCGTGCTGCTGGTCCGGTTCGCTGCCGACCGGTTGAAGCGTCGGCCAACCGATCTTGAGGTCGAGGATCTCGGCACGGACCTCATCCTGGCCTTCCTCGACCATGTTGAGAACGGACGCGGCAGCTGCGTGAGGACCCGCAATGGCCGATTGGCAGCGATCCGATCAT
This sequence comes from Sphingopyxis sp., assembly GCA_016463225.1. Classification (GTDB taxonomy): domain Bacteria; phylum Pseudomonadota; class Alphaproteobacteria; order Sphingomonadales; family Sphingomonadaceae; genus Sphingopyxis. The sequence goes on along the minus strand of JAEMRT010000217.1, from coordinate 859 downwards.
TCTTCCGGTACATCGAGTATCGCGTGCCTGCCTGTCTCGATCAGGCCCTGCGCATTCGTGCGATTCCAACCAAGAAGACCGACAAGGCACTGATCGACTACCTCGACCGGGCAGAGATCAAGGCTTTGCTTGATGCACCTGATCCCCGGACCCGCCTCGGCACTCGTGACCGCGCTATGTTGCACCTGGCCTATGCTGGCGGGCTCAGGGTGTCGGAACTCGTATCGCTGCAACAGCGCGATTTCCCGGACCGTTCGCTGTCCACCATGCACATCATGGGAAAGGGCCGCCGCGAACGGGTCTTGCCGCTCTGGAAAGAGACCCAGATCGCATTGCGCGCATGGCTTGCGATCCGCCCCGAAGCGCAGGTTTCCGAGATATTTCTCAACGCGAACGGGCAGCCCATGACGCGTGACGGGTTCGCATTCCGACTGGCCGAACACGTTAAGATTGCCGGAATCAAGCAGCCTTCGATCCTCGGAAAACGGGTCACGCCGCACGTGCTGCGCCATTCCTGCGCCATGCACACGTTGGCGGCGACAGGTGACATTCGCAAAGTCGCGCTGTGGCTCGGCCACGCCAGCATCCAAAGTACCGAGGCCTATCTGCGCGCCGATCCCGAGGAGAAGCTGCAGATTCTCGCGGCCCACGGCGCCCCCGCCATCATGCCCGGACGCTTCAAGCCGCCATCCGACGCTCTGATCACCATGCTTACCGACGTTCGAAGACTGGCCTGACCCGTCCCCAGACATTCCCCTGATCCTCATATATTATCTGGAGTGAAATCATGGAAAACCGAAGGAAACCTGCGCCTCCTGCCGCCACGCTCGACATAAACTGCGACTGCAAAGAATATGTC
>JAEMRT010000035.1:11956-46347 GCA_016463225.1 Sphingopyxis sp. | reverse complement strand
CCGGGTGGCATGCGCGCATGTCCAGCCGGCAACGGTAAAGGCGCATGCGCCTGTGCATAGCAGGTTACTAACATCCGGCTTTGGCCGTCGCCCCGAGAGGACATAGGTGCGACGAATGAGCCAGGGCAGAAGCGAGGATCGGCTGTGCGATCCGGTCATGACCAGAGATCCCGGAAGCAATCGATTTAGCTTCCCGGAATTCTACGCAAGGGAGAAGCCCCGCCTCATGCGGTTCTTCACGCGCCAGCTTGGCAATCAGGCCGATGCCGACGAACTCGCCCAGGAAAGCTTCACCCGTTTCGTGCGCGCAGCGCCCGCACAAGCGCTTGCCAGCCCACAGGCTTACCTCACGCGCATCGCGACGAACCTGCTGCGCGATTTCGTCGAGCGCGGATCCACCCTGTTGTCGAAACGCACCAAGCCGCTCGACGATGGCCTGCATGCAATTGCCCCATCCAACACCTATCGCGAGTTGCAGGCAAAGCAAGATCTGGCGCACTGGACGCTGATCCTCAACCAACTTCCGCCACAAACGCTAGATATCTTCCTGCGCAATCGCATCGAAGGTCAGACCTATGTCGCGATTGCAGCAGAGCTCGATCTTCCGCTCTGGGTCGTGCAGAAACAGATGCTCAAAGCCATTCGCCATGTTACCGCCTATCGCGAGGCGAATGATGACTGACCTGCCTCCCGATCATGAGCCCCACGAAGGATCGCGCGATGCCCATGAATGGGCCATGCTCATCATGGCCGACGTGGACGCCGTGCCAGATCCCAGGAATCTCGACAGGCTAGGTCCACATCAGCGTGCCTTCGACGTCTGGATCGCCGAAAACCCTTCCCGTAAGCTCGCCTATCTGCGCGTGGTAGACACTGTGCAGCAGGCAAGCCAAGCCGCCGTACAAACGCATTCGCGCCGGTCTCTCCTGCACCAGACGCGAAAAGTGGAAAGCCGTCCACCACGGCTTCTCCTCGCCGCGTCAGTGGCGCTTTGCCTCCTTGCGGCAACGGGTCTGCTTTGGCGTTCAACCGATGCACCGCCCTCGCTGATCGGGCAGAGCGAGGCGCGCACGCCTCTGGAGACACGGGTCGGCGAGGTGCGCACGGAGCGCCTTGAAGATGGCAGCTCTATCTTATTGGATACCGACACGTTGGTTCTGATCGGATATACTGCCGAGCGCCGCGCGATCGTACTCAAGCGTGGACGTGCCCGCTTCACCGTTGCCAGCCAGACGGCAAGGCCCTTTATGGTACATGGGCGCGGCATTGAGGTGACGGCAGGCGTCGGCCAGTTCGACATGACGATCCGTAAGGGCGCGCGCGTTCATGCCATCGAGGGCGAGGTCAATGTCACACTACCCCGCACTGACCCGCGCCAGCTGCCCAAAGCCCTTACATTGCATTCCGGCCAGCTATTGACGCTCAAGGCTGGACAAATCCCGGATTTTTCCGTCAATCCTGCCAAACGGTCTGAGCAGCAATGGGTGAGCGGCGTGAAGAGCTATGATTATGTCCCGGTCAGCGACGTCATCGCCGAAGCAAACAGCTATAGCGAGATCAAGATCGTTCTGGCACAGCCGACCCTGGGCGCGCGCGAGATTTTAGCTGACATCGAAATCCGCAATATTGAGCGCGTTGCCCAAGCCTTGAGCGGCTTTCTCAACCTCAAGATCGAACGAACCCAGAAAAACATATTGCTGCTCACCGCCGAAAATTAATGACGCGTTGCAGCTTTAGATAGGCACGCGCCCGTCTTCCGTTCTGAGCCTCAATAAGAGGCCCTGCGGAACAAGGGGGCAAGTTTCATGCGTATCGGTAAAATTGGTCTACTAAGCAGCGTTGCACTGTCCATGTGCATTCTGGTTCCCCAGATCCATGCCCAGGAAGCACCCAAAAGTTACGATCTGCCTGAGCAGGATCTTGGCGATGCGCTGCGCGCCATAGCCAGGATGAGCGATTATCAACTCGTTGCCGATGGCCGGTCGCTCAAGGGGCGTCGCGCCCCGTCTCTCGCCGGGGCCTACACGGTCGAAGACGCCGTGGCCGCCCTCCTCGCGCCTTCGGGCCTCACCGCCGACATCAAGGAGCGCACGATCACCCTGCGGGGGCGAGAAGCGCCGTCGCGCGAGGCGGTAACCAGCGCGACGGACATCGAGCTTTCGGTCACAGGTTCCCGCATTCGTGGCGCGAAGCCAACATCTCCGGTAATATCGGCGAGCCGCGAAAAAATCGTCGAGCTCGGCCATAGCGACCTTGGATCATTCGCACGCAGCATCCCGCAAAATTATAATGGCGGCCAGAACCCAGGCGTGGTGTCCGCTCGGCAGAATGGTTCGGAAAATGTTACGTCGTCGTCCGCTCTCAACCTCAGGGGATTGGGCGCAGACGCTACGCTCACTTTGCTCAACGGACATCGGCTTGCCTATGACGCGGTGAGCCAGGGCATCGACATATCGGCTATACCGCTGGCGGCGGTCGAGCGGGTCGAAATTATCGCTGACGGCGCATCGGCGCTTTATGGTTCCGATGCTGTCGGCGGCGTAGCCAACATCATCCTCCGCCGCGATTTCGACGGCCTGGAAACCAGCGCGAGAATTGGCGGCGCGACCGATGGCGGGGCGTTCCAGCAGCAATATAGCGGGGTGACGGGTCGTCGATGGAATAGCGGCGGCATCATGATCGCCGGCGATTTCGCCAAGGCGACCGACGTCTCTGCCGGCCAGCGTTCCTACACACATGGCGCTGTGAACCCTGAAATGACCATATTTCCGTCAAACAAGCAATTGAGCGCTGTTGTAGCAGGCCATCAATCCTTGGGCGAAGTCATGGAGTTCGGGCTCGATGCCCACTATATCCGCCGTAAATCCCGTTTCTCACTGCCCAATGGCAGCGGCATGAATATTCAGTCCGGCGCCACCGCCTCCCCGGACGTCGAGAGTTGGTCGATCAGCCCGTCCCTCACCTTCCACCTGCCTGCCGACTGGGAAATGACCGCCCGCTTCACGCGCGCTATCAGCGATAGCGGGGTCAAGGCGGAAGTCTTCTCAGGCAGCAGCCGGTTGTTCGTCAACGATGTGCGCTACAAGAATGACCTTTGGTCAGCAGAGTTCAGCAGTGAAGGCCCGCTCTTTGCCTTACCGGGTGGCGACGCGCGTGTCGCGCTGGGGGCCGGACTGCGTGCCAATGGCCTGGATGGCTCGATCTTCAGAACGACATCAACTGCAACCTTTGCCATCCAAAATTATACAGACTCGCAGACCGCTCTATTCGCATATGGCGAAATGTTTCTACCGCTGATCGCTGGCGCAAATGCGTTACCGCTCATTCACGCGCTGCAGATCACCGGCGCGCTGCGATATGAACGCTATGACCAGATGGGCAGCCTTGCAACACCCAAGCTTGGCATTGCCTATCAGCCGATCGCCGATCTGACGCTCAAGGCCGCGTGGGGGAAATCTTTCAAGGCGCCGACGCTCAGCCAACTGAATATTGCTCCGCAGGCGACGCTTTACGCTTCAAGTCGCTACCTGCCAGCGCCTCCAACCAACGAAAATGTTCTGCAGATCGACGGAAGTCGAAAGGCGCTGGAGCCTGAAAAGGCCAGGACCCTTACATTCACCGTCCAGTTGGAGCCTTCATCGATAGCGGGTCTGAAACTCGAGGCTAGTTTCTTCGACGTCCGCTACAAAAACCGCGTAACCTATCCCATAGCGTCCAGTTCGCAGGCATTCAGGGACGAATATGCCGACCTCATCATTCTCAATCCGACCCTCGATCAGGTATTGGCGGCAACTGCCAGCCTGCCGCTCGGCGTTCAAAATCTAAGTGGCACCGCTTATGATCCTGCAAACCTTGCTGCGATCGTCTACACCGGATATCAGAATGTCGCGCGTCAACATATACAGGGGGTGGATAGTTCGATCGCCTATGCCTTCTTTACCGGCAGCAGCGATTTCAAGCTTGAAGCCAATGCCAGCTACCTCAAAAGCGATCAGCAGCTAAGCGCGGGACAACCCGTCTTCGAACAGGCCGGCACCATATTCCGACCACCGCACTGGCGCGGTAGCGCGAGCGCCAGCTGGAAGCGCGGCAAGGTAAACATGGCGATCGCCTATAATTATCTTGGCGGCACCAAAGATAGCCGAACCAGCACGACCTACCGGGTCAAAGCCTTTCATTCCGCTGACGCCACCCTCGGTTGGAAGCCTCAAGGTAGCGGCGTCTGGGATGGTTGGTCATTCCTGCTTGCGAGCCAGAACATCCTGAATCGGAAGCCGTCGCTTATTCGCACGACAAGCGTCGCCCTGCCCAATTATGATGCGACAAATTATCCCGCGATCGGGCGCACCATCAGTCTTACCCTTTCCAAGGCCTGGTAATGCTCATCTCCCTCGCGATGAGCCTTGCTGGCGCAGCTACGGCCGCCCTGCCGGTTGTAGCTGCGGATCTGGATTGCGCGAAGATGTTAGAGGTTCGCCGGCCGGCGGGAGCCACTCGCCCCATAGAGGCCAGCGATCTCATCGAGACTCTGGATATCGGCTCCAATGGCGGGATGGAAAGCGATCCTGTTTTTACCCTCTCGCCCGATCGATCACGCCTCGCTGTTGCCGTGCGAAGGGCTGACGGGAAGTCGAACAGCTATTGCTCCGGCATCTATATCGTCACCCAGGATGGTCAAGCATCGCTGATCGACGAGGGACCCGGCGTCGCCTTCTGGCGTTATGATAATTTCTTTGGCACGCGAGGATTTCCCACTGGCGTCACCAAGGTCATCACGCCTCGTTGGTCTTCAAACGGAGACAATCTGGCTTTCTTGAAGCTCGTCAAGGATCGGTTGCAATTGTGGCGTTGGGATGTGGGGGGCCATAGCCGCCCCGTCGCAGCACCAGAAGATGACATCGTCGATTTTCGCTTCGGAGCCGACGGCAAAAGCCTTGTGTACAAGCAGCGCGCGGATGGTCCGTCGACAGAAGAGCTGAACCAGGAAGCGCTGCGGGGCTACCGGCTCGATGAGCGCTTCTTTCCATTTGCGTCGCGCGCGCCCTTTCCGCGCGGTGGTGCCTCCTATCGTTTTTATAGAGTGGATCTGGACGGCAGCGCTCGCGGGCCAGCAACTGAGGCGGAGATCACCGCCTTCACCAACGATTGGTCGGCGGTTCTGCGCAACGACGCTAGAATGGTCGATGTCAAGACGGATGCCGAGGGCATGAGCCGGATCCATATGGTGGTCGGGACGGCGGATCAGTTTTGCCGCAGCGCCAACTGCACCGACATCGAAGGTAAGCCATGGGTCACGCAGGCCGGACATATCCGGTTCGTACGGCGAGAAGGATGGGGCCGAAGCCTCGCTGCCATTTACGAATGGAATGGCGGCGACACAGATCCTGCCCGACTTTTCCAGACGAGCGACCTGCTCAGTGGATGCGTACCCATCGACGTTGATGTCCTGTGCGTGCGCGAAAACTCGATCCGGCCCCGATATATAGACAGGATCAGTCTGCAGGACGGCAAGAGCAGGCCCATCTTCGAGCCCAATCCAGATCATGCAAAGATCGTCCACGGTAGAGTTGAGCGGCTGCAATGGACCAATGCGATGGGAATCCCCAGCTTTGGCGACCTCGTCTATCCATCGACATTCCAGCCGAGCCGCCGCTATCCGCTGATCATCACCCAATATGAAAGTCGGAGTTTTCTGCGCGGCGGCACGGGCGATGAATTTCCGATCCAGCTTTTCGCAAAGGCAGGCTATCTGGTCCTCAACATCGAGCGCCCCCAGTCGCCGGTCTCCGCCAAGCAACTTACGCCACTTGAAAGACAGAGGCGCGAAAATGCCGACTTTCTCGCACGGCGCAATATCCTGTCGACCATAGAGACCAAAGTCTTGGAGCTGATCGACGCAGGCTTGGTCGATCCGGACAGGATCGGGATCACCGGGCTCAGTGACGGCTCGACAACGACGCAATTTGCGGCGCTGCACAGCCAAATGTTCAAGGCTGCATCGATCAGCGGCTGCTGCTGGGAGCCCTCCCAGACCTGGCTTCTGGGCACCGCCATCCAGCAACATTATCAAAGCATAGGCTGGCCCGCTTTGCCAGAAACCGGTTCAGCCATCTGGTCACAAATGTCGCTTTCCCGCAATGCCAGCCGCGTTGCTTTCCCCATTCTCATGCAAGTGGCTGATGGTGAGCTTTACCCCACGCTGGAAGCCGTACGCGCGCTGCGCGCTGTCAATAGTCCGGTTGATGTCTATATCTTCCCGGACGAACTCCATATCAAGCGCCAGCCAACCCACCGCCTGAACGTCTACCGCCGCAATCTACGATGGTTCGATTTTTGGCTGATGGACAAGACGCCCGCCGATGGCATCGAGCGTGAGGAAGCGTCGCGCTGGGCGCAGATGAGGAGAGATTGGAAACAAGACTCAATACATTTGCCGACATCGGATTAGATGCTCAGCGCGCTACATAGCCGCTACATCATCCGCGCCAATGTTCGATCCAGGCTTCCATGTCGAGCAGAGCTGATAGGCGCATATAGCTCAGCTCTAAGCCGGAATCGGATACCAATGCTGCGGCTAGAGTGTCGGCATCAACCATGCCCCGCGCGACCAGCTCGCCGTCCATCAGGCGGTCGCGGACTTCCTTCCTTTTGCTGCGGAGAAGAGCGATTGCAAAACTGCTTGGGCTGCCCTTGCGCCGCCGGTCCCGAATGATCGGCGGCAATGCATCATGATAGGCCTTGCGTGCGACGGCGCGGTCACGGCCGCCCTCGACCATGTGCCAGCCTGGTATTGCAAGCGCCAGTTCAACAATGGGCTGGGAGATGAGCGGATTTATGAGCGGCATGTCGAAGGCGCGCAGATAGCCCTCGATGTGATTCTGGATGCGCAGCAGAAAAGCGACATGCCCTACCTTGCCTGCGCGCGCGCCATCCTGCTCTTCAAGCCACGGATGGGATAGGGGCCGGGACATTATGTCTTGCCGGGCCTCGCGCGTCATGAATTGAAGATTATACTGCCAGGCATAGGGGCGTTTTAGCTGTCGATATTGACGCACGGCCTGCCACAAAACCGTCCATGCCGATAACTCCAATTTTCCGGCAATATCGCGCAATGTCCGCAAGGCGTCGGCACCAAGGCCTCGTGCTCTCATGCAATCCAGCAGCGGGCGCAGCGAATTGCTGTTGTAAAAGACATTGTCGCCGCCACTGCCGGTGTAGATTGCGTCAGCTCCCACTACCCCTGCCACACGCATCGCGGCGGCGTGAAACGCGGTTTCATGGATCAGGCCAATCGGCTTGGGAAAATGTCTCGCAGTCGAAATGGACAGATCGATGTCAGCCAGATTATAGTCCTCCTCTATCAGCGAAGCACCTACAGCGCTGGCCATAGCATGGGCATAGTCCCGTTCATTCCCAAGCCCATCGCCGGTGCTGATCGTGACACAGCTAAAGGGCCTTTTGCTCGTTCCCAAAGCTGAAGCGACAATTGAGGAATCAAGGCCACCCGACAGGGTCAAAAGCGCAGAGCCTGTCGTTGACGCCCATGATGCAACGCAATGATCCACAGTCCGCTTTAGGCGCGCCTCCATCGCCGCCGCGCCAGGCCGCTCTACCGGCGATATATGGTCCCAGGGTGACCAGAAGCTAGTTATACTGTTCCGCCCGTTCGCAAGACGCTCACAGGTTCCCGGCAAAATTTCCCGAACATGTTGGATCGCCGTCGTAGCAGCAGGCAAATCTTTCGCGGCGAGATAGCGCGGTATTTCATCCCACGCGATTGTCGGCTTCAAAAGACCGGCGGATATAAGGAGAGATGCGTCGGATGCCACTGCCCAACCACCCGATAGCGGGATAATATAGCAGGGCATCGCGCCGGAGGGATCCCGCATCATTGTCAAACCGCGGCCATCGGCAAGCATGGCGACATATCCACCCCAAAAGCGCTCACGCAGCGGGACGATAGGGTCAGGTTGCGCCAAAGACTCGATCGCTAGCGCATCGTCTGGTGCTATTCTGCGGGCAGGCCCATATTTTGCAAACAGGGTGCCAAGGATATATCCCCTGCCACCCGGGACGATCAGAACATCCTCGATCGACCGGACAAGGATCGCGAGCCCTTGCTGCTGGATGGCGTGACGCAAACCGGTCGCGCTCTGCGCTCTTTGGATCAACCCTTCTAGCGCGACCTGCGCCGAACTCGAAAATATGAGAAACTGACGCAGCATCAGACGCAAAAAATTGGCTGGAAGGGTCGAATATTCTCAAGTCGGTCATTGAGGACGGTATCGCCCGACTGCACCCAGCAATGCGCAGAGAAAGGCTGGGCACTTACGCCCATCACCAATGTCGCTTCCATGCCAGACGCACGGACCATATCGACATAGGCGATCGAACTTGAGAGGCAATGACGATGCCGGGGGCGCAATGGCGCAGTCGCAGCAAATGCCTGGCTCAAAGCAAAGAAATCCTCCGCACGGCTGACGCTAGTGGCAGGATGACGCATCGCAATCCGGTTGATAATCACCTCAAAACTGGACAGGCGCAGCCACATAACTGCACGAAGCTGGCAGAGGATGGATCGCATCGCGTGCCGGATGAAGGGCGATGATGGCTCGATACATAAATCCCGGTTTGCCCTGTCGATCGCAGCGGGGCGGATTGGGGCACACGCGCCATCACAGTGGATGAGAATGCGCGCGCGCTCCAGCTCCGCGAGTTCAGGCACGGGCCTTTCATCCTGAAGGAATGTTTGAAACGCGCGGTCCCATTCCGGTTTGAGCGCGAAATAGCGGTCGCCTGGCACATCGAAGAATATCGTGCGACCTTCGGACACGCAAAAATGAAGACCATCGCGAAGCCTGTAAGCCATGCTCGCACCTATTGCTGAGTGACGAGAAGAAAGGCGCGCATCGCCAGGGATGCGCGCCTTTCCGCGATCAGTCGTCGGCGATGCCCATTTGCCGGATTTCGGTACCCAGGCTGTCGGCGTTGCCGACGCCGGCACCTTTGGTCTCGACCGAGGCAGCGCCCAGATCGACGACCAGTTCGTCATGTTCGATGATGCTCGTCATGTTCATCTCCATCACAAAGCCGCACTATTTGCGGCGTCCATAATGGTAGGGAGTGTTTACCATATATCCGATCTTATAAGCTCCCATAATGACGGCTTATAAGCTTGATTATTCTATCGAATCACGGTCGTTTAGTCTGCGATTTGCTAAGCCGTTTATTTAGCGCATCTGCTAAATGCTCACTGCGCTGGTAGCAGCCAATGAAATCTCATCAACGCGTAACAGACGTCGACGGTGATACTGCCACATCGCAACACGCGTCGCATTTCTGTTACCCGAACGGGTGACATTCCAGAGCGTCGCGAGTTCTTCACCCTGCCGCCCGATACCACCCTCGTGGAGCCTGAGGATGGCAAGTCGCTCTCCGGCCTGGATGATGGCATCGAGATGCTCGCCATTGGGCGAACAGCTTGCCAGCAATGAGAAGAACTCGGCTGTAGCGGCGGCGATATCGCGGCCATCGGCTCTTTTGCTAACAAGGGCAACCGGCGGAGCGCCAATCTCCTCGAAACGGATCATCACCTTCACGATCAGGCGAACTAGGTCCGCATGCCAGCTATAGAGATGAAAGGCGCTGCGCCTGGTGACGGTCGGAAGCGCGAAGCCGCCACCGCCCTGCATGTCCACAAGTCGCTCGCCGACCAGCCGGTTCAAAGCATCGCGGACCGGGGAAATGCTGGTTCCGAACCTCTCGGCCAGGGTGTGCGCGACCAATGGTAACCCTGGCTGGAACTTGCCTGCCATGATCAGCTGCTTGATCCCCCTGTGAACCCGGGCGGCCGTATAGGCGTCAGGTGCCATGGCGCCACCTATGCTGCCGAGCCGGAATCTTGGGGACCATTTTGCCTACCACCAGTCGGGCGCAGAAAGGTCTTCAGGCTCAGGGCAGATATAAATTCTATGCAGCGGGCTTCGAGTTCAACCATGTCATCGAGGAAAAAATGGCGTGGAAAGTGCATATGATGCTCCAGAAACAGCATGGGAATGAGGAGATGCGCCGCCGAAAGGCCAAGGGCGTGCGTGCAGGCGACATGATCGTCGAAACGGGACTTCGGGTTGCCCGCCTCGATTTCGCGCAGCCAGCGCACACCGATCCCGACATCGGCTGCAAGTTGCTGTTGGGTTATACGATGGCGCCTGCGCCGTTCTTCAATGCGGCGACCAGAGATCGACTTGACCTCGGCCAGTATCGACGCCCCCTCTTCAAAGGCGCCACCTTGAGATGAGATCATCAGGTCCTCCCTGATCGCGTCTCAAAGCGTCCATGCACGTTCCAACGACCACAGATTCGCGTGGATGACGCTATGCGTCAAATATATTCGTTTCCATTTTGAGACTATCGATTTCCCCCTTAGCGCCGTTGCGCTCGGGATAGGCAGACTTGGCGGAACAGTGCCGCAATTGTCCTGATCGGATCAGATCTTTCGTTGTCGTTCGACCCTGCTATTTCTTCGCGATGCCCGCCTGTACGCGCTGCCAGGCCTTGGCTAGCTCATGATCTTCAGAGCTTTCCATCAGCATGATCGCCAGATTGTGCAATGCTCCGACAGAGGGACGGACGCCGATCAAATCCGATTCCGCGAGCCGATTGACGATGGCGCCCGTCGCGTCATTGATCGCAGCCGTTGCCCCGACGAAGTGCTCGCATTTGCCTGCCAGACGCTTGAGCGATGGCATGGTCAGCTCTGCGACGAGCTCGTCGGTTTCCACCTTTTCCATGAGCATCACAGCAACGCCGAGGGTTGCGCCATAGGGAATGAAGCCCCTGGCGATCCGGGCCAGACGGTGGTGCTGGGCAAGGAACAGGTCTGTCCCCTCCTCCGACAAGCGCAGCCGGTACGTCCGCGAACGATGCCCTGTCATGTCCCAAGCCCTTTGCGATTCGCGTGGATGACCCCCTGATCAAGACGACCGAGCGCGAATTTGAAGTCGCTCATCTCCAATTTTTTCTCAAGGTTGCCCAAAAAGCGGCACTGAGATGCCGATTTCGGCACTTCAGTGCCGCTTTCGGCATCTCAGTGCCCTCCCCATTGCGACCCTTAAAAAGCTGGCGCACCTGATGGCCATCGCGATGCGAATGACAAATTTCAGGCTACTGCGGCACAGAAAAGCTTGGGCCTGACCGTCATCTTGCGTCGCACCGGAGGGCTGAACCCCTTCGCGCAACAGGAGACCTATATGAGACTGGTAATTCGGCCTGCCGTTGCGGCAGGGATGGTATCGGCTGCCTTGCTGGCACCATCAATCGGATGGGCGCGCCCGGCGAAAATGCCGGTGGCACATGCGCCCCTGGCGCATCTCGATATCGGTGAGGCGAACGGGCAATTTGTGATCCGTCCTATACCGGCTGCATCCCCGACCTCGCCCGATCTTTTGCCGATTGGCGCATCGATCAGGATCGATGCACGCCTCATTGAGGCCCAGGCCCGGCGTTACGGGGAACTGGCCCGATGAGATACGCCCCTGCGCTCATCGCCTTCGCCTCCATTTTCGCGCTTGCCGATCCCAGCCAGGCCCAGGACGCGACGTCGGAACCCAGCCTTGCCGTTGTTGCAAAGGCCGCAGAAAAGCAGCTGCGTCAGACTTTCACCAACCTCCAGTTCGAGGATTTCGGGCCATCGCCGGTCGCAGGGCCGATTTATCAGGCGAGCGCCGGTGGCCGGCTTATCTATTATGCGCCGCAAAGCGAGCATATCCTCTTTGCGACCATCTATGATCGCAATGGTCTCAACCTCACTGCGCTGGATCAGGAAAACCGGGCGCGCAAGCAATTATCCGCCATCGATCCGGCGCAGGCGCTGGCGATCGGCCCAGAGAATGCGCCCATAGTCATCGAGTTTACCGATCCCGACTGTCCCTATTGCCGCGCGCTCGACCGCTTCTGGGCGACGAAGGCTGCCGAAGGAAAGCCGGTGCGCCGCCTCATCTTCTTCGTGTCGGGCATTCACCCGGACGCTGCATCAAAGGCCGAACATATCCTTTGCTCGCCTGAACCGGGAGCTGCGTTCAAAGCCATATATGATGGCGCGAAACCGGCAAAGCTGGAGACCTGTCCCAAAGGACGCGCCAAGGTCGACGCTGACGCTGCGCTGGTCCGCAAGATCGGCGTGAGCGGGACCCCCACCCTGATCGCCAATGGCACGATCATTTCGGGGTTCCAGCAGGCGCAGCTGGAGGCGTTTCTCGATACGCCACCAAGTACGCCGCATGGAAAGCCCGCGTCGAAGGCATCGCCCGATGCACACCGGTGATGCCTCCCATCCTGCCATGGCTCGCTTGCCTCCCGCCCATGGGGGAAAAGGCGGACCGGAATGCCGGCGGTCGCGCGCTCATGGAGCTGTCCCATGCGACCTTCGGCATGCCAGCGAGATCATTCGCGGGCGAGGCATAGCTGCGGACAGCTCTCTTTCCGATGGAGACCAAAGATGATGACCCTATCGCGCAACCGCGCGCTTGCCCTTGCCGACCATGGCGCGACTGGCCTTTTGGCGCTGCTCGCCATGACCGGCATCGCCCATGCTTTTTCCGCGCCCGCCGCCGGCGACCTTGGCTACGATATTTACGACATCGTGGTGAACCAGGGCGTCAAGGGACCGCTGGGCTTTGTCGGCGGCGTTGCGGCATTCCTGTTTGGCGTATCGCGCCTGTTTTCCAATATCATGATCGGTATCCCGACCATCGTGGCGGCGGTTTGCCTCATCAAGGCCGACAGCATCCTCCAGTCCTTCGGGATGACCATCTGACCTGATTGGCACGGATTTCGGGCGTTCGCCCGAACGCCCTGCCTTCGAAGCTGGAAAGCCAATGGTGGCTTTTCAGGACGCCCCGCCGTGCGGGTAGCGAAGCCTGAGGAGAAGGGTATCATGGACGAACGTCTGCCCCAGTATCTGCATCGGCCTGTCCAGATTCTCTGGTTTGGGTCGGACGAGTTCATACTGGTCCTGTCGACCATTTTCGTCGGACTTATCGTTGGCGGAATGATCGGCTGGTCGCTCGTTGGTGCCCTTCTCCTTTTCATCCCCTGGAAGCGGTCGAAGCCGCGCGGCTTCCTGCCGCATCTCGCTTGGCGCTGGGGACTGCTGTCCTTTCCCCATTATCCAGGGTCCACCCAGACCCGCTTCTACGAGTGAGGAAAAGCCATGATGTCGCTCTTCACCCGTAAGGCTGGCGCTTCGCCCGATCCGCTGATCGGCAAGCCTGCCAGCTTTGGTATTCACCGTTATTTTCAGGGTTCCTCGAACCTCTTTGAGGAAAACCGCCTACTTAAATTCGCGATTGTCGGTCTTTTCGGCATTACCGCAGTGCTGGGCGCAGTCGTCTATTCCAGCGACCAGAACCGGCGCACGGTCGTCGTGCCCTTCGGTGCCAGCGGCGATCTCTATGTGACCGGTTCCAAGCCATCGAGCGGCTATTTGCGGGCGATGACGCGTAACATCGTCACTCTGTCGGGTACCTACTCAGCTTATTCCGCCGATCGCCAGTTTCAGGAACTGCTCTCGATTGTGCATCCGTCCGCTTATGAGAGCATGCGCGATACGCTCAGCGGGGTGCTCGACGAACTCTCGACCAATCCGACCCTGTCGATCGCGACCTATATCCGGCCCGATCAGCCCGTCAGCTGGACCGACAACCAGATCATGGTTCCGGTCGAGAAGGTGCGGGTCATCGGCGGCGTCATCCGCAAATTCCGCGGCACGCTGCGCATTGGCTACGCTGTCGAAAATGGCCGCTTCTGGCTCACCCGCCTGTCCGAGGAGAAATTCGATGCCGAACTTGGGTAAAGGCACGCGTGCGCCGCTCTCTTGTGCGCTGCTCACACGCTCGCCACTCTGCTGCCTTGCGCTCGCGATGGCCATGCCTGCCTTCGGACAGTCGATCACCGCCCTGCCGGACCAGACCAGCACAATCCGCCTCTCCAACCGCGACGTCAATCATCTGGTCTGCATTGGCGGTGAGATCGAGGATGTTAAATTCTCGGCCGAGAAAGCAATCAGTGTCGAGAAAGGCGGTTCGGACGCCTGGATCAAATTTCTTGTAAAGGAGGTCGATGACGCAGGTGCCGTCACGCATAGCTTTGTTACAACGGCGTCAGAATTTTTCGTCACCTGCAATGGCGCCATCTATCCGCTCTATGCCGAGCCATCGGACATACCCGCCCAGACCGTCACACTGGCGCCAGGCAGCACCCAGCGCGCGAGAGCCAATGATGAGCTGTTAGGGCCGCTGGTCGAGGAAGAGCGTACCGTCTCGATCACGCTGGCCATGCTCCAGGATCGTATCCCGGCGAGCTTCTCGACCGTCGCGCCGCGTGCCGGACCGATCCGTGTCGTCGCCCTGCCCTCTGCCCGCATCAGCGAAATACGCCGCGTCGAAGTGGAGGGTTCCGGTCTCTCCGCCTCGGAATATCGGGTCGAGGTTTCGACAGAAACCTTGCTCGATGAACGGCTGTTCCTCGATTCAGCTCTCGGCACACGGATATTCTCGGTCACCGCCGACAGGCTGGATCTTAAGGCTGGTGAAACAGCACGGGTCATCATTGTGCGTCGAGGAGAGGGGCTGTGAGCGAGAAAGTTCCGCCGCGCAGCCGCAGCCGCGCTGCCCCATTCAAACCGCAGGCCAGCGAAGTCGACAAGCCTTACGAAACAGACGCCTCCCAGATCGCACCCCCCGAACCTGGCCCGCCGATCTCTCGCGGTCCAGCCCTGCTCGACCTCAAGATCCATTGGGCCGCCATGTCAGCGAGCCAGAAGTTGCGGGCCAAACAGGCAGGCGTTGCCGCCACCGTCGCGGTGCTGGGCTATGGCCTGTACACCGCTTCTGGCAGTTCATCGGCTGATCATCCGGTCATCCCTGCTGCCTCCAAGCTTGATATGGGCGCGGGCCTGCGCGGTGACAGCCTCGAAACCAAGCTGCGCGGCGATGTCCGCAAGATCCTCGACGGCCAGACATTGCTGGGCGATCGCATCACCGCGATTGAAGAGGGCAAGGTCGTCCCCGGCAGCAAGCCGCCAGGCTCCCTGTCGGATGGTGAAGATCTACCTTCCGCGCTCCCCGGCAGCGCGCCCGCTTTTCCAGAACCGCCCGGCAATGCCGAACTGGACAGCGCGCTGGGCGATATACCGCCCCCTGCCCCACCGATCGCACCACCGGCACCGCCAGCGCCGCCGGTGGAAAAGACCATCGGCGCGATCGGCGCTGCCACCGCCACCCTTTCGGCCGTAGCGGGAAAGGAGGGGACGCCGTCGGCATCGCGAAAAAAGATCCGGACGATCTATTTGCCGCCTGGTTTCATGAAGGCACGACTGCTCACCGGTATAGATGCGCTGGCGAGCCGGGACGCGACATCCAATCCGGAACCTCTGATCGCCCGCGTCCAGGCCCCCGCCGTCCTGCCCAATGATGTCAAAGCCAATATGGCTGGTTGTTTCGTCATCGGCAATGCGACCGGCAGCCTCGCCAAGGAACGGGTCGAGGTCCAGCTGGTCTCGCTGTCCTGCGTCGATTTCGACGAGCATTCGGTGGTCGACATGCCCGTTAAAGGCTTTTTCGTCGATACCGATGGCAAGAAGGGCCTGTCAGGCAAAGTTGTGACACGCGCCGGCGCTGCGCTGGCACGCACCTTTATCGCCGGCACCGTCAGCGGCTTTGCCAGTTCGGTCGAGACCAGCTTTGGTGATCTCTCGACCTCCGCGCTCGGATCGGTGCGATCGCTCGATGCGGCCGATGCCGCCAAAAGCGGGCTGGCAGGCGGCCTCTCCAAATCCTCCGACAAGCTCACCGACTTCTATCTTGATCTCGCCCGCCAGGCCGGACCCATCGTCGAGGTCGGCGCAGCCAAAGATGTGGTGGTCGTCATCCAGGAGGGCGTGACCCTCGAAATCAAACCCACAGCGGGGAGCAAATTCTGATGTCGATCTTGCGCGAAAACAGTGCGTCCACGCAGATATGGCCTCTTGCGTTGGGGCACTCTGGACACACCGTGCTCCTGGCCGGCGCAGCCTTGCTGCTGCCCGCCTGCACCACCGTCGGCTCGCTGATGTCGCCCTATAGCGAAAAGTTCAGCTGCAAGAATAGCGACCATGGCCAGTGCATCCACCCCGACAAAGCCTATGCCGACGCGGTCGCCGATGTGCCGTCGCGCTCCGACCCGGCAGTGACCAACGACAAGGCGCTGCTGCGTGACAAGGCCAATAGGCCTGCCAACAGCGGTGCGGGAAAGCGCAGAAACAGCGGCGCTGCTCCCTTCAACGGCTATCGCGACAGCGTATATCGCGAGCTGGAGGGTCTGGTAGAAGCGCCGGTCACGCCGATGCTCCGGCCAGGGCGAACGATCCGCACGCTGATCCTGCCCTATGCCGACCGCGAGCGGCCCGACCGGCTCTACATGCCGCGCTATGTCTATGCCATTCTCGAACGACCCCAATGGGTGGTCGGCGATTATCTCGTCAATCCGGTCCAGCCCGCAGCCCGCGTCCCCATACTCGAACAGATACGCGAGCGGCTTTCATCTGATCGCGCCGACGAGGGCCAACCTGCATCCGTGCCTGCTTTGCCTGTGGAGACACAGCCATGAGCCCGCTCGGCACGCGCCATGGCGGCGGCCTCACCATATCGGCGCTACACCGCGCGGTTGCGCGCGACGCTTATTCCGATTTCCTGCCGATGGTCGCCTGGGACGCGCAGGAAGAGGCGTTCCTGTGCATTGATGATGGCTGGGGTCACGCCTGGGAATTGGTCCCATCAGCCTATATGTTTGCCCATGTCCATCAGGCGCTGCTGGGTCTGCTCAATGTCCATTTTCCCGATGGCACGGTTCTTCAGCTCCACGGCTTTGCCGATCCGCTGATCGATGATGCGCTCGACGCCTTTCTCGATCTGAAGACCCGGCCCGATCCGCTGATCCAGGCTTCGGCGCAGCGCACCGCCGATTATATGCGCGCCGGCACCCAGGGGTTGGACGCGCTGCACGGTATTCCTATCCGCAATTTCCGGCTATTTCTCTCCATCAAGACGCGCGTCAAGCTGGGTTCGGATCTGCGGCGACAGGTCGAGGAGCAGCTGTCCAAGCTTGGCATCCGCAGGTTGCCACCAGAAGAACTAGTGCGCTTCTATCGCCGGATCTTCAACGGTCTCTTCGAGACTGCGCCTGGCATATTTGCCGATGGCAGCAATGGTCATCCCGCCCCCCCTATCCGCAAGCAGATCATCGATGCCGGACCCGATCTGCTGTTCGACGGGTCCGAGGTCTTTCTGGGGCGCCAGGTCGCGCGCTGCCTGACACCGCGTGCGCCAGCCCGGCGTATCACCGCCGAGCGCGCCAACCGGCTGCTGGGGGGCATGCGCGGCGCTGCCGAAGATAGCGACCAGATTGGTGGTCCCTTCCTCATCACGCTCAACATCCTCTTCGATCATAGCCAGTTTGAAATTCACAAGCGCGCGCAGATTTTGTCCGCACAGAAGGCTGCGGGCAGTTTCGCGGTCGAGGTCGGCAAGCAGATCGAGGAAATTGGCTGGGTGCTGGACGAGGCCGGCAATAGCCGGTTCCTTTCGGTGATACCTATGGTCTGGGTGTTTGGTCGCGACAGCGCCCAGGCCCGGGAAATGGCGGCGCGCGCCAAGCGCCTGTGGGAGAGCGAACCGCTTCCCTGGATGATGCAGGAGGAAAGCTATCTCAATCCGGTCCTGCTGCCGATGAGCCTGCCCTTTGGGCTTTACCCGGAGAAGCGCATGATGCGCCTGCTGGAACGCGATTTTCGCATGCCGGTCAAAGCCGCGGTGCTCCTGGCCCCGGTGCAAAGTGACTTTCGCGGTGGCGGGCGCCCGGCGCTGCTCTACACGGGGCGCAAGGGCCAGCTTATCACGCTCGACCTGTTCGATCCGCGCATCAACAATTATAATTTCATTGTTTCGGCAGAGAGCGGCGCAGGCAAGAGCTTCCTGCTCAACAATCTGTGTCAGCAATATTATGCGCAAGGCGCGCTCATCCGCATCATCGATATCGGCGGGAGCTATCGCAAACTCTGCACGCTCTGTTCAGGGCGCTATATCGACATTGGCGAGGAGCGCCTGGTTCTCAATCCCTTCGATATGGGGTTTGCGCTTGATGGCGACGACCGCCAGTCGGCCATCTCCATGGCGGTCGCGATCGTCGCCGAAATGGCCAATGCCGCTACCCGCAAAGGCGTCTCGACCTCGGAATGGAATCTGCTCAAATCCGCCGTCCAGTGGACGATCGATGAAGGCCATGCCGAAGAAGGCATTGATGCGGTCCGTGCCTGGCTGGGCGCCTATCCGCAATTTGCGGCCTCCGATCTCGACCGGGTCGATCATCTGGTGCCGGTAGCGCGCGAACTGGCTTTCAATCTGCGCGATTTTGGCAGTGAGGGCGCGTACGGCCACTTTTTCAACGGGCCATCCACCTTCGACATAAGCCGCGACGAATTTGTCGTGCTGGAGCTCGAACGGCTCAAATCCATGCCGGACCTGTTCAACGTCATCGTCATGGTGGTGGTCAATGCAGTCACGCAGGAACTGTATCTTTCAGCACGCGACCGGCCCCGCTTTGTCCTGTGCGATGAAGCCGCCCAGTTCATGACCCGCAGCGAAGGCCAGGATCTCTCGCGCCTCGCCGAAGCATTCGGCCAGGGCTACAGGCGCGCGCGCAAATATCAGGGCAGTTTCGGGGTGGTGCTCCAGTCGCTCAATGACCTGCTGCTCTTTGGCGGTACCGGCCAGGTGATCCTGGAAAACGCCGCCACCCGTTTCCTGCTGCAGGGCTCGACCTATGCCCAGGCGGTCGAAAACAAGATCCTCGATTATTCCGGGTTCGTGCTCGATCTGTTGAAATCGGTCCGCAACAACAAGCCCCATTATAGTGAGGTCTTCATCGACTCCCCGCTGGGCCTTGGCGTGGCCCGCCTCGTAGTCGATCCCTTTTCCTACTGGATCAATACGTCAGCCCCTAATGAGGTGGCCGCATTCGACGCGCTGATCCGCGCGGGGCGCAGTCCATTGGAAGCCGTGTGCGAACTGGCGGGCGTCGATCCGGCGGAGATATTGTCGTCCCGATCCGGCGAGGAGATCGTCTGATGCGCCGGACAGTCCCCCATCCAGATCAGCTACCGCTTGGGTTTGGCCAAGATGCCGAGATCGAGCGCATGATCGAGGCGCGGGTTGCGATCCGCGCCGAGGCAGAGGCGGTGCGCTGGCGGTTCCGATTGATGGTGGTCGAAACCGTGCTTCTCACCACGATGGTGATCGTCACCGGGCTGGTCCTCCACCAGCCGACCGCGATCATTGCGCGCGGTGCGCTGTTGATTGGCGTGACGTGCCTGAGCACTGGTATCCTGCTCATTTTGCTGACCGGCTTGATTGGCAAGCTTTTGTCCAGGACCCGTCGCTGGCGGGCACCTCGCAGCGGCGCGATCCTGCCATGGCGGCGGTCATGAACGGGATATTCTCGCCCCGGCCCTGCCAGACGGCGATCCGGTTGATGATCGGCACGCATCTGCTGCTGATCATTGAGGCAGGATGTCTCGCCTGGTCAGCAAGCATCATCGATACGCCGCTACGGCTGATCATCGGCGGCACCGCGCTGCTTGCCCTTTTCGCCTTTGCAAGCGCGGTTCATGGCGGAAGCGGCGGTGATGGCGAGGTCTGGCGACCCCGGCGCGGCCGCGCCATCGCCGCCATGCGGGAGGCAGGGCGATGAAGCGCATTCTGTCGGATTTCGCGGGCCAAGCGCGCTGCCGTGCGGCCATCATGCTAATCGCAACGGCTTTCCCTGCCGCGGCACTGGCCAAAAGCGCTACGATCGGACGGACCTGGCCGATCGCCGAGCCCGATGCGCTGGCTGAAATCGAAGCCCGTGCTGCGCGCCAGCCCACCAATATGGCAGCCAGTTTCGGGCCGCGTTCCGGTTGGTCGGCGATGCAGTCCGGCGCCCTGGCCAGAGTGACGCAGGATCGCACGCGCTACGTCATTCCCTTCTATACGCTCGATCAGGAGATCCGCCTACCCGATGGTAAGTTGCTCTATCCCAGGGGCTTCACCTTCAATCCATTATCCTATGTGTCGCTCCCCCAAAGGCTGGTGATCGTCACCCCGCGCGACCTGCCCTGGGCGCTCGATCATGCCGCGCTGACGGATTTCATCCTGCTCGCGTCGGGCGGTGCCAGCGACGCAGACGCGATTACGCTGGGGGAACGCCATGGCCGCGCGTTGTTCATCCTGGAGGATCGGGTGAAGGGACGGCTCGGCATAACCCACGCGCCTGTGATTGTGCGCCAGGTGGGTCAAAGGCTTGAACTGCAGGAAGTGCGGGTTGATCCTCGTGCTGGCGCAAAGGCAAGCCGATGATCAGCGCCCGCACCCTTTTGCGTACGGCTGCGATCGGCATGGCGATCGCCCTGCTTGCGCCAGCAACACCGGCTCTCGCGTCCAAATGTGAGGCAGGCACGATTTTCAACCCCATCACCAAGGTCCGCTGGAACTGCATCTTCCCGATCACCATCGGCGGCGTCCGGGTCGGCAGTTTTGACAAACTTGACAAGGCCCTCGATGCCCAGTCGGCCTCCAAACCCCTATGCGCCTGCCGAAAGGGGGCCAGCTTCTGGTTTGGGGTGAAGGTCAGCTTCTGGTCTCCCAATCGCATGGTCGATGTCGTGACAGAACCAGGCTGCATGATGGCGCTGGGCGCCGATCTCATGCCGACTGGCGGCAAGCTCCAGGGCAGCCAGTCCTCAATCGCCGACGGCACCAATAGCCGCAAGATGTTCGCGCAGATGCATTATTATATCGCACCGGTCTGGAAGATGCTCGACATGTTCACCGACCTGCCCTGCATCGAAGATGACGGGTTCGACGTCGCGATGATGACCGAGGTCCTGCCAACCTGGCAGTCGGGTACGCTGGGCGCGATCATTCAGCCTGAAGGCATATTGTTTGGCAACCCCGCAGCGGGCCTGGCCTGCATGGCCGACAGCGCCGCGGCAGCAGCGGGCAAGGTCATCGATCCGCTTTTCTGGTGCATGGGCAGCTGGGGCGCGACCTATCCGATCGCAGGCGACATCCATTTCGACGACAGCGTCGAGGCCTGGGCCGGATTAGCCGCGCGCGGCACTTTCATGATGGGGCGGCTTGGCGCGCTGACCATCTCGTCCGCTGACGGCTGTTCGTTCAAACCGCAGCCGATCTGGACCAAGAGCCGCTACAAGCTGCAGCTTATGGAGCCGGTCAAGGGCGGCAAATGCGTCAATATCGGGCGTCCCGGCGCGCTCTGGTCGAGCGCCAAACATGCGCCGGGTAAAGACAATGCCCAGTTCATGCTGTTTGAGAAGATCATCTGCTGCGCCGGGATCTCGACCCCATGAGCAGTCTTCCTTTCCCCTTCCTTGCATCGGTGCGGGGTGTTTCCGCGCCTGCCCGCCACAGCCGTGGTTGCGGTCCCGCACGGTGCGAGGACGGAGCGATGGCGTCGTCCCCCGATGTTGTCGCTCCACCTATGGTCAGCACGGCCGCAAAACCCCATGTGACAACGGACAAAGCCCCTCTCCGTCCTGTTGTCGCAGCGACCGTGCTGACCACCCATCCTATCTGTGCCTGCTTAAAGCTGCGCCCATGAAGCGCGGCCTCACCCTCGCCTTGGGTTGCGCCATTGCCTGCCTCACCAGCAATGTTCTGGCGCAGACGATGGAGGAGCGTGCCCGCACCGCCGCGCAAGCCTCCCGCAGCAAGAGCAGCGACAGCGATGCGTTGCAAAGCCACTATCTGACCCCAGGGCTTGGTGGACAGCCGATCGCCACCATCGACAATAGCCAGCAGTTCACGCCCAGCCTTGCCTGCAAGACATCGGCAACGGCGCTGGAAATATTGGCTCAGCCTGGACCAAGTGGGGATATCACCACCCTGCGCCTGACGCGCGACAAGGATCTCGACGGTACGTTCGACGAAACGCTCAATGTGCCGATGCCGATTTCAGGCATCTGCGCCAATGGCATCATTGCCTGCAATCAGGCAAGCTGGGACAAGTGTCGCAATTTCCAGTGGATCGTCGGCAGTGCTGGCGAGGTCAGGCTGGCCCAGGTCGAGCTCACCGCACTGGCAGGCTGCTATTGCGTCAACAATAGCTGCGGCGACAATCTGGTCTGGGGCAATATGGCTTCAGTCCTGAAGGATCTGGGCGGCGGGGTGGTAGGCGCGCTCACCACCGCCGATCCGCGCATTGGCATCGCCCAGGCACAGATCGACGGGCCAGTAATCCGTTATACCGGCGCGCAGACGACCGCCTGCACCGCCAATCCGTCGGTCACCGCCACCGCGTATCGCAGCGATCCTACCGCCATACAGGGTGATGCCTACAGCACAGCCAAAGCCAGCAGCCTCTTTCAGGCGCTCGCCGGTTCCGCCACCGGCAGCAGCAAAGCCCAGGAAATCCGCACTTGCACGATTGCGCGGGACATCAATGTCAAGTCCTGGGACTATGATGACATAATAGGCGTTGGTGGGTCAATCGCGTCGGTCATCAGCTGCGGCGCGGGGTGCCGCCGCTACCAGATCCGCGGCGCAGGGACCTGCGGCGATAGCCCGCCAATCTACACAGCAACGTTCGACCCCATCGCGCCTGACCGGATCCTGTCCGCGCGCATCGTCGAGATGGGTGCGGACGACTGGGTGCAGGCGCGGGTCAATGGCCAGATTATCGGGTCAGCCGGCAAGCGCCCTTGGCCGGGCGAGGCGCTGCCGTCAGGCGACTGCCGGATCAGCGACGACCCCTGGTATAATCGCGCCGCCATCGATGTGACCGCCCAACTTAAGGCAGGTGCCATGATCGTGGGAGCCCGCGTGCGCGGCGGTGGCGAGGGCAATTGGGGCTATGTAACGCTCGAAATCCAGGTCGATACTGCCTGCGAGATCAGCGAAAGGCTGGTGGACCTGTGCTCAGGCTATGCCGCCGATCCGGCCTGCCATCTTGCCAGCGAGATCGTCGATGGCGTCACGACCTTGCGCAATGGCGTCAACACCGGCCTTAAGCCCCTGCCCTCAACCAGGCTGTTTGGTACCGGTGCCTGCAACGTCCAATATATGCGCGACTTTTTCGAGCGCAGCCGACGCTATGCCTGCACGGTCGATTTGGGCAGCGCGACGCAGCCCGATCTCACCCGTGGCGCCTATATCATCGATCATTCCACCGAGAGTCTACTCGCCGACCGCACGAGCGCCAAAGATGGGACGGTCGCCACATCGACCCGGCCCTTCACCATGCCCGACCGGGGATCGGTCGCTGCGTGCGAACCCATCTGCAAGACCCGCGCGCCCAAAGCCAATAGCGATGTTGCCGTCGACGGGGTCGTAGGTGCCCGGCAGAATGATCTGGCCGGGTGGGACATCTATTTTCATAGTTGCACATCCGACAACGCCTGTCCGCTGGGCGAAGGCGAAGAACTGATCTCGGCCTGTGGCTGCCTCGATGATTTTCCCGAGGCCGTCGTCATGATGCAGACGGTTCGTCTGTCTGGTGCCGACCTAGTCTGCAGAGCGGAAGCCCGGTGATGCGCGTAACTCGTCATGCCTGGCTCGCTATCGCCGCATGGGTGATGACTGCCAGCCTGTTTGCTGCTCCGTCCGCGGCGACTGCCCAACAGATTTGCGCGGCCGACCTCAATGGCAATGGCGATGCCGCTGATTCCGGAGAAACCGCAATATGCCACGAAACGACGGGTAGTGGCGCGCTATGCCCCATTCAGCAAGCAAGCTGTGTCGAGGATGCTGGCGGCACTTATAGCTGTCCGCTGGGAAGCCAATATGCCTGCCTCACGCCGGTCGATGGCGGAACGCCCGGCTGTTCACCCCATTCCTGCACGCCCGTTGTCGGCGGAGCGGTGGTGGTTGAGGAGCCGCTGGTCGATGATCCTGGCGCGTCAAATGACGGTGTAGTCGATGCCGACGGCAATTGCCTGGGCATGATCGAGATATTTTCGGGCCGTGCTGTGCGCTGCCGTCCCGCCGGCCTCAACACCAGCTTTTCCAATTGCTGCAAGGATCAAGGGAAGATCGTCAAGGACGGCATGGGGTCGTCCCTCTCTTCGATCGGCACCAAGATCGCCGTCGCCAAAGGCGTCTGGACCGGCATGAAGGCGGCCTATACCGCGTTCAAGGCAGGCGCGACAGCCGGTCAGGCGGCCAGCGCCGGGGCCAATGCAATCATCATCGGCATCGATCCCACCTCGATCGCGATCAGCCTTGCCATCAATGTCATGATGGATTTCCTGCTCTCGGGCTGCGACCAACAGGATATGGAAGTGGGCATGCTACGGGGCTCGGACATGTGCCATGAGGTGGGCACCTATTGCGCCTCCAGCATCCTTGGCGTCTGCGTGCAGAAGGCTAAAGGGCATTGCTGCTTCAACAGCAAGCTTGGCCGGATCATCCAGGAACAGGGGCGGCCCCAGCTTAAGAGCTTTAATGCGTTGGGCTGGGGGACTGCGAAACAACCCTATTGCCGGGGCTTTACCCCGCAGGAATTTCAGGCGCTCGATTTCTCGCGGATGGATCTGTCGGACTATTATGCCGACATCGAGGCGCGCGCCCAGAGCGATATTCAGATCGATATGGAGGACAGGATCGATGCGTATCTGCAGACGGTCAATCCCTAGCTGCGCCTGGAGCGCGGCGGGACTGATGCTAATCGCCGTGCCGGCTTTGGGACAGGATAAACCATCAACACCCAACGCGCGTGCGAGGGCGCAAGCGCAAGGCGCGCTCGCCATGGACCGGCTGCAGGAGAGTGTGGCGAAGCGCAAACCCGATAACACGTCCGGGCCGACACAACTCCCCGCACTTCCCGATGAACAGCGGCGGCGGGCGTTCGGGGGGTTACGCAAACATGGGATATCGCCAGTCATGGATGCACGGGCGCGCGCGGCGCTGGCCAAAGGCAAGGCCGGGCTGGCTGCCGAACGCAACATTGCCGCAAAGCGGCTGGCACAGGCCTTGGGTCTGGAAGCGCCGGACATGCAGGCGGTGGCAGGCATCATTGCGCCGCCCGCGCAACAGGGCCGGGTCGCGCTGCTTTTTGTCTCATCCGCCATGCCGGTTGCGATCTTGCGCACCTATGCCGCCCAGCTCGAACGCGTCGGCGGGGTGATCGCCTTTCGCGGGATGCCGGGTGGGCTAGCCAAGGTCGCGCCGATGGCAAAGCTGAGCGCGCAGATCCTGCGGATCGATCCGGGCTGCGAAGGCCCGGCCTGCCCCATGCGCAATGTGCAGATCATCGTCGATCCGCTGGTCTTTCGCCAGCACAGCGTCACCCGCGTGCCCGCACTGGGTCTGATCCCTGCCGATCCGACTCAGCCCTATTGTGAACGCGAGGAAGATAGCCCGCAAAGCCAGCATATTATCTATGGCGATGCGGCGCTGTCGGGCCTTTTGGAAGAATATGCCCGTCTGGGCGGAGCCAGGGAGGTAGCCGATGTTCAGGCTCGCCTGGTACGCCGCTAGAGGTATCGCGCCCCGGCTGCGCGCCCTGCCAAAGGAGGCCGCGCTGGTGCTGGGAGCGGCCCACGCTGATCAATCCGTCCGATCCCGCCGACTTGCCAGAGCCTGCGCGATCATCCTGCCGATCGCGGCCCTCACCGCATGGGTGCTGCCGCAACTGACGCTCATCATGTCGCCTTCGATCGACGCCTGGGTCGTGCGCAAGGCATCGGGACCCGTCCGCCGCGGCGATCTGGTGTCGTTCAAGCTCATCCATCCGCTGGCAGGCCCCACGCCCGTTGATGTCACCAAATATGCGCTCTGCTTTCCCGGTGACCGGATCGCGATGGTCGAGACACCATCGATGACGCCGGGTGCCTGGGATGGCCGCTATTATTGCAATGGTCATCTGCTCGGCATCAGCAAGGCGATCGGACATGATGGCCAATGGCTTACCCACTGGAAACCAACCGCCTCGCGCATCGCTGCGGGGCATATCTATGTCGGCTCGACCCATGCGAACGGGTTCGACAGCCGCTATTATGGTCCAGTGGCCATCTCGCGCCTTATCCGGATGGAGAAGCTGCTATGATGCGCATGCTCACGGCCTCGCTATGGGCCGCTCTTTTGCTGCCTCAGCCTGCATATGCACAGCACTCCACCGGTACGCCGACGCGTGCGACAGCATCGCCATCCGTCCCGGCCATGAAGAAGGGCTATTGGTGGTATGCCCCACCGTCAGAGAAAACCAATGACACGGCTGAACCCGACACCCTGAGCAAGCCCGTCATTCCGCCCATGGCGGAGCTGGCGCGCTGGACCCCACCCAAAATACGCAAGCTGATCGAGGACCAGCGCGACTATGCCGCAACCGTGCTCAGCGTCGAAGCCGTGTCCGATTTTTGGCGGCTGCAGGATTTTGCCCGGCGCAAGGCCCGCGCCTTCGCCGGCGTCACCCAGATCGCCATGCTCCAGCATCCTGAACTGAACGCCAAATCCGCCAATCCGATGGTGAGCGATGCGCGCGACCAGATGTTGGCGCAAAAGGATGGTGTGCGCCGCGCCTATCTGCGCGCGCAGGGCCGGGATTTTGCCCTTGTCATGTTCTCGCGCGCCAGTTGTGGCTATTGCCGGGTGCAATGGCCGGTGGTCCAGCGGTTCCAGGACGAGATGGGATGGCAGGTCACGCTCCAGGATCTCGACCGGCGGCCCGAGATCGCCCAGCGCTATGGGGTCGAGGTCACGCCGACCACCATGGTCATCCGGCGCGGCAGCCCGCAACGCATGGTGATCGCCACCGGGGTCGAAGCCTATCCCAATCTCATTCAGACCGCCTATCAGGCCGTGCGCCTGCTGTCGGGCGATATCCGGCCTGAACAGTTTCTGACAGGTGCCGGCGAAGAAGACGGCTTCTTCGATGCGCTTGCCAATGGACCAGTCTCGACGAGCAGCGTCGAGGGACAAGTCTCGGCGACCGGTGGGATGCTTGAGCCATGAAGTGCCAGCGCTTCCTGTTCGTCCTGGCGGCGATCATCGCGCCATGGACATCGGCGCAAGCCCGTTCGCCTTCGCGCGACGACGCCATGCGCGCCGCCATCCATCCGGTCACTACTGGCGCTGCCATGCAGGCATGGCTGTCGCGCGTGCCGGTGACGCGGGATTTTCCAGCCGATTTTGCAGCGACGCTCGGCCAGCAGGCCCCGCTTTACATCATTGAAATGACCACCACCCCGGCCTGTCTCCCCTGCGCTGATCTCTGGGCCAAGCTTAGCCGCTTCTCACGCACCTATCGCTGGCAGGTCCGCACCATCAGTAGCCAGGACGCCCTTCTGCGATCGGGTCGTCTTGGGCTTCCATGGGTCGGCCACCCGGTCGCCTGGGTCCGACCGCTCAGAGACCCCAGTCGCATCATCCCGATCGCGATCGGCACCGACCAGCCGCAAAATCTCGCGCGCAACGCCTATCTCGCCGCCAAAATGCTGACCGGCGTTCGCCCGGCCGTGGGCCTGCGCGCCATGGCGAAATTTACAGGCATCGTAGGCGCTCCACCCGCGCAGTCGGGGTCATCGCGTTGAGGGGCTCCAACCATATTTATCTCAATCTCGCAAAGGCGTCCCGCTGGCGGGCGGACGCCTTCTTGTTTGTTTATTCTCAAGGAAGCCCGCCATGCACGCCTTCACCCAACGCCTCTCACTGACGGCCTGCGCGCTGCTCGCCACCTGCGGCGCGACCACCCCGGCCTATGCCCAGGGCTGGGCAGAAAGCTGGTTCGACAATGTGACCTACACCGCGCCCGGTTCATTTGAGGACCAGACGCGCGGCTATGTGACCGCTGGCGGCATGTCCGGGCGCGTCGATGTCCATGACGATTATCTCATGTCGCTGACCCTGCCCAAGGTGAAGGCAGGCTGTGGCGGGATCGACATGTTCCTGGGCGGCATGTCCTTCCTCGACCCTGACTATCTGGTGCAGAAGCTGGAAAGCATTCTCCAGGCCGCGCCCGCCGTCGCGTTTCAATATCTGCTCGAAACGCTCGACGAAAAAATGGGTAATATCATCTCGAAAATGGAGGCCGCGACCAATTATCTGAATTCCATTCAGGTCAATGACTGCCGCCTCGCCAATCGCATGGTCCAGATAGCCAAGGGCGATGACAATATGTCGGGCATCATCGAGGAAATGACCGGCTATAAATCGGTGAAACAGGGCTTTGCCAAAAGTTATCAGCAGAGCCGCGAGAAAATCCAGGCGAACCAGAATAATCCGACCGAGGATTTGAAGGACGCGCTGGCCAATTGTCCGGCCGAAGTGACCGACATCTTCCGTACCGGCTCGCTGCTGTCGCATGCAGCGACGCGCGTGGGTGCAGGCGACTGGGCAGGCGTCATGCGCGCGCGGGTCGGCGACGTCTATATGCGATGGGACGCGGCCGACAAGGTGCCGATCTTCTCGGCCATTCCCGCCTGCCCGCATCAGGACAGCGAGAGTTCGCAGGATTTTCTGTCCGGCAAGGTCCAGAGCCGGGCGCTCGCCATACCGCCGACCGCTACAGACTGCGCGGCAGACGGCGGCAAGGGCGCGCTCGAACTGGCACAGGCGCGCATGAACTCAATCGCCACAAAAATCCGCACGCGCGCCGCGCTATCTGCCGAGGAACGACAATTTGTCGCCAATGTCCGCACCTTGCCAGTCTATCGCCTGCTCGAATGGGGGGTGCGTCAGGGCGTGTCCGACAGCGTTATCGCCGACACGGACGAGCTTGTCGCGTTGACGCTGGCCTATCAGATGCTCAACGATCTCACCCGCTCGATCGACTTTGCGGTGTCGAATGCCGAGCGCGGGGCGAGCGCAGCAGGGGCGGCCGACGGCGCAAACGCCAATATCTGCCAGACCCGCATCCTCGCCAAGGGGATCGAACAGCTGCGCGACCTGCGCGACGAGGTGCTGCGCCAGCGCGCACAGATGCGCCAAAGCTATATGGCCGCGCTCGCCCAGGCCAATCTCTCGGCCAATTATGCAGGCCTGCTGCGCACCCGTGATCGGGACGCGCGCGAGGCGAGCGGCACTGCGTCCAGCACCAATCGCTGACTCTTCGAGAAAGGCTCCACTATGCGTCGCCTTGTTCGCGCCCTGTCCGCCCTGCCCTTTCTGCTCAGTTCCACACCTTCCTCTGCGCTGGAATCGAGTTTTCACACCTATGATGGCTTTGCCGAAACGGTGGATGCCTTCAGTTTGGTTTCGATGATCTTTGGCGATCCGCGCTTTGAAACGCTGGTCCTGATCTGTGCGGTGGTCGGCCTGGCGCTGGGCGTCGTGCTGGCCTCCATCCGCGGCCAGGGCATGGGCCTTGTCGGGTTCGGGTTCCAGATGCTGATGGGTGTTGGTCTCTTTGTCGGGCTAATCGCCACGACCGGCACCGTCCATGTCTATGACCGGGTGCGCAATGCCTATCAGGCGGTCGGCGACGTGCCCAACCTGATCGTCCTGGTCGCAGGCATCACGAATTTGATGGAACGGGCGCTCGCCGAAACCATCGACGACAATAGTCTTGATCCCAATGCCAAACTGGAATTTGGTGCAGGCGGTCATTCGTTTGACCTTTTTCTGAACGCCGTGTCGCCGCGCGGGCCGATGACTGACTATTTTCTCGATGCCACGATCAAGGATTATGTCCGTCAATGTTATCCGGTCGCCCGCGTCTCGCCTGCCTATGGCATGGATGACGACCAGTTGTTCCGCGGCACGACAGACCTTCCCGCCGCCTTCGCCGCCATGGCGGGACCAGCGACGTTCAGCACCGTGTTCACCTCGGCCGACAAGGGTGGTACGACCATGTCCTGCCAGGAGAGCTGGGATCATATTCAGTCGCGTCTCAATGACTCCACCCTGTTTGAAGATTATTCCCGCCAAGTGTGTCAGAGCACGGGCTATGATGTGGCAGACGCCAGTCAGCTCACCCGCTGCCGCACCCGGCTTGGACAAATGGGCGAGGTGATGATGGGGACACCGCTCACGCTCCAGGCGTTCATGAGTGACATATTGCTGGGCAACCGCGTGGGCGAGGTGCTGTTCGAGGATAGTCCAGCGACCGCCGCGAGGATCATGGCGAACCGGGCAGTGGTTTCAAGCGGGCTTTCGACCATGTCAGTCGCCAATCAGTGGATGCCGACCATTCGCGCGACGGTCTTTGGCATCATGCTGTTCATGATGCCGATCGCGCTGCTGTTCATCCTGACCCCCATCAACCTTCGGGTGGCCAGTTTTGCGCTTGGGCTATTCGTGTTCGTTGCGATGTGGGGCGTGATCGATGCAGGCATCTATCAGCTCACCCTGGGCCGGGCGATGGGGGTGCTGGCCGAAATGCGGTCCAACCATGTAGCAGTCAATGCCTGGATGCTGGCACCCTCTTCGGCGATGAAGGCGCTGGCGATATTCGGGACGTTCCGCACGGCCGCTGCCGGCCTTGCCGGTGCGTTCGTGTTCACGGTGTTTCGCTTCTCCGGCAATGTCTTCTCCTCTTTCACCGGTGGCGCATTGCAAGCGCAGGGCCAGGGTAGCGCTGCGGCCGCACCCCTGATAACGCGGGAGGGGTTTGCTTCGGCGCTGGAATCGCAGGCATCGGCTAGCGGCACGATGGCACGGCGTGGGGCAGCATCGAGCTTCGGGGACTTTGGCGAGCGATCGACCTTTGGCAGCAATCGGACCTTTGGTGCAGCAGGCAGCGTGATCGGGGAGCATGGCAATGGCCTGCCCGGAAACAGCGCGATGGCGCTGGGCAGCATTGATGCGGCGCGAGAGTTGGGCGGGCTGTCGCCAGCGCTTGTCGGGCGCAACCTTGCCGATCCCGCGACGGCACAAGCGGTTCGCGCCAGCGCCACGACCGGCGCTATTCATGACTTTGCCCAGAAGGATGCGTTGCGGGCGCTTGGCACCGGCTATTTTGGCGAAAGCCAATCGGGCGAGCGGGCCTTTGCGGCGTTCGCCCAGAATATGGTGCAGTGGAAGGCGTTTGGCGACAATCGCGCCTATGACATGATGTTGTCTGGCACCCAGCGCCATTTTGAACGCAATGGTTATGATGCGAAGGACGCAGCACTCAAGGCGTCGACTCTGATCGGACAGGCTGCTGCTGATCCGACCTTTGCCAAGCTCAGCGCCAATGCTTTCGATCAGGAGCAGATGCTGCGCAATGATTTGACCGCAGCGCAGGTGCAGGTCGGCTCGATGGAAGGTCGCCGTGACTATGCCGGGGACCATGTCACCCAGGTGGAGCGTGGCAATGTTGCAACCGAGCAGGCCTGGCGGACGGGCAGCAATGCCGGGCAACGAGAAGCAGCCTCCATGCTCGGCCTGTCGATCGACGAAACCGGGCGGCGTGTATCCTTCATCAACGCGCTGTCTGGAGAAGCACGATCGAGTGCCATCACCCAGCTTTCGCGTGCGACCGGGCGCAATGAGGCGCAGGTCATGCATGCACTCGAAAGCTATAATGCCTCCGCCCAGTTGGGAACAGCCGATGGTGCGACTGCGGAGGCCGCGCGTGAAGGCACCAGCGTCTATGGCCGGACGCGGGAAGCGGCGGGTTATGATTTTGCCGAACGGTCGGGAAAGCTCGACGCGCAGCGCGAAGTTGGTCCGGACGGCACGCGCTCGGCCGCGCGCATTGGCGAACAGAGGCGGCAGAGCGAAAATTTTGGGTTTGCGCAAGGGGCGGCAGCGGCAGGGACTTTGGTGCGCGAGGCCGCCCGGCTCGACAGCTTCATTCAGGCGCTCAGCCGTACCGCCGGGAATCAGGGCGACATGGCCGAGGGCGGCGCGGCGGGCGTCGCCGATCGGGCGCGCAACGAGCGGCTTGGCCGTATCGTCGAGAATGAGAAGCTGACCCGGATGCAGGGATTGCTGCGCGACAATGGCGTCGACCTTACCAAAAGGCAGATTGCGATGGACCAGAATGGTGACCTCAACCTCAATCTGACGCCGCAGACCGCTGCGCAGATGTGGCAGGCGGGGCTGATCAACGAAAGCCAGTTGGGCGCGATCGCCAATGGCGGGCGGGCGCGATTGAGCTTTGCGTATAACGACCTGCTGGTGTCGAGCAGCACCGGGTTCAGCCAGTCTGCGCGCTCGGACACCAGTACGCGGTTCGAGGCAGGCAAACAGGCCGGTCCCGATACAGTCGAACATTTTCTGGGCGGCGGGGCGGAAGGCCATGCCATGATGGCTAACTGGCTGCGCGGCGGGTTCGAGATGGATCGCAAGGGGGAGTGGCGATTAAAGCCGCAGGTTGCCGATACACTCCAGAGGGATGTCCAGGCAATCATGGCGCAGACGGGATGGACGCGGTCGCTGTCGCGCAGCGCCAGCCACCAGGTTACCAATCGCACTTCTGTCGGCGCGTCACTTGGCGGCTCGGTAGAAAGTGGTGGACCTGGAAAAGGCAACGATCGTCATTCGCGCGGCAGTTTCAGCGGACACGGAGGATTTGAAACATCCGACACCGGATCCGCATCTACCGATGCGGCGGCAAACATGGATATTGTGAATTACGAAGTTCGCAATGTAATCTCCGCCGCACAAAGTGCCGCATCCAGAGCAAGCGACCCGCACACAGCGTTTACATCAGAACTGAGCAATCGTCTTCTGGGAGCAGATGGCCTTCGTAATCGTTATCTAGACCAAGCAGCAGCCGGTCGTGGAACTTGGGACCTGACGGCACCTGTGACATCGCTCGAACAGTCCAAAATTCTGAACAGTGGTCGATTTAGTGGTGATCGTCAGTCAGGACTGGGTGACGGAAAACAATCATCTGAGGATCGCTAGTGTTTGGCACGTACATGTTTGTCGAGCCACGCTGTACTGGTTGGATTGCCGGGATGCCCGTAATATCTTGAGTTAGTGGGATCTGTGGGATCCATACGTCGAAATGCGCGATCATGCCGCGCGTTTGCATCTAAGTTACCAGCTAATATCCCGCTGCTCTCGTTACTGGAAGAGTGATGGCGGAACCACGTTCGAAAGAACCCAAAACCCAATGCTGGTACCATCACGAATGGATGGAAAAGGAGGATGAGTGGGGCGATATGATTTGCGTCCATAAAAAGATTGGGCGCGAAGAACGCAATCAGCCAGAATATTGTGGCTGCTGTCCACCATGACTTGGCATACCAGGGCCGCCAGAGCCAATGTGCTGCTTTTGGCTTTACCAGATCTGGGGTCTGCAGCGGGTCACCTGGAATGGGTTTGTCATCCGTTCCGCTCATGCGATCCTCCTTCTGTCTATTCTATCACGCCCGGGGTTCCGCGGATAAAAAATCACTCCCAAAATGGGAGCATTCACTCCCACCCTCTCCTCCCCCTGGATAATTGCTGAAGGTTGGTCGGAAGGCCCCCCATGCTCTGCCTTTCAAACAGAACCGGGCCGCCGCTTGCAAGCTTGCGGGAATTCCCGCAAAAGCGCGCACAACTGCGTTTAGTTGCGCATTGAACCTTATAATTGCGCGATACATCTTTTGCGCAACTAAGGAAGTGATGTGGCAAGACCGATACCTGAAGCCGACCTACAAGCGATCGAGGCCGGCATGGCGCAAAGCTCGCGTGGTGTGTCAACGGCGCACATCACCAGCGCTCTCGCTACTCCCTGTGTCCGTCGTACCTTCTAATATCTTCTTCGGGCTTTGGTCGACGCGGGTCGGTTACGCCTTGTTGGCATAGGCGTGCTGCCAGCTATCGTCCTGGTAATGCGATCGTCGCCCAGCCTGATCCATCCGACATCGTTCTGATCTCCACTGAAGGCAGCGCTGTCCTTGCGTCAAAAGCGAATCTGCAAAACGCATTAAAAGCGATTTAGAGAAAATCTCTAAAAGCGAAATATTGTGCAGCCTTTTTAGCGAAATATGATACAAGTGCGACATGGCTACTCCCGCCCAGAAACTCGCTGACGCGCTAGATGTCCTTGAACGATTCCAAACGCGCGGCCGCTTCGCCATTCGGTCCGCCGATATCAGCAGGACCTATCGCGAGCGCCTCACAAAGGCCGGCTTTCTCAAAGAGGTCATGCGCGGATGGTATATTCCTTCGCGGCCCGATGAACCGGCAGGAGAAAGTACGGCCTGGTTCGCCAGCTTCTGGGGATTCTGCACCGAATATCTGACCGAGCGGTTCGAGGATCAGTGGATCCTCGCACCCGATCAATCGCTGCTGCTCGCGATCGGCAACCGTACGGTACCACCGCAATTGCTGGTGCGTGCACCCGGCGGCCGCAACCGCCCCACCGAACTTATCCATCACACGTCCTTGATCGATACCAACCTTGCGCTGTCGGTCGGCGAGCGGTGGCGTCAACACGAT
>JAEMRT010000035.1:0-11946 GCA_016463225.1 Sphingopyxis sp. | reverse complement strand
CTTCCCCCCGTAAAGGACCGGATGGTCAACGATGACGGTCTTCATCTCTTCAGCATCGACGCGGCCCTGATTGCCGTTACCGGGCAGTTCTTCACCAACCATCCCACCGATGCGCGCACGGCCCTTGCGACCCAGCGCGATGGATCAGCTCTGCTGGAGCGCCTGCTCGAAGGCGGGCATTCGGTCATAGCAGGCCGCTTGGCAGGCGCATTCCGTAACATTGGCCGGGATCGGATCGCGGAAGAGATCGTCGCCACCATGAAATCGGCCGGCTATGTCGTTCGGGAAACTGATCCGTTCGCCGCAAATCTAGCAGCCCCCTTGCCGCACGATCCATCGCCTGCCGCCCATCGTATTCGCCTGATGTGGCAGGATATGCGCGAACGCATCCTTGAGGTTTTCCCCGCCGCTCCGAGAATTACTGATCCCGCATCTTATCTTGCCCGCGTTGAGGAAAATTACGTCAACGACGCCTATCATTCGCTATCTATCGAAGGCTATCGCGTTAGCCGCGATCTGATCGAGCGCGTACGTGGTGGCGACTGGAACCCCGATGGCGAAGAGGCCGATCGTACGCACCGCGACGCACTGGCAGCGCGCGGCTATTGGGAAGCATTTCAGGCCGTCGAGCAAAGCCTCGCGCGCGTGCTAGGCGGCGATAGCGCCGGAACGGTGGCTGATGAAGATCATCCCGCCTGGTATCGCGCGCTCTTCGCGCCCAGCGTTGTGGCAGGCCTTGCGCGAGCAAGCGATCTTGCGGGCTATCGCAATGCGCCGGTGTTTATCCGCGGATCTCGTCATGTGCCGATGCGTGCGAATGCCGCCCGCGAAGCCATGGCTGCGCTGTTCGAACTGCTGCGCGCCGAAGATGAGCCTGCGGTACGGGTCGTTCTGGGGCATTTCATTTTCGTTTACATCCACCCTTATATTGATGGGAACGGCCGTATGGGCCGCTTCCTGATGAATGTGATGTTGGCGTCGGGCGGCTATCCCTGGACGATCATCCCCGTGAATCGACGCGCCGACTATATGGCCGCGCTCGAGCAGGCAAGCGCAGCCGGTGACATCAGACCCTTTGCCAATTTCCTTGGCGAACTGGTGGCCGCGCAGGCATGAGGGTGCATGATAGAAACTCTGTTTTACAGTTACAGGATCGCATGCAATCAGGTGTTTTTCGGCAAGGATTGGGACATTACGCTCTGTCCGGTTTGGAGAGCTAGGGAAAAAAAGCCGAAGTTGGCGATGTCGTGGGCGTCAGCATTGAAGTACGCATCCGGTGAGGACCGCAGCTACTGACGGTTCGCTGCGGGATTTGGCATCTTACTTGCCGAGGAAGGCCTCGACGCCTTCTTGAGCGAGCACATCGCGGAATGCAGCATCGGCATCGCGGTCGGTGGGGAATAGATTGTCCCAGACCGTCGAGGTGCCGTGCTCGTTGACGACCTCGAGGGACCAACCGCGTTCGGTGGCGATCCGCACGATGTTGATGGTCAGCCGTACGCCCGCCTGTTCGATGGACCGGCAAAGAGAGGATTCAATGAGTTCGGGTTGCGGGCCAAATTCCATGCCGTGATGCTATGAGATCACGGCTCCAGCTTCAACGCTGTTGGTTTCCAATTCCATGGGAGTAGATCGCTAAGCCGATTAGCCGGATGGGGATGTTCGCCGCGCCGGTCGCGCGAATAATAGAAAACGACCGCCGGCGGATCGGCGCCGCCGAATGGGCGGTCATCCCGGACATAATCCCATAATCGACCGGTATCGGTCTTGCCCTTGGCCATGACCGGCACGGTGGTGTCGTCGCCATGCACACGTTCGGCGGCAAAGACATAGGCCTCGATCAATCGGAAGATGGGCATCAAGGCGAAGGAAGCTGCACCGACCTGATCGGCAAGCGTGGAGACGCTCAGCGGCACGCCTTCGCGGGTGAACCGCTCCGCCTGGCGGTTGAGAGGCTGGTGCTGGCCATACTTCTCGAACAGCAGCATGGCGAGGAAGCTTGGGCCTGCCCAGCCACGCGGCACGACATGGAATGGCGCGGGCGGCTGCGTGATCTTCTCGCAGTCACGGCAGGAGAACTTCTCGCGTACGGTCTGGATGACCTTCCAGGCACGCGGGATCACCTCCA
The DNA here is from genome assembly GCA_016463225.1 of Sphingopyxis sp. Lineage (GTDB taxonomy): Bacteria > Pseudomonadota > Alphaproteobacteria > Sphingomonadales > Sphingomonadaceae > Sphingopyxis. Next base: position 9,818 of record JAEMRT010000035.1, on the reverse strand, counting down.
GCGTCCTCGCCCAGCTTCGACAGGCGCATGCCGCCACAGGCCGGACAGGAACAGGGTGCCGGAACGACGACGCGGTCGCGGGGCAAATGGTCGGGGAACGGCTTTCTGACCGGCCTCTTGCGCTCGAAGGCGGTGACGTTCGTCGCCTTTGTCGCGGCGGTCTCGGCGGCCAGATCGTCTTCGGCGGCGTCGGCCTCCAAATCTTCGAGCTCAAACTCCATCTGCGCAAGAAGCCGGCGGGTGTGTTCGGCGCTGGGGCCGTATTGCTCGCGCCTGAGCTTGGCGATCTGCAATTTGTAGTGCGAGATCAATGCCTCGGTGGCGCTCTCCCGGGCACGGGCATTGGCCCGTTCGGCCTCGGCGGTGGTGGCGCGCTGTTCGGCCGCATCGGCGCGTTGCGTGCTGAGCCGGACCAGCGCCTTGAGCACTTCAATGTCGTCAGGCAGGGGCGAAACGGCGGCGTCCACAACCAGGATGGAATCACAGAAAACCGCCCGTTTGAAGCGGAAAATGCAGCCTCGACGAAGAAAATCCGCGCCTATCCCGCGCTCTGCGGGCGCCAGCTATATTGCGGGTTCCGCCAGTCCACGCCGTCGAGCAAACAGGCCAGCTGTGAGCTCGTCAGCGAGACTACGCCGTCCTTCGCGGAGGGCCAAATAAACTTCCCCCGTTCCAACCGCTTCGAATAAAGCGACATCCCGAGACCGTCGTGCCAGATTATCTTCACCAGCGACCCGTTACGCCCGCGAAAGACCCAAAGATCGCCGGCAAATGGGTCTCGCGAAAAACTCTGCTGCACCATCGCCGCGAGGCTCTGCATGCCGCGACGCATATCGGTATGGCCCATTGCGATCCACACTCGTGCTCCTGCTGGGATCATCGCAAGGCCTTCAGCGCCGCCGACACCAATGCAGGTGATGCCGCAGCTGATACGTTCACGCGTCCCTTGGCGCCGAGATCGATGATGATCACCGGCATCCCCGCCTGTTGCCCGCCTTGCTGGGCGCCATCGTCTACCACCGCCTCGGCGAACTCGGTCAGGGCGGGCGGTTGTCGCAGCTTGCTGCGCCATGTGTAAATCCGCGCCGTGGAAATGTCGTGCCGCCGTGCCACAGCCAAAACGCTGGCCCCAGGCGCAAAGGCTTCTGCCAAAATCTGCAGCCGTTCCTCGTCGCTCCAACGCCGCCGCCGTTCCGGCCCGGTCATTACCGTTATCTGCCCCATGAACCGCTCCTAAGCCTACTCTCGAGAGCATTCTTAAGAGCAGTCCACTACCTCACGACAAGGCGGCGGCCGCCGGATGGATACGCATTGAAGGGCAAATGTTGGGGACTTTTTTGCCGTTCCCGAGGCACATGTCGAACGTCATGTCTTGCTAGGAGCTGACATCCAGTGCTAGTCCGACCGGGATCACAAAATGCCGCTTTCTAAGCGATAGTCGCCAGCGGTGCCTTCTCTAGTTCTTTGCGGCGTTCGCCCGCATTTTGACTTTTCTTTTTGTGCGTTGCGATGAACTGTTTGAGTTCAATGAGATCAATATCCATCTGCTTCTTATCTGGCGCATCGATCTGTTTCGCGTTGGCTTGATCATGTCCTGACCGCTCTGATGCGCGCTTCATGGCGAAAAAGATGATCCGATAGTCTTCGTCGTCGACATCGACCATCTTTAGGCTTTGAGTTTTCACGTCGGAGCCGAAGCGTTCAACGACGCCGCCGAGTACAACCTCCTCGACCGCACGCTCCCAAGTTTCTCGGAGGTCGGTGTAGAATTGTTTCGCGTAGATGCGAATTTCCTCGCCATCCGGCGCGAGCCCATCGGGAATCGCTTTGAGCTGCGCCTCCAGAGCGCGCTCACGTTCGCGTACCTTCTTGGCGATCCAGGGCTGGTCGGCGACTGTTACCAGCCCAAAGCCTTCCGGCGATTGCTGGATCAGGCAAGGCAGCGCTGGCAATTGCGGGTCGCGATCGGCGCATGCTCGGAGCACCTCCTGGTAAAATAGGAGATTGTGCGTAAAGATGATGACCTGTCTTCCCCGCGCGGCCTCGACGACGAAGCGGTTCGCGACACGACGAACGCGCTGGTGATCGAGGCTGGTCACGGGATCATCGACGATGATCGCACCTTTGCTTTCGCTCACGTGGGCGTCGGCGAGGAAGCAAGCGATAGCGAGTGCGCGCTGTTCGCCCTCGCTTAAAACAGTCGATTTCCTGGCCCGTCCTGCGTTGGCAAGCGCGACCTCGAAAAAACTCTTGCCGGACTCGCTCTGCTCCGTGAAGCGCAGCGGGACATGTTCGAGTCCTAGAGCAAGGATTTCCTCACCAATCCGCTTGCTCAGCTCTGGCGTCACCAGATCCCTTCTCAATGAGGTCGCAAGTCGCGAGATCGCTCCGGTGCTGAGCGCGTTGACGCAGGCGAGGTAGCGGTGACGATCAGCGAGGCCGTCGCGGCGCGCGATCATCATGTCGATCACACCCGCCAAGGCTTCGCGGTCCCGCAATTCCAATTCGAGCGTGACCATAGCGGGATCGACCCCGCCATTCTGTTCGAGCGCGTCTGCTCGGGCGACAAGATCGTCCGCCGCAAGAGAAAGCGCGACGATCGAAGCGATGGCTGGCAGAACATCGACCGTCGGTCCGCCTTCAAGATGTGCGATGAGCCGCTGCCGATGATCGTCGAGGTTGCGCAACGCGGCCGCGGCATCGTCGACGATCGCCAGGAGGCGTTCGTCGCGTGCGCGGTGGTCGGCTAGGGCCTGCAACACATGGTCGTAGCTATCGATCTCGAGCGCCCGCAGGGCAGCGATACGAGCATCGACGGGGCGCTTGGAGATATTGACCGCTGCGGCAGCTTCTCCGGCGATGTAGGCGTCAAACGCGTTCATGCGGTCACGCGCTTCTTGGTTGAGAGGCCGCTGACAAAGCATGCACGGGTCGCCGATTTCGAAGGCGCCATCATCTGGGATGATATCGGCCTCGGCCGCGAACTGCCTTGCAAGCAGAAATAGTTGGCGCCATGTTTCGCTGCCGGTCACCGCAATGGGGAAGCGACCGGCCTGCTCAGCGGCGAACGCATCGGCGGAGGCGCGCGCCTGCGCAAGAGCGGCCACGAGTTCGACGTCAGTGTCGATCTGCGGTCGGCCGAGCGGGACGATAGCCGCGACGCCCTTGTCGGCGATCAGCTTCGCGGCGATGCCCAAGCGTCGAAGCGTGCGTGCCTGCGCAGCAGGGCCTTCCGCCAGTTGCAGTCGTACGTCTGCAAGCAGCGCGGCCGCAGCGTCGTCCCAGATCGCGGCCGCCTGAATCGCATCGGCTGTAGGAAGTTGCGCAAGCGCGGTCGCCGTCGTCAACAGACTGACAATGCTTCCAGCAGTTGTTGTCGGCGTGAGCTGGAGTCCGACCGCCCCGCCATGGGCCTGCGATAACTGGTCAGCCGCCGTCTGGCAGCGTTGGCTGGCAAGCCCGTAGAGTTGTCCGAGGATGGTGAGGCAGCGGACTTCGGGTGGGAGGAAGAGAATCTCGGTCTTGTCCTCAACGTAAAGGCGAGCGCTTGCCGTATCGAGGAAGGTCATGTGGGCGCAGGCGCCAGGCAAATCGGTCCCTTCCGCCCATCGGTGCGTCGTCGGTTCGGCGTCGCCAATCTTGGTCGCAAAAGTTACCGTTGGCGCTGCTTCCGGCTCGGCGAAGACGTTGCCCAAGAGCTTCGACGCGATCCGCGACGTACAAAGGCGGCGCGCCGCGCGCGCGTAACCGCTTTTGCCCGAGCCATTTTCTCCGAAAATGATCGTCAATCCGTCCAAGGCGAATTTAAGCTGCTGTGCGGGGGCGAGCCTGTCGACGTGGTCCAGCGGACCGATCGAGCAAAGAAGTGCGACTTCTGCCGCGTCAGTCGCCGGGGCAAGGCAGGCTTCATCGAATTCATTGCATTCCGGCAGTGCTTCAAACTGGATCCCGTTGGCAGCCTGAACGCGCATCGCTACGGCGTCAGCGTCGGCGGGGGTTGCCGAATCCGAGAGGGCAGCCCGTCGAAGCGCGTCGCCAACCCATGCTTCTTGCCCAGCGATCCAGTCACCCAACTTTCCCACTCAGATTCTCCCCCCAACGGCTTTTCGTGACCACACTCATCTGGTGCAGCAATATTCGTTAAGTCAATGAATAAGCTGCTATTGAAGTGATGCTATGTCATTCAAACAATCAGCACTCTGGAAGGCGGCCTTCGAAAATGGGCGCGTCGACGCCACCCCCGATGAGCAGACGCGGCTTGCGAGTTGCTATGAAGGGATGCGCCAGCGCGCCAGCGCGCTAGTCGCCAAAATCGTCGGCGACCTACCTCACATGACCGTACATGACGTCACGCATCTCGACGCGCTTTGGGAAATGGCCTCGATCGCCACCGGCGAGAGCTTTGACCTCAATCCGGCCGAAGCATTCGTCTTCGGCGGCGCTATTCTTCTGCATGATGCGGCGATGACGCTGGCGGCCTTTCCCGGCGGAATGGCGGAGCTGCGCGAACAAACTGAATGGCGCGACCTCCACGCACGGTACGTCGCATCTGTCCCGGTTGGCGACACGGCCGCAGCAAAGGAGGCCGAAAATCGTGCGACGGCGGACGCGCTCCGCCTCCTCCACGCCAAGCAGGCCGAGAACCTGCCGATAATATCGTGGATGGGCCCGCAAAAGCAGCCGATGTTCATTATCGAGGATCAACATATCCGAAATTTCTACGGCCAGAAAATCGGCAAGATTGCTTACAGTCACTGGTGGGGCATCGCGAGAGTGGACGAGGAGCTGTCGGGCACGCTCGGTGCCCTACCGGATGTCACCAACTGCACCGTCGATCTGCTTAAGGTTGCCTGTTTGCTTCGTGTCGCTAATGCCATGCATCTCGACCAGCGGCGAGCGCCAGCTTTCGACTTCGCCCTCGTTCAACCCACCGGAATCTCGGCAGACCACTGGAAATTTCAAGAGCGAATGGCAAAGCCGTACGTTCAGACTGATTCTCTGGTCTACACCGCTCAACCTCCCTTCGAGGCCGATGCCGCAGACGCGTGGTGGACGGCTTTCGACGCTCTGCAGATGGTTGATCGCGAGCTGCGTGACGTGGACCGTGTCCTCCGCGATCGCCAGAGGAAGCCGCTCGATGTCCGAAGGGTTGAAGGCGTGCATTCCCCCAGCGACCTTGCACGAACCGTCGAAACGATCGGGTGGGTACCTGTGGATAGTACCGTGCGCGTCAGCGATGTACCAAATATTGTAGGAACGCTTGGCGGCAGCAAACTGTACGGCGATGGTACAGCTGCCCCGATCCGTGAGCTTATTCAGAAGGGTCTCGATGCGATCACCGCCCGCCGGCGGCTGCAATGACGACCTCCCAAGTGGGGTGAACTCCAAGTAGCGCTGCAGAAGCGCGATGACGGGTTCTGGCTTAGCTTCGAAGACAACGGCGTCGGAATGTCGCAAACCTTCCTTACCGGACCGCTAATCGACTTCGGCAATTCGTTCTGGAAATCGTCGCTGGCGATCCAGGAGTTCCCCGGCTTGGCCGCAGCAGGAATGAAATCCCGTGGCAAATACGGGATCGGGTTCTTTTCAATCTTTATGCTCGGCGACTTGGTGCGGGTCATCAGCCGACGCTTTGATCGCGACACGCAATCAGCACGAGTTCTAGAGTTCCGTCACAGACTTGGATCACGGCCGAACCTACGCAATGCGGATCCCAAGGAGGTGCCGCTGGACGGCGGGACACGGATCGAGGTCAAGCTCAGCATCAACCCATTCGAGCCCGACGGGCTACTTTACCGGAAAAATCCCTTTTCCAAAGGCAAAGTAGTCAAGCTGAGTAGCGTGATCGCAGCGATTGCGCCAGCTTGCGACGTGATGATCACTGTAAATCAAGACGACGAACCGTCGGGGGAAACTGCGGCGGCCGACTGGCTAGAGGTCAAATCGGGCACTTTGTTGAACCGCATCATGGGTGGCGAGGACGTCGACGAAGATGACGACGATGCCTCTACGCCCGCAAATGCTTGGGATGAACTGAGGGAGCTGCGCGATGAAAACGGTAAGCTCTATGGACGCGCTCGAATCGATGCCAGTAATCAGTGGAGAAAGTGCGGCCTGATCATCGTCGACGGGCTCGCTGCAAGCAAGATTGGTTCAATCGCCGGCATTCTAATCGGCGTCGAGAAGACAGCATCTCGGAACTACGCAAGCCCTATCGTCTCGGCCCCGGTACTTGCATCCTGGTCATCTGAGCAGGCGACCATCCTTACCGCCGCAGAAATACCGGACGCGGAATAAGCGCAAGCGGCTGTTATCGTCATGGGGTGCGGCGGCGATATTGTGGGGCTACCGGTTGTCTGGTGGCAGGACGAATGGATGACGGCGTCGCAGTTCGTTGATGCCGTCAAGACACTCGATCGCCTTGAGGTCCACGAAGGATCGATCAGGCATGATGACGACGATGATATCACCAGGCGAGAGTTCGAGTCTTCGTTCAAAGCGAGTGCCAAGATCGCGCAGACTGTAGATGACAAATACGGGCGGATACGTGACACCGATTGGATTTCGGCCGTCACGCAAGGCAATGGCTCGACCCCACTGGAAGTGATAGAGGAATTGCTTTGCGACGCTTGGGGCGAGGTCGAAAAAGATGAAGAGTCGCTCATCGTGGGCGAATCGAACGGCATGGACATCTATCGAACTGTTGCAATCTATACACCAGCAACCGAAGAGAATCACGACTAAGTGCCCACATGAATGCTCTGCAGCTTGCAAAACAACCCAGCCTGACCTTGAGAGGCGCTTGACTACCCGCCAGCTGTAAGACCCGCGAATGGCCGGTTCCGATGTGAGCCGACATTCCCGCTGCCGCATCGGAATGGCGTGAATTAGTTGCGACCTGCCGGTTACCGGACCGTCCGCAGCTGGGCAACCAAAATCATGACCTGAATGTCGTGAAAGGGTCGGAGATGTTGGAAGCGGGCCTTCAGATCGAGCTGAGGTGGGGAGTGAGGACCGAAGCAGTTTCGAGCAGGCCGTTGGCTTCTAGCGCCCGTAGAAAATCTTCTGGAGACATTTCAGGTCGCTTCAGGCGCTCCCGCATTTTCCGGATGGCGGCGATCGCCCGCCCCTCCTCAAGGGCAATGGTGTCGGCAATAAAGTCGTCGGCGCTTCGTGCCTCGATGTTGAGCTGGCCGAGGATGGCAGCGGGAAAATCTTTCAGATTCTCGGTGACGAGGGCTTGGGCTTGCGTTTTGACGGCAGCGGAAATGACGTGTTCGTCACCAGGGTCGGGTAAGCCAAACTGAGCGCTAACAGTCAGCTTAAAGTCTTCAACCATGGCTTCCGGGAAGGCCGTTTGCATGGCCATTACCGCTCGTACCCCTCGCGCCTCAGGATCGTCGAGATCGCGCTCTCTCGCCATCTTGATCAGGGCTGCTTTAGTCTCATTCAGAATGGGCTCTGACCAGCGGATGCGGAAAAATTCGGCTTCGGCAAGCGACAGCAGCAAGTTGCGCCGCCAGACACTGACGAGCGTACAGGCATCAATGAGCGCTGTGTAACGATTTGCGAACACGGTTCAAACCAAGTCCGCATCGCCGCTGATGAGTTCGTCGAGGGCCCGCGAACGCTCATCATCGCGCTGTGCCTTGTAGCGGAACACGTCATCGGCCCGGATACGGCGATGTCGCCCTATCAAAGTGTGGGGCATGTCCTCCTGCTCAAGCAGCTTGATTAGGTATGGACGTGATACATTGAGGAGGTCGGCGGCTTGTTGCGTCGTCAGCATTTCCTGAATCGGTACGAGTGTTACCGCGCTGCCGCTACCGATATGGCGCAGCAATTCAAGAAACAGGTCAGACATGGCGGAAGTGAGAGTGATTTCGACCGGCCTCTTCGATTCCGGCTCTTGGACACGCAAGGTTGCTTCTCCCGACTTTTGGGCAGCAAGCATGCGACGAAGCTGGTTAGCGATCTGACGGTCATTAGCCGACGGCATATGGCCGCCGAACGGCTCTGAATGCGCAGGCAACGTCATTGGAATTCTCCGTGTTGAGCAATTTAGTAGCTTATATTCGAAATAAACGCAACGAGAATTGGTTCCCTCGGAGTGGGGGTGAGTCTTCCCATAGGACGTCAAATCCGCTGGTGCCGGTCGCTGGCCCTATTAAGCGACCCACGGAGAAAGCTGCCGGGCCGCATCTGAGCAACGAGTTTCGGACTCGTAGCGACTGATAAGGGTCGATATCAGTAGGCGGCGGCTGGGATTTAATTGCCATTTACAGTCGCCGCATCAAACGACCGATTATGCCAGAAGCGCCATAGCCCGGACGTCATCAATTAGCGGCATCCATGGCGGCAATGTAGGCGAATGTCATGCTGGGACCTATGCTCGCCCCGCCCCCTGGATAGGCGCCACGAAAGAGAGAATTCGCATCAATCCCGACAGCATAGAGACCTGCAACGGGACGGGCCTCTGCATCCAACACACGGGCAGAGGAATCGGTTTCCAGGCCATTTACCGTGCAAAACTCGCCCAGCCGGACTTCTACGGCATAGAACGGACCCGGCTCCACCGGACCTACAGCAGGATTGGGGTATTGCATGGAATCACCTTGTTCGACAGTATAGGCGTCTTCCCCCTTCTGAAAATCGGGATCCTGTCCGATCCGCGCGAAGCTATTGAAGCGATCAATGGTTTCGGTAAATATGGTTGCGTTGATACCGAGCCGGTCAGCCAAGGCAGCTATTGTCGGTGCCGTCTTTAAATATCCGTTGCGGATATAATTTTTGTACGGCAGCGGCGCGGGTTTTACATGACCCAAGCCATAGGTCCGCAATGCGTCATGGCAGCAGATTATCCACGCTGAACGCATGTTCCTACGGATCATCACATTGCCCAAGTCCTGATAGGATGCGCCTTCGTTAACGAAACGTCGTCCAGCCGGGTCGATCATCAGGAAGCCCGGAAACGCCCGGTCGCGGAAGATATGCGGATGGTGGAGGGGATTGCCACGCCGATCTTCCATGGTGGATAGCGCGGCCCAAATTCCGTTGGCGACATTGTTCGGGACGATTTGTCCGCCCACTTGTTCGCCCGCGATAAGACCGTCGCCGACATTTGTGTCCGGTTGCAAAGTGTAGCCTGGAACGGCAAGCGGCAGGAATGCGTGGCGCATCGCTTCATTGCCGCCGTAGCCGCCGCTCGCTAGTACGACGCCACGCCGAGCGAGAACCAGTCGTTCCTTGCCGTTCTGGCACAGCATAACGCCCCGTACGGCGCGTCCTTCGATGTGCAGTCTCTGCATCGGTGCTGATTGCCAAAGGGTCACACCCTTTTCCCGTGCAGTAAATAGCAGCGCTCCGATCAGCGCATTCCCCCCGACTAGCCGGGTTGGACGACCGTGACGCAGCAGGTCACGGATGTAGCGCCCCACCTTTCGCGCGGTGTACAAGAAAGCTACACGATTTCGAAACGCCGCCCCGAAATGCGCGACATCGGCATAGGCAACCTGCATACCGCCAAAGATGGTCAGACTGGGCAGACCGGGGCTGATCCGCGCCAAATCCTTGCCAAGGCGCCGACCGTCAAATTCTGCCGCGCCGATGCTGCGCCCCCGCGCGGCGCCCTTGCGGTTCGGCTCGTAATCCAGGCTGTGCCAGTTGTCGAAGCGTAGGGCGCTGTGTGCCTCCATCATGCTGACCATGTCCGGGCCATGTTTCAGAAAAGCGCCGATCTTTGCTTCGTCATAGAAATTGCCCATCTGATCTGCCCCCCGCTGAGTGGCCCAGAGACTATGATAGTCTGGACCATGAAG
>JAEMRT010000116.1:12394-14093 GCA_016463225.1 Sphingopyxis sp. | reverse complement strand
CCCAGCGTCGCAGCCGAACCCGCCGCCCCCCGGCTGGGCACGGGCTATCTCAAGAGCGGGCCATTGCCCGACAGCTTTGCCCCGCCGCCGCCCGCACCCGGCTCCGCCGCGCTGGCCCGCGATGAGGAGGGAGCGAAGGCCGCGCTGACGCTGAGAGGCGGCCCGCGCTGGACGCTCGCGACCGCAGACGCCGATTTGCTTAGTCCCAAGGCGACCGCGACCTTCTCCTGCACGCTCGGCGTTGCGATCGGCCCGGACACGACGCCCCGGCTCGACCGGCTGCTGCGCCGGACCATTGCCGATTTCGGCATGTCCACCAGCGCGATCAAGCATCGCTACGCCCGCCCGCGCCCCTTCATGGTCAATGGTCAACCCACCTGCACGCCGGACTGGGAGCCGATGCTGCGCAAGGACGGCTCCTATCCGTCCGGCCACAGCGCCATCGGCTATGGCTGGGGGTTGGTGCTGGCCGAGTTGCGCCCGGACATTGCCCCGGCCCTGGTCGCGCGCGGTCGCGCCTTTGGCGACAGCCGCCGCGTCTGCAACGTCCATTGGCTCAGCGATACCGAGGAAGGCCGCCTTGCCGCCACGGTCGTGTTCGCACGGCTGAACGCCGACCGGACGTTCCAGAAAGACATGAAGGCCGCGCGCAAGGATATCGCCCGTGCCAAGGCCCGGCCCACCGGCTGCGACAGTGAAGCGGCCGCACTGACCCAAGGAGTGCCCCAGCCATGACCGACATCAAACCCCGCATCCTGCCGCTGCCGCGCGAGGAGTGGACCGACGATGCGCGGGAGGTGTTTTCCTATTGGGGTGAGCCAAATTCCTGGGAAGAAGGCTCTAAAACCAATGTGTTAATGGTCATGGCCAACCATCCTGCGCTGGGCAAGATGTATAATGTCTGGGGCAAGCATCTGCTTATGTCCAACTCACTGTCGACCAGGCATCTGGAGCTGCTGATCCTGCGCGTCGCATGGGCCGTGAAGTCCGCCTATGAATGGCATAATCATGTCGGCTATGGCCTGAACGCCGGCCTGACGCTGGAGGATATCGCCGCCATCCGCGATTATCCCGCGGGCGGCAATTGGGACGAGGCGGACGACGCCGTGCTGCGCTCGGTTGATGAACTCATCGCCGACGGCACCATCAGCGACGCCAACTGGGCCGTGCTGGGCCGCCATTTCACCAAGCAGCAGCAGATGGATCTGGTATTCTCCATCGGCCATTATGTGATGACCAGTTGGGCGCTCTCCTCCTTCGGCGTCGGGATCGAGGGCGGCGCAGACCCGATCGGCTTCGACCTCAAGACGGCATCCGGCAAGACCCCCGGCAAGACCTACAAGCCCGGCGAGACCGAGGACTGGACCGACAGCCGCGGCTACTGATTTCGGGCGCTATCGCGGCAACGATATTGGCTGCATCATCGCCCCTGCGCATTGCCGCACCGTCGCCGGAGCGGGCATGACGGATGCCAAGAGACATTCCTGTTTGCATGAGGGACAAGACTATGGCGACCGACATTTTGCTGCCCAAAATCGGCTTTTCGATGACCGAGGCCCAGATCGCCGAATGGCTCGCCGAAGATGGCGCGCAGGTCGAGGAAGGCCAGCCGCTCTATCTGCTCGAAGCCGACAAGTCGGCCAATGAAGTGGAATCGCCCGCCAGCGGCACGCTGCGCATCATTGCCCAGCCCGGCGAA
>JAEMRT010000116.1:0-12384 GCA_016463225.1 Sphingopyxis sp. | reverse complement strand
AGTCGGTACGGTCCTCGGCACGATCGAATGAGACCATTGCGCGTCGGCATCGTCAGCGCCGCTTGGGGTGCCTTCGCCCATCTGCCCGCCTGGCGCGCCATTCCCGGCGTAGACGTCACCGCGATCTGCACATCGCGGGAGGAAACTGCCCGCGCCGCCGCCGACCGCCTGAACCTGCCGCGCGCCTTCTGGAACGCAGCCGAAATGTGCGCCGACCCGGATATCGACATCGTCGATCTGGGGACAAGGCCCAGCGTTCGCCTGCCTATGGTGCTGGCCGCGCTGGCCAATGGCAAACATGTGTATAATGCCAGCCCTCACGCCCCTGACTGGGCCGGGGCGAAGGCGATCGATGCCGCATGGCGTGCGGGGACCAGCATCGGCGTGGTCGATGCCTTCTCCCAATGGCTGCCAGCCCATGCCCAGATGAAGGCGATGCTGGACGCAGACTATATCGGCAGTCCGTTGGGTGGCACCTGCCATTTCAACCTGTCGCTGTTCAACAGCCCGGTCAAACAATTCCCCTATAACTGGTTCGCGCAAAGTGGGCAGGGGGTCTCCGCCGTCCGCAATAATGGCAGCCACGCCCTCTACATGCTGCGCCAATTGTTCGGCCCTGTCGCCGAACTGGTTGCGGACGACAGCCAGATATTGCGCGCATGGCGCTTCCCCGATGGCGACGCAATCACGCCCGAAACCAATGATTTCGCCAATGTCATCCTGCGCTTCGAAAGCGGCCTCACCATGCAGATGCAGATCAGCTGGAGCATGGCGCTGCACGACGGCTGGCTGGCCGATGTCTTTGGCAGCAAGGGGCGACTGGTCGCTTCCTCGCCCACCTTCCCGACCGCGCGCGACTGCACCCTGCGCGGCGGTCAGTTGGGCGGGGAATTGCAAGAGATCGCTATCTCCGACCGCTACAAAAGCGCGCCGGGCATCGCCCTCGACTGGCAGAGCGAACCTCAGCCCAGCTACCCGATGGCGCTATCGATGCACGCAATGGTCGAAGCGATCCATGGTCGCGGCGCTGGCGCCCCGGACTTTGCCGAAGCGCTGGAGGTCGAACGCCTTCAGGAAGCGATCCGCCTGTCGAGCGAAACCCGCCGCTGGGTGCGACTGGCGGACGTCAACTGACGCCATAACCAGACCTCATATTCTACTGCCCCGTAAACCGCGGCGCGCGCTTCTCCTTCAACGCCGCAATCCCCTCACGATGATCATCGCTGCGGACGCTGAGCGATTCATAGGCGATCCCTGCCTCCATCACGGCGCTGGCTATCCGCTTCAACTCCATATTGGTCAGCACTTTCGTCCAGCGGATCGCATTGGGCGCGCCCGCCAGCAGCTTGCTGCAAAAGGCTTCCACAACCCCGTCCAGTTCCTCCGGCGCGACGCAGTGATTGATCAGCCCGATCTCCGCCGCCTTGCGCGCAGACAGCAACTCGCCAGTCAGCAGATATTCCTTGGCCTTGGCCAGCCCGATCCGCTGCGCCCACACCAGCGCGCCACCATCCCCGGCAACCAGCCCGATGCCGACATGCGGATCACCGATCTTGGCACCCTCGGCGGCAAATATCACGTCGCACAATAAGGCGATCGACGCGCCCAGACCCACCGCATGGCCATTCATCCGGCACACGACAGGCTTTTCAATGTCCAGCATCGCAAAGACGATCCGCTTGGCCTGCCGCGCTTCATGGTCAAACAGATGCGGGTTGGCGGCATTATGCTCCATATGCGCAGTGTCGCCACCAGCCGAAAAGGCGCGCCCTGCGCCGGTCAGCAGGATGACGTCGGACGCAGGGTCGGTCGCCGCAAAGGTTAGCGCTTCGGGCAATTCGTCATGCAGCGTCAGATTGACCGCGTTCAGCGCATCGGGCCGATTGAGCGTCACGACCAGCAACCGTTCGCGTCGTTCGAGCAAAATCGTCTGGAACAGGGGCAGTGGCTGGCTCATGCGCGGGTCTCCTTGCCCCTCCCTTATCATGCTCCGTGCCCCTGCCAACGTCGCCATGGCGATAAGCGCAGCCCGTTTGCCCGCGCGAGCTGCCATTCCCTGTCATCGCGCTATAGCTTCGCGGCAAGACATAAGGGAGAGCGGAGCATGGCCGGGTTTGACGAGACGTTCGACTGGGTGGTCGTGGGCAGCGGCGCTGGATCGATGATCTCCGCGCTGGTCATGCGCCATGCCGACAAGTCGGTCGTCATCCTCGAAAAGACGGCCTGGGCCGGCGGCACGACCGCCAAGTCGGGTGGCGTCATGTGGATTCCCGCCAATCGCTTCATGCTGGCCGACGGAGAACAGGACAGCGCCGATGCGGCCATGACCTATCTCGACGCCTTGCAGGAGCTGGACGGCACACCCGCTCCCGGCACCTCGCGCGAAAAACGGCTGGCCTATGTGACGCAGGCACCCCGCGCGATCGACTTTCTGGTGGACAAGGGCGTGGCGCTGCAACGCGGCGCAACCTTCTGGCCGGACTATTATGATGAGCTGCCGGGCGGCTGCAAGACGTCGCGCACGGTGGTCGCCAAACCCTTCGATCGCAAGGAACTGGGGTCATGGCGCGACAAGCTGCGCAAGGGCTTTGCCGAATTTAACGTGACGCTGGTCGAGGGGATGGAGGCACAGGGCCATCGCCGGACCAACAAAGCGTCGGGCAAGATGCTGGGGCGGATCATCCTGCGCACACTGCGTGATCTGGTGCTGGGGCGCAAACATACCACGGCGGGCGGCGCGTTGCAGGGACGCCTGCTCAAGGCCGGTCTTGCGGCGGGCGCAGAGCTGCGACTGAACGCGCCGGTCAGCGAACTGGTGATCGAGGATGGGACAGCCACCGGCGTCGTGACGATGCGCGATGGCAAGCCATGGCGGATCGGCGCGCGACTTGGCGTCCTCATCAATGCGGGCGGTTTTGCCCGGAACCAGGCGATGCGCGATGCCTATATGCCTGGCACGCAGGCGCAATGGTCGCAAACCGCCGAGGGCGACACCGGAGAGATGCACCGCGAACTGGAACGGGTCGGCGGCCAGTTGGCGCAGATGGACCAGCTGGTTGGCTACCAGATGACCCTCGCGCCCGGCTGGGACAAGCTCTATGTCGCGCCCGGTGCCCAGTCGATGACCGGCAAGCCCCACGCGATCCTGGTCGACCAGAGCGGCCAGCGCTACATGAACGAAGGCGGCAGTTACGAACTCTATTGCGAAAATATGCGCAAACGGAATCTCGTCGCCCCGTCGGTTCCCAGCTGGGCCATACTCGACCGCCAATATGTGGAACTCTACGCGATCGCGGGCAAATTTATCGACAAGAAGATCCCCGAAAACTGGATCGAAAGCGGCTATCTCAACACCGCCGACACGATCGAGGGACTGGCCGCCAGCATCCATGTCGATCCCGCCGCACTGGCGGCGACCGTGGCGCGCTGGAACGGGCATGTGGCCAGGGGCGTGGACGAGGATTTCCACCGGGGTGAGCGCGCCTATGACAATTGCGGCTTCGTCGGCGATCCATTCTCGCAGCGCAGCGCCATCGGTGCGATCGACAAGGCGCCCTTCTACGCCGTTCCGGTCGTGCCGGGGGACGTCAGCACCTATGGCGGCGTCATCACCGACGACAAGGGCCGCGTCGTCACCGCCGATGGCAATGTGATCGCAGGCCTCTACGCCACCGGGGTTTCGACCGCATCGGTGATGGGTAATGTCTATCCCGGCGCGGGCGCAAGCATCGGCCCGTCCCTGACCTTTGGCTATATCGCTGCGCGCCATGCGGCTGGTTTGGACAACCAGCTTTAGTCGATCGGCCGTTCCGAAACTGGCCAAGTGCGACAAAGGACAGGAAAATCGGCCTAAACGTCGCGCTAAGCCTAAGATTGCGGCACTTGGCATATAGACCAGCGCCTCAGCCTTGGTTATGCGGACTAGGCAATAACCCCTAAGAAAGGCTTTTTATGAACAATAGCGATCTGGCCGACGGCGTTGCCTCGGCACATGGCATCACTAAGGCCGATGCCCGCAAGATTGTCGACGGTGTTTTTGCTGCCATCGCCGATGCCGCCGCGAAGGGCGAAGAAGTATCCCTCAATGGCTTCGGCAAGTTCAAGGTGAAGGATTCGCAAGCGCGCGAAGGCCGCAACCCCTCGACCGGTGCGACCATTCAGATCGCCGCGTCGAAGAAGCTGGGTTTCACGCCGGCCAAGGCGGTCAAGGACAAGCTGAACGGCTGATCGGACAAACCGGCGCCGCTCTCAGGAGCGACGCCGGTTGCCTATATACCCCTGATGTTTGGGGATGCGGTCCGATCTCTATCGCACCGGTTTGCGCGAAGCGCGCATCAGGCCGCGCTTTTGCGGTTTTTACCTACTGAATAGCGGTTTTCCGGCACTGGCAGGCCCAGATGTTCGCGGAAGGTCGTGCCCTCATAGTCCGTGCGGAATAGGCCACGCGCCTGAAGAATGGGGATCACCCTGTCGACGAACAGGTCCAGCTGTCCCGGCAATGGCTCGAACACCACAAAGCCGTCCGCCGCGCTGCTCTCGAACCAGTCCTGCAAGCGATCCGCCACCGTTTCGGCCGATCCGACAAAGGCGCCACGCGGGCTCGCCAGCCGTTCGACCACCTGCCGCAGCGTCAGATTTTCTGCCCGCACCTCGTTCAGAATCCGCAGCGTAGCGCTCTGCTGGCTGTTGAGGCCGATATGTTCGACATCGGGGAATGGGGCATCCAGATCATATTGGCGGAAATCATGGTCGTTGAAGGTGCGTGACAGGAAGCCAAGCCCGGTGGCGATCGACTCCAGCGCCGCCAATTCGCGATAACGCGCTTCAGCGTCCTCGTAGCTGTCGCCGATGATCGGGGCGATGCCCGGCAGGATGAACAGCTGGTCGGGGTCACGGCCCAGTCCCTTGGCGCGTGCCTTGACATCGGCCAGATAGGCTTGGCCCTCATCCTGTGTCGGAGCATGGGTGAAGATCACCTCTGCCCGACGCGCGGCGAAATTGCGACCATCTTCTGATGCGCCCGCCTGGAAGATGACCGGCTGCCCCTGTGGCGTGCGCTTGATGTTCAGCGGCCCGCGCACCTGGAAAAATTCGCCCTTATGGTCCAGCCGGTGGAGCTTGTCGGGATCGACGAACTGTCCGCTGTCTTTGTCGCCGACATGCGCGCCGTCATCCCAGCTGTCCCAAAGCCCCTGCACCACGTCCAGATGTTCGCCCGCAATGCGATAGCGCAGGGCATGGGCGGGATGTTCGGTCTTGCTGAAATTGGCGGCGGTATCGCCCAGCCAGGACGTCACGACATTCCACCCCGCGCGCCCGCCGCTCAGATGGTCGAGCGATGCGAATTGCCGCGCGACGTTGAACGGTACGGAATAGCTGACCGTCAATGTGCCGACCAGTCCGATGCGCGATGTCGTGGCGGCCAGCGCCGACAGGATCGTGATCGGTTCGAAGCGGTTGAGATAATGCGGGCTGGACTTCTCGGTGATCGACAGGCTGTCGGCGACGAAGAGGAAGTCGAACTTCCCCCGCTCCGCGCTGGCGGCCTGCTTCTGATAATGGGCAAGGCTGGTGCTGGCGTTGACGTCGCGGTCGGGATGCCGCCAGTCGTTCCATGTCCGCCCTACGCCATGCAGGATGAAGCCGAGTTTGATATGCCGTTTCTGGGTCATGACTATGCCTTTCAGGAAAACCACGCCCGGTTTTACTGGAGGCGCCCAGCGCCAACCAACGCCAAGTCCTCGACGACATATGATTTGGGCAAATAGAGCGGGATTCGATCCCTGTCGCGCCGACGTTGGCCTGGCGCTAAAGCCCTTCCGCCTCGACCCAATGTGCGCCTGTAATCTGCCGCGCCAGCGTCCACACTTGCCGCCGAATGTCTGGCACCGCCACAATCTCCCAATGCGCGCCGCGTGTCATCGGGCCGACGACGAACAGGCGGGCCTGCGCCGATCCGTCATCGGCAATGGCATGGCACTGCTGGTCCACGTCGATGCCGATAGCCAGCGGATCGGGACGGATCGCACCGCGCGCATGGAGATTTTGCAGTAGGGGGTCGCCCGTGCGGCGCAGGTCGCCCAGTGGCCCGGTGCAATTGACCACCCGCGCAGCATCGATCCGCTCGATCGCGTCCTGCCCGCGTCCGCGCACGGCCATGCTGATGCCCGATTCCACCGCGATCGCATCAACAACCTTGGCTGCGCGGACGTGCAATCGCCCTTCCGCCTGCATCGCCGCCAGCCGTGCAGCGACCGGCGGCGCGATGCGATGGCGATGGACATCCCAA
Organism: Sphingopyxis sp.; assembly: GCA_016463225.1. Classification (GTDB taxonomy): domain Bacteria; phylum Pseudomonadota; class Alphaproteobacteria; order Sphingomonadales; family Sphingomonadaceae; genus Sphingopyxis. Next base: position 6,095 of record JAEMRT010000116.1, on the reverse strand, counting down.
TAGGGCCGCAAATGACGCAGGAAACGGGCTTGTTCGGCGGGGCTGGCGGCGCGCCACATGTCGGGGGTGAAGGGGCGCAGCTCATCGACCGCATTGCGCCAGCCAATCTCCGCTGCGCGCATACGGACCATTTGGACCAGCGCGGATGCCGGTCCTCGTGGTCGTTCGCGACGCGGTGCATAGGGCGGGGCGGGCGCATGGCAATGTGGCAACAGCCCGCGCCGCGACAGGGCGATGATCCGCCCCGCAAAACCGGCAGTGTTCAGGCTCAGCGCGCAATCCACCGCGGTCAGCCCGCTGCCCAGTAGCAGGACCGTATCAGCCTCGCCCAGCCCCTTCGCGATATCGGCGGCCCAGGGATTATTGACATAGGCGGGGCTGGCTATTCCAGCCAAAGCGGGCAGGTCATGGGGCGGCAGATTGCCGGGCGCGATAATCACAACATCGGTCGCGATCGTCGCTCCCGATCGCAACGCCACCTGCGCGCCGGCCGGATCAAGCACCAGATCGATCGCCTCATCCTCCAGCACGGTCAGCCGGTCTCCTGCCAGTCCCCGCACCGAATCCAGCATCGCGCACAGATAGGCACCATAATCGCGCCGCGTCGCAAAGCTGCCTTCCTGCCCCAGCCCCGCCTGCGTCAGCCATGCGGTGAAATGGCCCGGCTGGTCGGGCAGTGCGCTCATATTAGCGGCGCGCACGTTCAATATATGGTCCGCCTGCGCTGCCCCATAGGCGAGGCCCCGTCCCAGCCGGTCGGGCCGGCGCTCCACCATCGTCACCCGCAACGACCCGTGGCGCAGCAGGTTGATCGCCAGCAACGTGCCGCTGAAGCCTCCTCCAATGATGGTGGCGTGGTCGACCTTCAACATGAATCAAGCATTTCTAATCATTGGCAGAGCATTGCTTGTGGGACTTATCTCTACTGTTGCAATAGATAAATCGTTCATCTGCACGAGAGAAGGACGATTATGACCTTGTTGCATTCCCTGAAGCGCGGCTGGCTACGCCTGCGTGAGCTGGCAAGGCGCGAATTTCTGCGTGATCCCGATGTGATCCTGTTTGAACGGGCCGTCGACCCGGCACCAAAGGGCGCGGGCGCACGCTAGCATGTGGTCCAGGCGTGGATTTCTGGGTGCCACCGCTGGGAGCGCCCTGCTGTTGACCGGATGCGGTCGAAGCGAAAGCGGCCGCCCCCGGTTGCGCGTGTCCATCACCGGCAAGGGGGAGGGGGACACGCGGCTGCTGTTCAAGGCGGCGGGGATCAAGCCTGAGGGATTCGATCTCCAATATAGCGAATTTCAGTCCGGCCATCTGGTGGTGGAGGCGCTGAATGGCGGTTCGCTCGACTATGGTGGCATGAGCGAAATCCCGCCCATCTTCGCCGCCGCTTCCACCATCCAGAGCTTCCGCCAGATCGCGGTCGCCCATGGCGACGTCAATAATCAGGTGGTGCTGGTGCCCAAAGGGTCCAAGGCGCGCTCCATCGCCGATCTCAAGGGCAAGCGCGTAGGTTATGTCCGGGCGACCACGACCCAATATTTCCTGATTCGTATGCTCGAACAAGCGGGGCTGAGCTGGGATGACATTACGCCCGTTGCCATGGGCGTGTCCGACGGTGCCGCCGCCTTTTCACAAGGGGCGCTCGATGCATGGGCGATTTACGGCTTCCCGATCCAGCGCGCCGTCGCGACGGAAGGGGCGCGGGTGCTGCGCACTGCTTATGGCATATTGTCGGGCAATTATCTGGTCGCCGCCCATGTCGATGCGCTGGCCGATCCTGACAAGGCAAAGCTGATCGGCGACTATCTGGGCCTCGTCCAGAAAGCCTTTGGCTGGGCGGTCGCGCATCAGGAAGAATGGGCCGGGATTATCGCGCAAGATATCGGCGTGCCGCGCGCCTATGTTGTCGATCAGTTCCAGCGCAAGAGCGCCTCGTTCGAGCTGCGCCCCGTCACCGACGCCGCCATCGCCTCGCAACAGCAGGTTGCTGACCTGTTCTTCAAACAGGGCTTGCTGCCCAAGCCGGTGGACGTCCGCCCGCTATGGGACACCCGCTTCAACTCCGTCATTCCAAAGAGAGGCTGAAACGATGGCCAGCCAGCCGATACTCCTCGACACACCTCCGTCCGCAGCGCCGGTGTCTGCTGACCTGCTCGATCGCGTGACCCGGCAACTTGCCGCCACCGCCGAAGCCTATGACCGCAGCGGCGAATTTCCCCGCGCCAATTTCGATCTTCTGGCGCGCGAAGGGCTGATCGGCCTTACCGTATCGCGCGATCTGGGCGGTCGGGGCGCATCCTTGTCCGAGGCGATCCGGGTCTTGGGAGCCGTCGCCAAGGGCGAACCATCGACCGCCCTGATCCTGTTCATGACCTATCATTATCATGCCTCTCCAGCGCGGGCGCAGGGCTGGCCAAAGGACATTTACGAGCGGCTGGCGCGCGATGCGGTGGCGGGCAGGGGGCTGATCGGCGGGCTGCGGGTGGAACCGGAACTGGGGACGCCCGTGCGCGGCGGCCTGCCCGCCACGGTCGCGCGGCGCACCGCTGACGGCTGGGCGATCAGCGGCACGAAAATCTACTCCACCGGATCGACCGGTCTCGACTGGCTTTCGGTCTGGGCCAGGACTGATGAGCAAAATCCGCGCGTCGGCAATTTCCTGGTAAAAGCGGACAGCCCAGACATAGAGATTGAGCCGGTCTGGGACCATCTGGGGATGCGCGCCACGGTCAGTCATGCGGTCCATTTCACCGATACGCCCACGCCGCTAGACCATGCGGTCGACATTCGCCGGCCTGAACAATGGGCGAGCGCGGCCGCCGATCCGGGGCTGGCGATCTGGAATGCGCTGGCCATCTCCACCATCTATGATGGCGTGGCACGCGCCGCGCGCGATTGGCTGCGCGCCTATCTCAATGATCGGGTGCCAACCAATTTGGGCGCATCGCTGGCCACCCTGCCGCGCGTGCAGGAGAAATTCGGCGAGATCGAAACCCTGTTGCAGGTCAATCGCACGCTGGTCCGCGACGCGGCTGCGCGCCACGATGCCGGTGATCCGCCCGGTGCGGCGGAGGTGAACACTATCAAATATGTCGCCACCGCCAACGCCATCCGGGCCGTCGAAATAGGCCTGGAGCTGACCGGCAACCCCGGCATCAGCCGCAAAAATCCGCTCGAACGCCATTATCGCGACGTGCTGTGCAGCCGCATCCATTCGCCCCAGACCGACACGATCCTGATCGCAGCGGGCCGCGCGGCGCTTGGGAATTGAAGGGACGCTGAAATGTCGCTGATCATCGCCAGCCAGATGGAAGCCGATTTCAACCGCAGCCTTGGCCTGCATCCGTCCGCCCCGACATTGATCGACGTGGCCGAGGATGAACCCTGGACCGCCGCCAGTGAGGCCGACATATTGCTCGTCCGCCCCTCGCTCGCCTGGAGGCAGCCGCTTCATGCGCGCCCCAATATCTGGCCGGGTCGCCTGAAATGGGTCTATAGCGCGTCGGCGGGCGTGGATTTCTATCCCGACTGGCTGCTCGACGCGCCACTCGTCACCTGCGGGCGCGGCGTCGCGTCGGAAGAGATTGCCGACTATGTCATCGCCGCCATCTATGCCCATGCCAAGAATCTGGAGGCGGTGACGGCCCGATCGCGCGCGCAATGGGTCCATGCGCCGCTTGGCCGTGTATCGGGCACGACCATCGGCATTGTCGGCCTTGGCGCGATTGGGGTTGCGGTCGCCCGGCGCGGGCTGGCGCTGGGCGCGCAAGTCATCGGCGTCCGTCGATCCGGCACCCAGTCGGGCCTCAATGGGGTCGAGCTTGTCCGTGATATCGAAACCTTGGTCGGGCGCGCCGACCATATCGTCATCGCCGTGCCTGCGACCCCGGAAACCCGCCACCTGTTCGATGAGGCGCTCCTGGCCAAGGTGAAACCCGGCGCGCACATCATCAACGTTGCCCGCGGCTCCGTGATTGATCAAACCGCTCTGGTCGATGCGCTCGACAACGGGCCGTTGGGCTTTGCCACGCTCGACGTGACCGAACCGGAGCCGCTGCCCGAAGGCCATCTCCTCTACACCCACAGCCAAGTGCGCCTCACCCCGCATATCTCCAGCAACCACACGCTGGTTCGCCACCGGTTGCTGGAGAAGGTGCAGGATGATCTGACCCGTTTCGTGCGCGGGGAAAAACCCAGCGACATTGTCGATCCGTCGCGGGGCTATTGAAGGGTTTGGGATATCGACGGTTCAGAGCGCCTGAACCGTCTCCCGCGCCAGTTCCGCCAGACGGCTCGCAGCCTTGTCCAGCCTGTCCCCCGCCCGCAGGATCGCAGCCACGCGGGGCAGCGATGGCAGGCTATCATGATCGAGAACCGCATCGTCCCCCAGGAACAGATGCGTGCGGCAGGTAATGCCAAGCCCCGCGCCGACGGCGGCCTTCAACGTCGCCAGATTCGGCGTCTCCACCGTGATTCGCCATTGCAGTCCAGCATCCTCCAGCGCGCGGATCGCTGCCTCGCGGAAGCGGCACGGCTCTTCCAGCACGGCGAGCGGGATGACCTCACGCTCCGCTAGCGCGGTTTCGCCATACCAGCTCATCGGCGCGACGGTCACCGCATGGGGATCGTTAGGCGCGGCAAAGCCCAGCAATATGTCCAGCTCGCGCCGGTCGAGCAAAGTCTGCAACTCCGCCGTCCCGGCAACACGGGCGTAGATTTGCGCGTCGGGATGCAGTTCGGCAAAGCGTGAAAGCAGGCCGGTCAGCAGCGTGTCGGCAAAATCCTGCACCATGCCGATACGCGCCGGACCGGCAAAGCGACCCGCGCTGACCGCCGCGACCGCCTCGTCATGCAGGCTCAGCACTCGCCGCCCATAATCGAGCAGCACATCGCCCGCGCTCGTCAGCGTCAATCGCCGCCCTTCGCGCAGGAACAGGCTCTGCTGAACCAGCTCCTCCAGCCGCTTGATCTGCAGGCTGAGCGCCGATTGCGTCACGAACACCTGTTCCGACGCATTCAGCATCGAGCCGGTGTCGACGATAGCGACGAAGCTGCGCAGCAAATTGGTCGGCAAATTGACCGGCACGATACACCTCATGAACATATTGGAAGCGCCCGTCCCGCAGTCGGCACCGGCATCCGCCCTTATCGACGATGCTCATATATCAATCAAAATAGTAGAGATTTATCGATCCCATGAAATTCTTGGTCTCTGCCGGACAATGCCCGCGAAACAGCCATATTCCACGTCAGGCGGGCCGAAAAATGCGGCCAATGCCCAGCTATCAAATATCCCAATAGGTGGGTCATGAAAAACTTAATTGAATTGGTAGAGAAATGGTGGTGGGCTTCTCATCATGATCAAAAGGGCGAGAATATGACGGTTTTGACAATAGCCAGCGGGGCATTGCCAGCCCCGAGCGAGCGCAGCTTTTCGCTGTCGCGCTTTGGCGGGCGCTGGCTCTCCCCCCTGCTGCTGCTGCTGCTGTGGGAACTGGGGTCGCGCACCGGCCTGATTCCCGAACGCACGCTGGCGGCACCCTCGGCTGTCATTGGCACCTTGCTGGAGATGGTCATATCGGGCGAACTCCCTTCCAACCTGCTCGTCTCCTTTGCCCGCGTCGCTGCCGGTCTGCTCATCGGCGTCAGCCTCGGCGTGGGCCTCGGCCTGATCGCTGGCCTATCGCGTGCCGGTGAACTGGCGGTCGATCCGCTTATGCAGATCAAGCGCACCATTCCCGCACTCGCGCTCACGCCGCTGTTCATCGTCTGGTTCGGTATCGGTGAAACCCCCAAGGTCGCGTTGATCGCCTTTGGCACTATCTTTCCTGTCTATCTCAACCTCTATAGCGGCATACGCGGCGTCGATCTGCGCCTTCTCGACGCTGCCAAGAGCTTCGGCCTCAGCCGCTGGGAACAGGTCTGGCACGTCATCCTGCCCTCGGCGCTCCCTTCGCTGCTGGTCGGGCTGCGCTACGCCCTGTCAGTGTCCATCCTCGTCCTGGTCGTTGCCGAACAGATCAATGCCTCGGCGGGGCTTGGCTATCTCATCAACAATGCTCGCGATTTCATGCGGACCGACATCATCGTCG
>JAEMRT010000216.1 GCA_016463225.1 Sphingopyxis sp. | reverse complement strand
GGTCTGACTAAACAAGAACCGCCCGCTTCCCCAGGAAGCGGGCGGTTCTTGTTTAGTCAGACCAGCCGACCCCGGCTGGCGAACAAGAGGTTAAAAACCGCGCGCACGCCCCTTGCGCTTCGCCCGCGGCTTGCGATATTCCTGCCCATGATGCTTTCTGCTCCCAACCAGCTTGCGGTCCGCGCCATGGCGGACAAGGACGACGGCTCGCCCGGCACCCCCGGCGTCGGCATCGCCACACGCACCCGCGCGAAGGCGAAAAAGCCGTCGATGTACAAGGTGCTGCTGCTCAACGACGATTATACGCCGATGGAATTCGTCGTGATGGTGCTCCAGCGCTTTTTCAACATGGACATCGAACAGGCGACGCAGGTGATGCTGCACGTCCACCAGCAGGGCGTCGGGGTGTGCGGCGTGTTCAGCTATGAAGTCGCCGAGACCAAGGTCAATCAGGTGATGGATGCCGCGCGGCAGAACCAGCACCCGCTGCAATGCACGCTGGAGAAAGCGTAATCTAACCCGCGCGACGCGCCTGCTCGGCCTTGAGCGCCGCCGATGGCTCCCCCTTCAAATCACCATAGCCCAGCGGATCACCGCATCCCGGACACACCACCGCCGTCCCGACGTCGGTCCCGCACGCGCGGTGGATGTAACGCATCGCCGGTCCGCCGCCGGTCTCGCCGTCGCGATACGCCCACCGTTCGGCCCAGCCGCGCATCGCATAGAGCACATCGAACAGATCCTTGCCCTTGGCGGTCAGCCAATATTCGTGGCGGACGGGACGCGCCTGGTAGGCGCGTCGCTCGACCACGCCTTCACTCTCAAGCACCTTGAGTCGCGCCGACACGAGCTGCGGGCCAAGCCCGGTATTCGCGGCAATGATCTCGAACCGCCGATTGCCGAAAAACAGGTCGCGCAGTATCAGCAGCACCGCGCGATCGCCTAGCAGTTCGGCGGAGCGGCCGACGGGGCAAAAGGTCGCTGACAGATCGGCGCGTCTGGGCAAACACTATTCTCCTAGGCCGTTCCCCGGCGAAAGCCGGGGTCCAGAGCGGCTACCGCGGCCCTCTCCTTCCGGATCCCGGCTTTCGCCGGAGAACAGAAATGAAGCAAGCCGCCAGAAATCTCTTGTCACTATGATTATCATAGTTACTATCAAGCGCAAGAGGAGAGTCGCACATGCCCAATCCCGCAGCCGTCATCATCGGGGCCGGAGACGCCACCGGCGGCGCCATTGCCCGCGCCTTCGCCGCCGAAGGCCTCACCGCCTGCGTCAACCGGCGGACACGCAATGCCGACCAGCTCGAGGCGCTGGCGCAGTCGATCCGCGACGACGGGTATCAGGCGCGCGCCTTCGCCGGCGACGCGCGCGACGAAGCGGCAATGATCGCGCTGTTCGATCAGGTCGAAGCCGAGGTCGGCCCCATCGAGGTTGCGGTGTTCAACATCGGCGCCAACGTCAATTTCCCGATCACCGAGACGACGGTGCGCGTTTACACCAAGGTGTGGGAAATGGCGTGCCTCGGCGGCTTTCTGATGGGGCGCGAAGCGGCAAAGCGGATGACCCCGCGCGGCCGCGGCACGATCATCTTCACGGGCGCGACGGCATCGTTGCGCGGCGGATCAGGTTTTTCCGCTTTCTCGGGTGCCAAGGCGGCGCTTCGTATGCTCGCTCAGGCGATGGCGCGCGAACTGGGGCCGCAGGGTATCCATGTCGCCCACACCGTCATCGACGGCGCGATCGACACCGATTTCATCAAGGGCCGCCACCCCGATTTCGACAATGCCAAGGCGCAGGATCTGATCCTCAACCCGGCTGCGATCGCCGCCAATTATGTGATGCTCCACAAGCAGCCGAAAAGCGCTTGGACGCACGAACTCGACCTTCGCCCCTGGGGAGAAAAATGGTGACCAAAACCGCCCAAAAGACATTGGAACTGATCTTCGATTTCGGCAGCCCCAACGCCTATCTGTCGATGAAGGCGCTGCCCGAACTGCTCGACCGCACCGGCGCCGACCTTCTCATCACGCCGTGTCTGCTCGGGGGCATTTTCAAGGCGACGGGCAACAAGGCGCCGATGATCCAATATGCCGATGCGCCGGCCAAGCTCGCCTATGAAAATCTGGAGATGCGGCGCTTCATCGAAAAGCATGGACTGAACAAATTCAGGATCAATCCGCATTTTCCCGTCAACACGTTGACGATCATGCGCGGCGCGATCGTCGCCGACGATGAAGGCGTGCTCGACGACTATATCGACGCAGTGAACCGCGCAATGTGGGAAGACGGGCTGAAGATGGACGATCCCGAGGTGATCACAACCTTCCTGTCGGCGAACGGCTTCGACGGCCCCGCGCTGCTGGCGCGGACACAGGAGCCCGAGATCAAGGCGAAGCTGGTCGCCAACACCGAAGCCGCGGTCGCGCGCGGGGTGTTCGGCATCCCGACCTTTTTCGTCGACGACGCGATGTTCTTTGGCAAGGACCGGCTTGGTCAGGTCGAAGAGGCACTGTTGGCGTAAACTCAGTCCCCAATATCGGCATCCCGGCGAAGACCGGGATGCCGGATAGAAGAGGGGCAAAATCGTCGCTACGAGAAATCCAACTGAATGATCTCGCTCGGCGTGGCCCGGCAATACATTTCGACCGACTTGGTGCCGTCGGGGTAGGTCGCGGTCATCGCGGCGCGGATCCGCCAGCCGCCATTGCCCTGTTCGAGCGAGACCAGCTTGTCATAGGACAGCTTCGTCCCCCCGGTCACCCCGATCTGGCGTGCGGCATCGGCCATGCAATTTTGCACCGAGGGCCGCGACGCGCTGGGCAGACTGCTCAGGTTTGCGCTCAACGTCGCCGGTCCGCGTGGCGGATGCGCCGCCGCGCTTTCCTCGGCCGCCCCGTCGGCCGATTTCTTCTTCTTGCTGAGCAGCAACGCAAGCAGCCCGCCAGCGACGACGACCCCGCCGATGATCAGCCCGGTGCTCGGCCCCTTGTCCTTATCGGGCCGGGTCGGCTGCACGTTGCGATAGCCATAGGCGAATTCGGCGCGGCAGCCCTTGTCGACCCAGATATAGTCGCCGGTATAGCCCCATTGCCGACCCGCGTTGCACTTGCCCGCAATTTTGCGCACCAGATCGACGCGATTGTTCGTCGGCACATTGCACTGCTGATATTTATAGTTCCACGATTCGCAGTTCAGCGTCCCGGCATAGTCGTCAACCGGCTGCGGCAGCGGGGTCGGATAGCCACCGCTATTGGCATAGCCATAAGCAAATTCAGCGCGGCAGCCGCCCGAAACCCAGATCTGGTTCGCGGTGAACCCCCAGTCGCGGCCCTTTGAACAGCGGCCGCCGATGACACGCTGCAAGTCGACGCGATTGTCGGTGCGGACATTGCAACGCTGGGTGTTGTTGCCCCGCGATTCGCAGCGGATCGTCCCTGCATAGCCATCATAGCCCGGCCGCGGCGGCTGGATCTGCGGCCCACCTGGCGGCGGATAGGGATAGGTCGACTGCGGCATCGCCGGGACGGCAAGCTGGCTGGCGATCAACGCCGCAGACGTAGTGATCGTGACGAGATTTTTCCGCATGACCTTCTCCCCGTTGAAAAGTCGTTTCGGTTCGCACCGCCCCGATGGAACCCGAATATCACCAAGGATAGTTTCATATTCAGGACCGGAAAGCCACGGCGAATGCTGCCGGATGGCCACCGCCTCGCTCGGCCCCGCTTGCGCGCCCGCGCCCGTGCGCTAAAGACAGCCGATGGATCAAATCGTCATTCGCGGCGGCCAGCGACTCA